>NZ_FPAQ01000052.1 GCF_900116405.1 Halomonas saccharevitans | reverse complement strand
TGCACTATCTGGATGGCCAGTGGCAGCGCCTGACACGCTTCCTCGATGACGGACTGATCCCGCTGGACAACAACGCAGCGGAAAATGCGATTCGCCCCTTTGTAGTCGGTCGAAAAAACTGGCTCTTCAGTCAAACGCCGAGCGGCGCCCAGGCCAGCGCGGCGATCTACAGTCTGATTGAGACGGCCAAGGCCAACGGCCTCTCGCCCTACGAATACCTGCAGTTCGTGTTCGAGACTCTGCCAACTCTCGGTGAGGGTGAGGATCTCGACACACTGCTTCCCTGGCGCTGGAAAGAGACTCTACCGGTCTGACTCACGCCGCAACAGGTGGGGTTTGTGGACCGCTTACTGATCGCCGCCGGAGCGCAGGAACCGGAGTGTAGCTCGCTACATGAGGATTCCGAGCACCGCCGGCGGTCAGGGCTTTTCACAAAGAGCCGGAGCGCAGCAATGAATCAGGGTTTCCTCAGCGCTCGATCGCCAGCGCGACGCCTTGCCCGCCGCCAATGCATAGCGTCGCCAGACCCTTCTTGGCATCCCGGGCGATCATCTCGTGCACCAGGGTCACCAGGATGCGGCAGCCGGAAGCGCCGATGGGGTGGCCGATGGCGATGGCGCCGCCGTTGACGTTGACCTTGTCGGTATCCCAGCCGAGCTCCTTGTTGACCGAGAGCGCCTGGGCGGCGAAGGCCTCGTTGGCCTCGACCAGATCCAGGTCATCGATGCTCCAGCCGGCCTTCTCCAGGCAGCGACGGGTCGCCGGGGCCGGGCCGATGCCCATGATGGACGGATCGACGCCGGCGTTGGAGTAGGCGGCGATGCGCGCCAGCGGCTCGAGGCCCAGCGCCTTGGCCTTCTCGGCGGAGCAGAGCATGACCACGGCGGCGCCATCGTTGATGGAGGAGGCGTTGCCGGCGGTGACGCTGCCGTCCTTCTTGAAGGCGGGGCGCATGCCGGAAAGCTTCTCGGCGGTCACGTCGCGCGGGCCCTCGTCGGTGTCGAAGACCACCGGGTCGCCCTTGCGCTGGGGGATCTCGACCGGGACGATCTGGCCCTTGAACTTGCCCTCGCGGATGGCCGCGGCGGCCTTCTGCTGGGAAGCGGCGGCGAACTCGTCCATCGCCTCGCGGGTGATGCCGTACTTGTCGGCCAGGTTTTCGGCCGTGATGCCCATGTGGTAGTTGTTGAAGGCGTCCCACAGGCCGTCGTGGACCATGCTGTCGACGGCCTTCCAGTCGCCCATGCGCTGGCCGGTACGCGAATTGGGCAGCACGTGCGGCGAGGCGGACATGTTCTCCTGGCCGCCGGCGATGATCAGCTCGGCATCGCCGCAGCGGATCGCCTGGGTCGCCAGGTGCAGGGCCTTGAGGCCGGAGCCGCAGACCTTGTTGATGGTCATGGCGGGCACCGCGTCCGGCAGGCCGGCCTTGATGCTCGCCTGGCGGGCGGGGTTCTGGCCGACGCCAGCGGTCAACACCTGACCGAGCAGGACCTCATCCACCTGGTCGCCGGCGACGCCGGTGGAGGCCAGGATGTCCTTGATGACATGCGCGCCCAGGTCGCTGGCGGAAATGCCGGCCAGGGAGCCGCCGAAGGTGCCGACGGCGGTACGGCGTGCGGCAACGATCACCACGTCTTGCATGCGGGATACTCCTGAAGATAGGTAGCGGACTGGCGGCCGTGTCTGGGGGACACCCTGCACGAGATGACGTCTCAGACAGAGCCGGGTCTCTCAGCATAGGGGAGTCTTGTGCGTCGCGGCAATGCTTCCATGGCCGTAGGGGGCGTCGCGGCGCCTGCATCGCGAGGAGATCGGAGGGCGAGAGCGTTACGCGGAGGGCGGCACGGGAAGAGCTCGGCGTGGAAGGCCTGGGGAAAAGCTCGGGCGGAAGGCACGGGGAGGAAGCGGGGCACCCCGGGGATGGGGTGCCCGCGGGGCGTCAGGCCAGCTGTACGGGAATGGCGTTGCTGGTATGGCTGATGACGTTGCCTTCCTTGAGATAGACCAGCGCTGGCTGATGGGCGTCGAGCTCCGTCTCGCTGTAGTGGGCGTAGCTGCAGATGATCACGCGCTGCCCTTCGCTGGCGAGGTGGGCGGCTGCGCCGTTCACCGAGATGATCCGCGAGCCTTCCTCGGCGCGAATGGCGTAGGTGGTGAAGCGCTGGCCGTTCTCGACGTTGTAGATCTGGATCTGTTCGTTCTCGCGGATGCCGGACATGTCCAGCAGCTCACCGTCGATGGCGCAGGAGCCTTCGTAGTTGAGCACGGCATGGGTGACGCGGGCCATGTGCAGCTTGGCCTTGAGCATGATGGTCTGCATGGGACAAGGGTTCCTCTGGTCGCGATGCCGCGCGGTCAGCGCGGCAGGGTCAGGCTCAGGTTATCGATCAGTCGGGTCGGGCCCAGGCGGGCCGCGGCGAGCAGCACGGCCTCGCGCGTCGTCGCCTCGACCGGGCCCAGGTCGGCGGCGCGCAGCTCCAGGTAGTCCGGCGCGAAGCCGGCGTCCTTCAGCCTGGCGAGGCCATCGTTCAGGGTCTCGTGCGGGGCGGCGCCGTTCTCCAGCGCCTCGCGCAGTGCGCCCAGGGTCGCATAGAGGGTCGGGGCGACGCTGCGCTGTGCGCCATCCAGGTAGCCGTTGCGCGAGGAGAGCGCGAGGCCGTCCTCGGCGCGCACGATCGGCACGCCGATGATCTCCACCGGCAGGTGCAGATCGGCCACCAGGCGGCGGATCACCGCCAGCTGCTGGTAGTCCTTCTCGCCGAAGCAGGCCACGTCGGGCTGCGCCAGCTGGAAGAGCATGGTGACCACGGTGGCGACCCCGTCGAAGTGGCCGGGGCGGTCACCGCCGCACAGGCCCTCGCTGACCTCGGGGACGCAGACCCGGGTCTGGGCGTTGAGCCCGCGGGGGTAGAGGGTGGTGGTCTCGGGGGCGAACAGCAGGTCGCAGCCGGCCGCCTGGAGCTTCGCCTGGTCTTCGGCGAGGGTGCGCGGGTAGGCGTCGAGATCCTCGCCGGGGCCGAACTGCAGCGGATTGACGAAGATGGTCGCCACCACTATGTCGCCCCGGCGGCGGGCTTCCGCCACCAGCGCCAGGTGGCCCTCGTGGAGGTTGCCCATGGTCGGTACCAGGGCGATGCGCTGGCCGCGTCGACGGGCCTCGTCGAGCGTCTCGCGCAGGGGGGCAATCTCGTGCAGGGTGCGCATCGTCTAGGGCTCCCGGAATAAAGACTTAGAAGCAGTGCACTTCGGCGGGGAAGCGGCGGGCCTTGACGTCCTCGTGGTAGTGACGGAAGGCGCCCTGGATGTCGTCGGCATCCACCATGAAGTTCTTGACGAAGCGCGGCGTGCGGCCGTGGGTCACGCCCAGCACATCGTGCATCACGAGAATCTGGCCGTCGGTATCGGGGCCGGCGCCGATGCCGATCACCGGCACCTCCAGCGCTTCGCTCACTGCCCGACCCAGGCTCGCCGGCACGCACTCCAACAGGATCACCGAGGCGCCTGCCTCGACCAGGGTGCGGGCATCCTCGAGGATCCGCGTCGCCTGCTCGGACTCGCGGCCCTGCACCTTGTAGCCGCCCAGCTGGTAGACCGACTGGGGGGTCAGGCCGAGGTGGGCGCAGACCGGCACGCCGCGGCGCGTCAGCTCGCGAATGCCCTCGGCCATCCAGGCCTCGCCCTCGACCTTGACCAGCTCGGCGCCGGCGCGCATCAGGGCGCCGGCATCCTGGAGCAGGCGCTCGGTGCTGGAGTTGCTCATGAAGGGCAGGTCGACCATCAGCAGGCTCTTGCCCTTGCCGCGCGCCACGCAGCGGGTGTGGTAGCAGACCTCGTCGAGGGTCACCGGCAGGGTGCTGGCATGCCCCTGCAGGACCATGCCCAGCGAATCGCCCACCAGCAGCACCTCGATGCCGGCCTCGCCGGCCGCCCGTGCGAAGGAGGCGTCGTAGGCGGTCAGGCAGCTGAAGGGCTCACCGGCGCGCTTGAGGGCCGACAGCGTGCTCAGGGTGACGGTTTTCATGGCGTGCTCTCATCGTCTGGTCGGGGGGAGGCCTCTGGCGGACCGTCCTCGGTGTAACCCGCGATTGTTACCCGAATCATGCCGGGGTGTCGATAGGTAACAGTGTGGGGCCATCATCCGCCGGTCGGTAACACCGGCGCCAGGTCCTGGGATTCGAGCTCGGCCGCGAGGCGGGCCAGCGGCGTGCCGTCGAGCGCGAGGCTCGGGGCCAGCTCGACCAGTGGCACCAGCACGAAGGCGCGCCGGGCCATCTCCGGATGGGGCAGGGTGAGGCGCGGCAGCGTTAGCCGGCGGTCATCATATAGAAGTAGGTCCAGGTCCAGGGTGCGGGGTCCCCAGCGGCGACCGCGCACCCGGCCATGGCGCTGTTCGAGGGCCTGCAGCTGATCGAGCAGGGCAAGCGGCGAGAGCCGCGTCACCAGATGCGCCACGGCGTTGACGTAGTCGGGCTGGTCGGCAGGCCCCATCGGACGGCTGGCGTAGAGCCTCGAGGCGGCGACGCGGCGCGTCAGCGGCAGACGCTCGAGTTCATCGAGGGCGCGCGCAACATGCTCGCGCGGGCCATCGAGGTTGCTGCCCAGGCCGATCCAGGCGTGATGCCCGGTATTAGGCTCGCCACTCATGTCATGCGTCGCTCGCGGGGCCCCGCGGCTTGCGGCGCCGCCGGCGGCGCTTGCGCGGCGCTCCGCTGCCGGCCGGGTCGGCGCCGACCTTGCTCAGCAGGCGGCGCTGCTCGTGCTCGTCGGCATGCTGGAAGGCGGTCCACCAGTCGCCTAGGCCCGGGTCGAGCTCGCCGGCCTCCTCGCGCAGCAGCAGGAAGTCGTAGGCGGCCCGGAAGCGCGGATGCTCGCGGGTCTGGAAGACGCGCTTGCCGCGGCGCAGCGGCAGCCGCTGCTGCAGATCCCAGATGTCGCGCATCGGCAGGCTGAAGCGCTTGGGAATCGAGATGTGCTGGAGCTGGCGCGACACCACCTGCTGGGAGGCCGTCTGGAGCGCGGGGATCGCCGGCATGCCCTCGGCCTCGAGGATCGCCTGACGCTGCTGGACGGGCGCCCAGAGCAGGGCGGCGAACAGGAAGGCCGGCGTTACCGGGCGCTCCTCGCGGATGCGGCGATCGGTGCTCGAAAGCGCCTGCTCGACCAGGCGCTCGGCCCAGGGCTGCTCCTCCATGGCCTCGTCGGCCTCGGGGAAGAGCATGGCGAACAGACCGTAGCGGCGCAGCAGCTGGAAGGTGACGACCCCGTGGCCGGCCATGAACAGTTTGAGGATCTCGTCGAACAGCCGGGCCGGCGGAATCTGCAGCAGCAGCGGTGCGGCCTCGGCGATGGGCGCTTCGGTGGCCGGATCGAGGTGGAAGTCGAGCTTCGCGGCGAAGCGCACCGCGCGCAGCATCCTCACCGGGTCCTCGCGATAGCGCGTCGCCGGGTCGCCGATCAGCCGCAGGGTGCGGGCCTCGATGTCCTTGACGCCATCGGCGAAGTCGTGGATCGAGAAGTCGGCGATGTTGTAGTAGAGGGCGTTGACCGTGAAGTCGCGACGCAGGGCATCCTCCTCGAGGTTGCCCCAGACGTTGTCGCGCAGCAGCAGGCCATCATCCGACTGCTGGGAGATATGATCGGCATGATCGTCGTTGGGCTTGCCGCGGAAGGTGGTGACCTCGATCACCTCGCGGCCGAAGCGCACGTGCACGATGCGAAAGCGCCGGCCGATGATTCGCGAGTTGCGAAACAGCTCGCGGATCTGTTCCGGCGTCGCATCGGTGGCGACGTCGAAATCCTTGGGCATATGGCCGAGCAGCGAGTCGCGGATGCACCCGCCGACCAGGAAGGCCTGGAAACCGGCATTGTGCAGGCGGTAGAGCACCTTGATGGCGGCGTCACTGAAGTGCTGACGCGAGACCGGGTGTTCCTGACGGGGAATGATGCGAGGACCGGTGCTGCCGGCCGGCGCATCCTGAGGGCCGAACAGCGACTTGAAGTGCTGGCCCGGGCTCTGCAGAAAGCGGGTAAAACCTTTGATCATGCGGCGATATCGACTCGCGGGACGCGGAAAAGCGTTGAGTGTAGCCGACCACTGACACCTTGCAAAGCGCGGGGCGGCGATGAGCCGGCGATCGCCAGGTCATGAGGGGCGTCCAGGCGTTGCCGGACAGGGGGTGGCAGGCATGGGTCAGACATAGAAAGGGGAGGCCGGTGGCCTCCCCTGAAAAGCAGGATGCTGCGTCCGTGCAGCTGATTTTTCTTCGTGATGGCGCATCGCCCTGAATACGCACCACAGTCACCAAGGAGTGTTCAGGCAAGCGGTGTTGTTATGGTTGTTGATGCTCCTGACGGCGACCGTCTCGTATTCAAAACAATAGTCCAACCACGACGGCATGAAAGTATGCCTCCTCCCGGATTGTTGGCATTGTTGCCGGGAGTGCACCTCGCTGGCCGTTGTCATTGTTGTTGGCCGTACTTGGGTGCGTCGCGTCCTGATGGCTCCGGTGCTTCGAGCAGCTTGTTGTTGTTGAGTCTCGAAGGCCTCGCGCTGTGCCGCTGCTGTTCTTGTTGTCGGCAAGCGCCGAAGTCGTAGGGGCCCGAGTGTCTTGTTGTTGTCGGGACGGGCCCTGTCACGCCTGGTTGCCTTGTTGTTGTTGTTGGCACCGGGTGACGTCCGGATTTGTTTTTCTTGCTCTAGTAGTAGCAGGTGGCGTGCCACTGTCGAGAAAAACGTTATAAAACATGGGTGTGTGTATGGGTCGCTGGAGCCATGTTGCGACACGGCGGCCGAGTGTTACCCATCTGGCCCCGCCTTGGGGCAGTGGCTGTGTGGGAAGGTAACAAATGGTGCAGAACGTGGTCGGGAAGGGGGAAAAACGGCGCCCGCGGCGTCGGCCGCGGGCGCTTACACTATGGTCGTATGGTCAGGGGTCGTAGGGTCAGGCGGCGTCATCCCGTGTTGCGGCGCGGGCTCTTCTTGCGCGGGATGCCCAGGCGCTGGCGCCGCTCCCACAGGCACTTGCGGCTGATGCCGAGTTTCTGGGCGAGCTCGGTCTCGCTCATCTGGTCTTGGTGCTCCAGCACGAAGTGCTGGAAATAGTCCTCCAGGGAGAGGTCGTCCTCTTCACCGGGCTCCGGTTCCGCGTGGCCGGACGAGGCCGGCACCTGGCTTGCCGGCTCCAGGAGAGGCCGGGGCGCAGTGGCCAGGCCCAGGTCGTCGGGATGGATCAGGTGGCCCTCGGCGAGGATGACGCCGCGCTCCAGGGCGTTCTCCAGCTCGCGCACGTTGCCGGGCCAGGGGTAGTCGCGGATGGTTCGGCGGGCGGCCCGTGAGAGCCGTAGGCCTTCCCGCTCGTGGCGGCGACAGGCCTTCTCCAGGAGGACATCGGCGATCTGCAGGATGTCATCCTCGCGCTCGCGCAGGGAGGGCAGGTCGATCTGCATCACGTTGAGGCGATAGTAGAGGTCGAGGCGAAACTCGCCGGTCTTCGACAGGCTCTGCAGGTCGCGGTGGGTGGCGGCGATCAGGCGCACGTTCACGTGGCGGGTCTCCACCGAGCCGATCTTGCGGATCTCGCCCTCCTGCAGCACGCGCAGCAGGCGCGCCTGGGCATCGAGGGGCAGTTCGCCGATCTCGTCGAGGAACAGGGTGCCGCCATCGGCGGCCTCGACTAGCCCGGTACGTGCGGCGCTGGCGCCGGTGAAGGCGCCCTTCTCGTGGCCGAACAGCTCGGACTCGATCAGCGTCTCGGGAATGGCCGCACAGTTGACGCAGATAAGCGGTGCGCCGGCGCGCCGGCTCTGCTGGTGCAGGGCCCGAGCCACCAGCTCCTTGCCGGTGCCCGATTCGCCCTGCACCAGCACCGTGACATCGGCGGGCGCCGCCTTGCGGATGCGGGTGTAGACCACCTGCATGGCGGGGCAGTTGCCGATCATGGTCTGACGCTGGCCGTTGGGCTCGGTGATGTCGGGTGGCTCGCCCTGCTGGGTGGCCTGCTGGTGCAGGACCCGGGCCACGGTCTCGAGCAGCTCGTCGTGATCGAAGGGCTTGGCGACATAGTCCACGGCGCCCTGCTTCAAGGCCTCCACTGCCGAGCGCATGCTCGCGTAGCTGGTCATGATCAGCACCGGCACGGGGGCGGCGCGGGCGATCAGCTCGGTGCCGGGCTCGCCGGGCAGGCGCAGATCGCTGATCACCAGGTCGAATCCCTGGGGCTCGAGAGCCAGGGCCTCGGCCACCGACCCCGCCTCGCTGACCCGGTGGTCGTGCCGTTCCAGCAGCCGCCTCAGGGCGCTGCGGATGATGGCTTCGTCTTCAACGATCAGGATCCGGCTCATCGGTGGGGTCACCATGCTCTGTGTTGAGGGGCAGCCACAGGTTAATGCGGGTGCCCTGGGCCTGCCCGGGGGGCGGGGAGTCGATATCGATATGGCCGCCGTGCTCGGCGATGATGCTGTAGACCAGCGGCAGGCCAAGCCCGGTGCCCTCGCCGGGCGGCTTGGTCGTGGTGAAGGGCTCGAACAGGTGATCGCGCACGTGCTCGGCGATGCCGTGGCCCTGGTCGGTGACGGTGACGTGCAGCCACTCGCCCTGGCGGCCGGCGTCGACGATCACCTCGCCGCCGGGGACGCTGGCATCCCGGGCGTTGCCGATCAGGTTGACCAGCACCTGCAGCAGCCGCTGGGCATCGCCCTCGACCTGGAGGCCCTCGGGGCAGCGATTACGGTAGTGGATATCCTCCCCCGAGCGGGCCAGGTGGATCAAGTGCAGGGCCTCATCGGTCACCTCGGCCAGCGAGACCGCGGCGAAGGTCTGCCCCGCCACGTGGCGACCGCCGTGGGCGAAGCCGACCAGCGACTCGACGATGCGCGAGATGCGGTCGGTGAGCTGCTGGATCTGGGTCGCGGTCCCCAGCACCTCCGGGTCGTCGGTATCGTAGCGCAGGTTCTGCGCCAGCGAGGAGATGCCGGTGACGGGGTTGCCGATCTCGTGTGCCACCCCGGCCGCCAGCTGGCCGATCGAGGCGAGCCGCGCGGCGTGCACCAGTTCGTCCTCTAGCCACTTCATCTCGCTGTGATCCTCGACCAGCACCACGGTGCCGCCGCGGATATCCTCGTCGGCGGTGAGCTCGGCCTTGTGCAGGCTCAGGTGGCGGAGCGTGCCCTCCAGCGTCACCGGCTGCTTGTAGAGGTGATCGTGATGCTCGAGGAACATGCGTCCCAGCAGGTCGTTCCAGGGGGCCGGCAGGCTGTCCCGACGGGAGCCGACCACGCTGGCGCCGTCGATGCCGGTCAGCTCGGCGAGGGCGTCATTCCACATCAACAGCTCGTCATCGACGCCGAAGGCGCACAGGCCTACCGGCAGGCGAGTGAGGATGCGGCGATGATAGCGGCGCAGGCCGTCGAGTTCGCGGGCGAGGCCCGTCAGCCGGGTGCGGTAGGCCTCCAGGCGGCTCTCGACGAAGTGGATGTCATCGGTGGGCTCCTGGCCGCCGCGGCGATAGGGCAGGTGGCGGTCGACCATGTCCTGGGCCACCGACGGGCCCATCAGCCCGGAGAGGTTGGCCTGGATGCGATCGCGCAGGCGGCGCAGCGCATAGGGGCGCCCGTCCAGCGGCGACAGGCCCAGGTCGGTCAGCGCCCGGTCGACCTCGCGGCCGGCGACCTCCTCGCCGAGGGCGCGGGCCAGGTGATACTTGAACTCCTCGCCGTTGCCGGCGACCAGCGGCAGGCGCTTGGGGCGGATCACCGCGTCCACCGAGCAGGCCTCCGCCGCGGCGCGTTCGCCGTCGGAGGTGGGCGTGAGCAGCGAGACCAGGATGAAGGTGAGGATGTTGGCCGCCAGCGAGACGATCGTCACCACGTACCAGTCCGGCTGGCCGGCCAGGGCCTCGAGGCCCGGCGGCAGCAGCACCTGGGCCGGCAAGTCGGTGAGCAGCGGCACCCAGCTGCCGGCGAGCCACACCAGCACGCCGGCCGTCAGTCCGCTGACCATGCCCTTGCGGTTGGCGCCGGGCCAGTAGAGCAGCGCCAGCATGCCCGGCAGGCACTGGGCCATGCCGATGAAGGCGGCAAGCCCCAGGGTGGTGAGGTCGTGGTTCACCCCCACCAGGCGATAGAAGAGCCAGCCGGCGAAGATCACCGCGCCGATCAGCGCGCGCCGCAGCCAGCGCAGCCAGTGGTAGAGGTCCGGCTGGTCCACCGGGGGATGGGCGACCAGCACCAGGTGGTTGAGGATCATCCCCGACAGCGCCAGCGAGATGATGATCATGGTGCCGCTGGTGGCCGCGAGGCCGGCGATGAAGACCACGCCCTGCAACCACAGCGATTCCGAGAGCCCGTAGGCCAGGTAGGCGCCGCCGAGCCCCGCGGCATCGGTGCCCAGGCGCTGGGCGGCCCACAGGATCAGCGGCACCGGCAGCGCCATCAGCAGCAGGAACAGCGGCAGCGCCCAGGCGGCCTGCAGCAGGGTGCGCCGCGAGAGCGTCTCGGCGAAGGTGATGTGGAACATGTGCGGCATCAGGAAGGCCGCGGCGAAGAACAGCAGCAGCAGGGTGCGCCACTGGGCCGGATCCAGATGCTCCACCCGCGCCTGGGCCAGGCGGCCCGGGCCGTCGAGCCAGGCCTGCAGGTCCCCGGGGCCGTTGAAGACCACGAACAGCGCGAAGCCGCCCAGCGCCAGCATGGCGACCAGCTTGACCAGCGATTCCAGGGCGATGGCCGCCAGCAGGGTGTCGTGGCGGGCGTGGAGCCGAGTGTGTCGGGCGCCGAAGAGGATCGCGAACAGCGCGATCAGCGCACAGAACGCAAGCGCCAGCAGCGACGGCGAGGCGGTGCCGGTCAGCAGATGGATGGAGTCGCCCAGGGTCTGCACCTGGAGGGCCAGCAGTGGCAGCACGGAGAGCAGGCTGACCAGGGTGATCAGGGTGCCGACCCAGCGCGAGCGGAAGCGGAAGGCGAACAGGTCGGCCAGCGAGGCGAGCTGGTAGGTGCGGGTCATGCGCTGGATCGGTACCAGCAGCACCGGGGCGAGCAGGAAGGCGCCGGCCACCCCCAGGTAGTAGGCCAGGTAGCCGTAGCCGGCGCGGCCGGCCAGCTCCAGGCTGCCGTAGATCGCCCAGGCGCTGGCATAGGTGCCGAGCGCCAGGGTGTAGACCACCGGGTGGCGGGCGATACGCGTGGGAATCCAGCCGCGCTCCACCGCCAGGGCGCAGAGAAACAGCAGCAGCAGGTAGCCGCTGCCCAGTGCCAGGACGGCGCCGAGACTAGCGTTCATCGAGCTTTCTCTTCTGTTCCAGCCACAGGGTCAGGGCGATCAGCACGCCCCACACCACGAAGGGGCGATACCAGGCGATCTCGGGACTCGCCCAGCCGCTCATCAGCAGCGGCGAGAGCAGATACCCGCCGAAGACCAGGAAGAGCATGATGCGATAGACGTACACGTCGGGCTCCTCTCAGGGGGTGGTGGCGTCGGTCTGGCGATGGGGCGCGGCGCGAAGCCGGGCGACGTCCCAGTGCCTGATGCCCCACTGGAGCTGCTCGGCCACCGGGGCTGTGGCAAGCTCCCGCGGGGGCGCCTGATCCAGCGCCGCCAGGGCCGCATGCAGCAGCGGTCGCACCGCGTCATCGACCTCCGGCAGGGGCGGTGCCAGGTTCTGCTTGGAGAGTTTCTGGCCGTCGTCACCGAGGATCAGCGGCAGATGCAGGTAGCGCGGCTCAGGATAGCCCAGCGCCTGCTGCAGCTGGCGCTGCCAGGGGGTGTTGTCGAGCAGGTCGACACCGCGCACCACGTCGCTGATGCCCTGGTCGGCATCATCCACCACCACCGCGAGCTGATAGGCCCAGAGGCCGTCCTTGCGCTTCAGCACCACGTCGCCGAGCTCGGCCGGATCGAAGCGCTGTTCGCCGAACAGGCGATCCGGCCAGACTACCGGGCGCGGCCCCAGATCGCTGCGCAGTCGCCAGGCCATCGGCTTGGCGGGATCGCACACGCCGTGGCGGCACCAGCCGGGATAGACGGGGTAATCGCGCCACTGCTTGCGCGAGCAGCTGCAGGGGTAGGCGAGGCCCGCGGTCCTGAGGCGCTCGAGCGCGGCGGCGTAGGCGTCGTCGCGCTCGTGCTGCCAGCTCACCGGGCCGTCCCAGTGAAGGCCGAAGGCCTTGAGCTGGCGCAGGATGGTATCGGCGGCGCCGGCCGGGCAGCGCGGCGGGTCGATGTCCTCGATGCGCAGCCGCCACTCGCCGCCTGCGCGGCGGGCATCGAGGAAGCTCGCCAGGGCCGCCACCAGGGAGCCGAAGTGCAGCGGGCCCGAGGGGGTAGGCGCGAAGCGGCCGCGATAGCCGCTCATCGCACGACTCCCGCGTGAAGGGCCGACACGCAAACGGGCACCCTCAGGTGCCCGTCGCGGGGGGAGTTCCGAGGCATCGGCATCGCCGTCAGCCGCCCAGCTGCTTTTCCTTGAGCTCGGCCAGGGTCTTGCAGTCCACGCACAGGGTGGCGGTGGGTCGCGCCTCGAGGCGGCGGATGCCGATCTCGACGCCGCAGGCCTCGCAGAAGCCGTAATCGTCATCATCGATGTTGTCGAGGGTCTCGTTGATCTTCTTGAGCAGCTTGCGCTCGCGATCCCGCGTGCGCAGCTCCAGGTTGAAGCCCTCTTCCTGGGTGGCTCGGTCGGCCGGGTCGGCGTAGTTGTTCGCCTCTTCCTGCAGGTGGCGAACGGTGCGGTCGACCTCTTCCATGAGCTCCTGTTTCCAGCCCAGCAGGATCTTGCGGAAGTGCTCCAGCTGCTTCTCGTTCATGTACTCTTCACCCGCCGCCGGCTCGTACGGGGTGAATTTCTTGGGAGCATCCATCTTCTTTTCTGCTACTGGCATGGGTCCGCCTCGTGTCTTGAGTGACTGCTGATCAATACCTGCTGCGGGCAGGGTATTTCACGCCAAAGGGATGCTTGTTTATCGGAAAAAGACCGGCGTTGCAACCTCCGGCGGCGTCGGGACTGCTGCATCGCGCCAAAAGTCGTAACATGTCAGTTTTGACCACCGATCGTCGGCAAGATGCCCTTCGCTCTCCGGCGCGACCAGAGGAGCCATGGATGAGCTGGAATGCCCGGGTGGCGCGTATCGCCCCCTTTCGCGTGATGAGCCTGCTGGAGATCGCCCAGGCCCGGGAGGCCGCCGGTCACGACGTCATCCACCTGGAGATCGGCGAGCCCGACTTCGCCACCCCCGCGCCGGTCGTGACGGCTGGCCGCGACGCCCTGGATGCCGGCCAGACCCGCTATACGCCGGCGGCCGGCCTGCCGGCGCTGCGCGAGGCGATCGCCGGGCACTACGCCGAGCACTTCGGCGCCGCGGTCGACCCGGCGCGCATCCTGATCACGCCGGGGGCCTCCGGGGCGCTGCTGCTGGCCAGCCAGCTGCTGGCGGGCCGCGGCGACCGGGTGCTGATGGCCGACCCCAACTACCCCTGCAACCGTCACTTCATGGCCCTGGCCGGCGCCGAGGTCGATGCCGTGCCGGTGGGGCCGGAGAGCGGCTGGCAGCTCGATGCCGAGCTGGTGGCGCGCCACTGGCAGGCTGACACTCGGCTCGCCATGCTGGCCACGCCCTCCAACCCGACCGGCCATATGCTCGACGCCGGCCGGCTCGCGGCGGTGGCCGACACCGTGAAGGCGTGCGGCGGCGAGCTGCTGGTCGACGAGATCTACCAGGGGCTCTGCTATGACCTGCCGCCGCTCTCGGTGGCCGCGACCACTCCGGATGCCTTCGTGGTCAACAGCTTCTCGAAGTACTTCGGCATGACCGGCTGGCGCCTGGGCTGGCTGCTGGCCCCCGAGGCGGCGGTGGAGCCGCTCACTCGGCTGGCCCAGAACGTCTTCCTGGCCGCCTCCACCCCGGCCCAGCACGCCGCCCTGGCCGCCTTCACGCCCGAATGCCGCGAGATCCTCGAGGCGCGGCGGCTCGAGCTCGGCCGGCGCCGCGATGCCCTGCTGGCGGGGCTCTCGCGGCTGGGGCTGGCGCCGTCGCTGCCGCCCCAGGGGGCCTTCTACCTGTGGCTCGACGTCTCCCGTGTCAGCGACGACAGCGAGGCGTTCTGCCGGGCGTTGCTCGAGGAGGAGAACGTCGCCATCACCCCGGGCACCGACTTCGCCCTGGCGGGGGGCGAGCATCACGTGCGCATCGCCTTCACCACCGGCGAGGCGCGCCTCGAGGAGGCGGTGAGCCGCCTCGAGCGCTTCCTGGCGCGTCGCTGATGATCTATCCGACTCTGGTGCCCGGCACCCTGCTGCGTCGCTACAAGCGCTTCCTGGCCGACGTGCGCCTCGATGACGGCCGCGAGGTGGTGGCGCACTGTCCCAATACCGGCTCGATGCGGGCGGTGAACGTGCCGGGCTGCCGGGTGTGGCTCGCCGCCAGCGACAACCCGGCCCGCAAGCTGGCCTGGACCTGGGAACTGATCGAGCTGCCGCAATCCGACGGCAGCGTGGCGGCGACCTCGGTGCACACCGGGCGCGCCAACCGCATCGTCGAGGAGGCGCTGCACGCAGGAAGCGTAGAGGAGCTTGCGGGCTACGCGGAAATCCGCCGTGAGGTGCGCCTGGCGGCGTGGGGTGAGGGAGTGACGGCGGGCAGCGGCCATGAACGCACCCGGCTCGACTTCTGCCTCGAGGATGCGCACCGCGGCACGGCCTTCGTCGAGGTCAAGCAGGTGACGCTGAGGGAGAGCGACGGCCACGGCTACTTCCCCGACGCGGTCAGCGCGCGGGGGCGCCGCCACCTGGAGGCGCTGGCGGCGCTGGCCGAGGCGGGGCACCGGGCGGTGCTGCTGTTCTGCGTGGCTCACGAGGGCATCGAGGACGTGGCGCCGGCCGCGCACCTGGACCCCGCCTATGCCGCGACGCTTGGCGAGGTGGCCGCGCGCGGCGTGGAGGTGCTGGCACGGCGCTGCGAGTTCGTCCGCGAGGACGGCGTGCCGGTGGCGGTGTGCCTGGGGAAGGGGCTTGCGGTTTCACTCACCCGCCAGGTGGATGCGTCCGTCGTCGTCGACTGAGACGGGAATCTGGCACAGATGCTCGCCTTGGCAGGGGCCGAACACGCACTCGCCGCCCTCGGGCAGGAAGAGCGCGCCGTGCATGGCGCACTGGATCAGCTCCCCGCCGGCCTCCAGGAAGCGGTTCGGTTCGGCCTCGAGGGGCACGCCCTGGTGGGGGCAGCGGTTCTCGAAGGCGCTGACCCGGCCATGCACCCGCACCAGCAGCGCATCGCGCCCGTCGGGCAGTCGCACACCGAGCGAGCCGCTCTCCGCGAGGTCGGCGACGTGGGCGATGGGCGGTGCGGTCGTGGCCGGCTCGGCAGCGTCTTGGGTCGAGGCGCTCATCGATCGATGTAGAAGCGCTGGATGAAGCTCACCTCGGCGGGCTCGGCATTGCGGTCGTAGCGCACGCGCAGGTCGAAGCGCATCGGCTCGTCTTCGCGGATGCGAAACACCGCGACCTGGGAGGGCGTGTCGTTGATGCGCAGGCTGCGAAAGGCCAGCGGACGGCCCTCGCTGCCGTCGAGCGTGCCGCTGCGACCCTCGACCGAGGCGATGACGGGGCGGGTCGAACCGTCCTCGAGGCGCTCCATCACGCTGACATTCAGCAGCGCCATGGCCTGGCTGCGCTGGATGCCGTGCTCCCGGGCCACCGCCTCCGGCAGGAAGCTGGTGTTCACGGCGCTGTAGTGGATCTGGTAGTCCCCCACCTGTTCGAACTGCTGGGCCTGGGCGGGCAGGGCCGCCAGCAGGATCAGGCCCAGCATCAGGGCCGTCAGGCTGTGTCGCATCATCGTCGGTTCTCCCTTGGGGCTCTCGGCTCTTTCTAGGCTCTGGTACTGGTATGGATTGACCTGTCAAGGGCTCGGTTGTCTCTTCAGTGCATGCGGTTGTCCTCAATGCCTACGGGTCAGGAAGCGAGGGGCTATCAGCGACGGTGGATCTCTCTGGTATTCGTGGGTTGGGTACCGACCTGTCATCACTTCGTCGCGGAGCTACCCTGCTCTACGCTCGAGGGTCACCCTGCCCCGGAGGGCGGGAGCCTCATAGGACCGCCAGGGGTTCTCCTACCGGCCCGACGCTCCCTGACCCGCAGGCACTGGGACACTGCCGTCATGTCGTGGCCCGGCTGCCGTGTGGCTTGCCCATTGCCTCGCAGGCGAGGGCCCACAGGAAGCCGGCCAGC
>NZ_FPAQ01000044.1 GCF_900116405.1 Halomonas saccharevitans | reverse complement strand
GTAGAGCGTATCGACCTCCTCCTGGTTCTTCTGCGCTGCCTTGCCGCTGCTACCCTCGAAGAGACCGGCAGCGTTATCGAGTAGCTCACGCTTCCACTGGCTCACCATGGACGGATGGATCTCGAAGCGAGCGGCCAGCGCCGAGGTTGTCTCGTCGCCCTTCAGCGCGGCGAGGGCCACCTTGGCCTTGAACTCGCTGCTGTACTGCCGACGTGTCTTGCTCATGATCAGGGTCTCCTGGTCGGTCTGATCAGAGCTTAGCGCCTGGTCCGAATTTCAGGGACCACTTCAGTTGCGCGAGGCGCTTGAATCGGCGTGCGAGAAGCTGGACTGCCGCATCCTTGAGTTCGACGGTGAAGAAGATCATGTCCATTTGCTCGTGGAATATCCGCCAAAGCTGGCGGTCAGCGTGCTGGTCAACAACTTGAAGTCCACTTCGTCTCGGCGGGTACGGTTCTTGAATACCCACATTCCACGCCTCAGCAAGAACGCTGCGCTGTGGTCGAGATCATATTTCGCCTGTAGCGCAGGCGGAGCCACCATCGAGACACTCAAGGCTTATGTGCATGGGCAAAAGACACCAGAATAGCGACGCTTGCGCGGCCCCCGCTTACCTTCCCACCCGAGTGGGCGAGTGTTCACGCTGAACTCAGAGAGCAATATCGTTTAGTCTGGACGGCATTCCCGCGGGTCACCGCCCGCTGCCAAAGCCACCGACACGGCGTGACAGGATGCTCAAGCGCTACCTCCCGATCCTCACCTGGCTGCCCCACTACACCCGCCGCCTGGCCGGCGCCGACCTGCTGGCCGGGGTGATCGTCAGCATCATGGTGATTCCCCAGTCGCTGGCCTATGCGCTGCTAGCGGGGCTTCCCGCGGTGGTCGGCCTTTATGCCAGCATCCTGCCCCTGCTGGCCTATACGCTGCTCGGCACCAGCCGCACCCTGGCCGTGGGGCCGGTGGCGATCATCGCCCTGATGACCGGGGCGGCGCTTTCGGGGGTGGCCGCGCCGGGCACGCCTGAGTACCTCCAGGCGGCGCTGGTGCTGTCGCTGCTCTCGGGGCTGATGCTGACCGCCATGGGGCTGCTGCGCCTGGGCTTCTTCGCCAACTTCCTGAGCCACCCGGTGATTGCCGGCTTCCTCTCCGCCTCGGCGGTGCTGATCGCCGCCAGCCAAGCGGCCCACCTGCTCGGCATCGAGGCCAGCGGCTTCACCGCCCTGGACCTGGTGGCGAGCCTCGCCGGCGACCTGGGCCGGACCCACGGGACGACCCTGCTGATGGGCCTGGGCTGCCTCGCCTTCCTGGTGGGCCTCCGACAGTTTGGCAAGCGTCTCTTGCTCTCGATGGGCCTGCCGGCGGGGCTCGCCGCGCTGCTGACTCGCACGGGTCCGGTGATCGCGGTGATCGTGACCACGCTGCTCAGCTGGCAGCAGGGACTCGCCGAGCGGGGCGTGGCGGTGGTCGGTGCCGTGCTCGGGGGGCTCCCGCCGCTGACCCTGCCGCCGCTGGAGCCGTCGCTGTGGCGAACGCTGCTGATCCCGGCGCTGCTGATCAGCGTGGTCGGCTTCGTTGAGTCGATCTCCATGGCGCAGATGCTCGCCGCCAAACGTCGCGAGCGGATCTCGCCCAACCAGGAGCTGGTGGGCCTGGGCGGCGCCAACGTCGCGGCCGCCTTCACCGGCGGCATGCCGGTCACCGGGGGGCTCTCGCGCACCGTGATCAACTTCGAGTCCGGGGCGCGCACGCCCATGGCGGGTTTCTTCGCGGCGCTTGGCATCGCGGCGGTCACGCTGGCCCTGACCCCGCTACTGCATCACCTGCCCATCGCCACGCTGGCCGCCACCATCACCGTCTCCATCTTGACCCTGGTGGACATCCCGATGATGCGCCAGACCTGGCGCTACTCGCGCAGCGACTTCTCGGCCATGGCGGTGACCATCGTGCTGACCCTGGTGGAGGGCGTGGAGGCCGGCATCATCTCGGGGGTACTGCTTTCCATCGGGCTCTTCCTCTACCGCACCAGCCGCCCGCACAGCGTGCTGGTGGGGCGAATCGAGGGCACCGAGCACTTTCGCAGCGTGCATCGCCACCAGACCGAGACCGTCAGCCACCTGGCCATGCTGCGCGTCGACGAGAGCCTCTACTTCGCCAACGCCCGCTATCTCGAGGACACCCTCTACGCCCTGGTGGCGAGCCGTCCCGAGCTTGATCACGTGGTGCTGATCTGCTCGGCGGTCAACCTGATCGACGCCTCGGCCCTGGAGAGCCTCGAGGCGATCAACGCCCGGCTCCAGGACTCCTCGGTCACCCTGCACCTTGCCGAGGTCAAGGGGCCTGTGATGGACCGGCTCAAGCGCAGCGACTTCCTCGACGACCTGACCGGACGCGTATTTCTCAGCACCTACGCGGCTTGGCAGGAGCTTCGCCAGCCCCGCGAGGCCGCCGACTGACGGCGGCTGCGAAGCGCCGCTCGCTCGGCACCGGCCCTGGCGCGGCTCGAAATATCCACCATTCCCGTAAGCGTCCATGTTTTGGCATCAGGGCGCATGATTCACCATAGTGGCGATCATTGGGTATGATGGCCGAGACACTCAGGACGACAGCGGGCCATGGACACCACCTCGAAACAGAACCTCGGCGTCAGTGCCTATCACTGGCTGAAGCACGACATCATCCGCGGCGTCTTTACGCCCGGCGAGAAATTGCGGATGAGCGGGCTCAAGGAACGCTATGGCCTGGGCATCGGCCCCCTGCGCGAGGCCCTCTCGCAGCTGGTGGCCGAGCATCTGGTGGTGGCGATCAGCCAGCGGGGCTACCGGGTCGCGCCCATGTCGCTGTCGGAGCTCAAAGATCTCTACGATGCCCGGGCCCAGCTCGAGGGACTGCTGCTGGAGCTGGCCATCCAGCGTGGCGGCGATGACTGGGAGGCCGAGATCCTGGCCAAGGCCCATACCCTGGCCAAGGTGACCGAGGTCAACAGCCCCGAGGAGCTGCTCGAGGTGTGGGATACTCGTCACAAGGCCTTTCATACCGCCATCGTCGCCGGCTGCGACTCGCCCCACCTGCTCAAGGTCCGCGAGGGCCTCTTCGACCAGGTGGAACGCTATCGCCACCTGTGGCTGCGCGAAACGGTCTTCTCGAACGACGCCCTGGCGCGCAAGCGCGACGAGCACGCGGCGCTGGTCGAGGTCATCCTCTCCCGCCACGTGGACCGCGCCGCGCGGATGATGCGCGACCACCTGATGACGCCGGTGCCGATCATCACCGAGGCCATGCGCCACCAGGGACTGGCCTGAGCCCTCGCCGCGACGCGCCCGGGCATTCCCTTCGTCCCGCCCAGGCGTCATGATGGTGTCATGCGTCGTTGAGAAACTCGACATGGACCCACTGCAAGGAATCTTCCCATGCCCCACCTGCTGCGTTTTTCCCGCGACATCGAGACCCGCCTCGAGCAGGCCTGCCAGCATACCGGCATCACCAAGGCCGAGCTGATCGAGCGCCTGGTGCAGGACGGCCTGAGCGATCTGGAGACCCAGCTGCTGCTAGAGGGCGGCGCCCCCCGCGTCGAGCGCAGCATCGACCAGCTGCTGCGCGAGAGCGGCCTGGGCGCGTAAATGAGGGCCTGAAGAGGTGCCTGGCGAGACGTGCGAAGAGGCGCCGGAGACGGCGCCTCGTTCAGGCGAAGGTGCGGCGAAAGCGGCGGTATTCGTCGAGCGCGCGCTCGGAAGGCACCGCCTTCAGCCGCACCTCCTGTCCCGGCAGGCACTGGGCCAGCCGTGAACAGGCCAGCGGCGTGAGGGCGCCGAGCCGGGGATAGCCGCCGATGGTCTGGCGATCGTTGAGCAGGGCGATGGGCTGACCGTCGGGCGGCACCTGCACGGCACCCAGGCCAATACCCTCGGAGATCATGCTGGTCACCCGGCAATGAAGTGGCGGGCCGGCGAGGCGAACGCCCATGCGATCGGCGCGATCATCGACCCGCCAGGGCATATTGAAGGCCCGATAGAGACTCTCCCCGCTGAACTCCCCCACCTGAGCCCCCGGCAACAGCGACAGCACGGCCGGCTGCCGATAGTCGATCGCTTCCTGGGGAGGAGCTTCTCCAGCCCTCTCGCGACCGCTACCGGCGCGACACGGCGTGACCCGCAGCCGGTCACCCTCGACCAGCCGCTGGCCCTGGCCATCGTGGCCGCCGAGCCCCTCGCGCACCACGCAGGACACGCTGCCGAGCACTGGCGGCGCCGAGAAGCCCCCGGCGACCGCCAGGTAGGCCCTAAGGCCGTTGACCGGCGTATCGAAGGCGAGTCGCTGGCCGGCCTTGATCGCGAGCGAACGCCAGCCGGGAAGCGGCTCGCCGTCGAGGGTCGCGGCGAGATCCGCCCCGGCCACGGCCACCACCAGCGCCCGTTCGGCCACCAGCTCCAGCCCCCCGAAGGTCACCTCCAGCGCCGGCGTGCCCCAGGCGTTGCCGACGAGGTGGTTGGCCCAGGCCCAGCCGTGCTGGTCCGCCGGACCGCCCTGAGTCACGCCCAGCCGGCGTACGCCGCAACGCCCTGCATCCTGGAGCAGCGCCAGGGGACCGGCGCGCGTCACGCACAGGCCGTCGATGGCATCACTCATCGTGCCTCCTCCATCGGGCGGGAATCGCCGCCCAGGCGTTCGAACTCGGCTCGCTCGATGGGCACGAAACGCACCCGATCACCCACCTGCAGCAGGCTGAAGCCCTCGCGGTCGCGATCGAAGAGCACCGCCGGGGTGCGTCCGATCAGGTTCCAGCCCCCCGGGGTGACCGCGGGGTAGGCCGAAGTCTGGCGGCCGGCCACGGCCACGCTGCCCGCCGGCACCCGGCGCCGGGGAGTATCCAGACGCGGCGCCTCGAGGCGAGCATCGACGCTGCCCATGAAGGCGAAGCCAGGGGCGAAGCCCAGGGCGAAGACCCGGTAGTCGCGCTCGCTATGGCAGGCGATGACCTCGTCGCGACTCATGCCCGCGAGTTCGGCCAGTCGTCCAAGCTCCGGCCCCACCGAGGCGTCGTACCACACCGGCAGCTCCTTCACCGGGGCATACGACGTCTCTTCGTCCGGAGTGAGCCGCGCCAGCAGCTCACTCAGCCGCTGCCGGGCCTCGGCCGGCGAGAGCCGCAGCGGGTCGAAGATTACCAGCAGGGTGGTGTAGGACGGCACCAGGTCGATCAGCCGATCACCGAAGGCCGCCTCGCAGTCTCTCACCAGGGCGGTGAGCCAGGGCATGTTGGCCTCGTCGATGGCATCGAACAGGCGCACCAAACAGCCATCGAGCCCGGCGGGCTCGAGGCGCGGCAGCCCCTTCGGAAACGGACCGCTCACGAGGCGCTCGCCGGGCTATCGAGGGCCTCGCGGATCGCCTGGATGGCGGCGATCGACTCGGCGTTGTCGCCGTGCACGCAGAGGGTGTCGGCGGCCAGCACCAGGCGGCTGCCGTCACTTGCCGTCAGCGGCTCGCCACCGGCGATGCGCCGTGCCTGATCGACGATCACCTCGGGGTCGTGATGCACCGCGCCGAGCTCGCGCCGTGAGACCAGCCGCCCCTCGCCATCGTAGGCGCGATCGGCGAAAGCCTCGAACCACAGGGTCACGCCGTGGCGCTCGGCCAGCTCGCGCGCTGCGGAAGGATCACGGGTGGCCATCGCCATCAGCGGCAGACGGGCATCGAAGGCCGTGAGCGCGCGCATCACTGCCTCGAGGATGTCGGGATCGCGCATCATGTCGTTGTAGAGCGCGCCGTGGGGCTTCACGTAGCCGACCTCCAGGCCCTCGGCCCGACAGACCCCGGCCAGGGCGCCGACCTGGTAGAGCACCAGGTTCTCGATCTCCTCGGCCGAGCAGGCCATCGAACGCCGGCCGAAGCCGACCATGTCCGGATAGGCCGGGTGGGCGCCGACGGTGACGCCGTGACGCTTGGCGAGCCGCACGGTCATGCGGATCACGTCGGGGTCGGAGGCATGGAAACCGCAGGCGACGTTGGCCAGGTCCACGTGGGGCATGACCTCGTGGTCCAGTCCCATGACCCAGGGACCGAAGCTCTCGCCCATATCGGCATTGAGCAGCAGGCGTTTCATGCTCCATCTCCTAGAAACCTGAATTCATCGAGAATTTATCAACGTTTTATCGATAACACATCGTTCTTTAGTCTACATATCGTTGACTCGACCTCCCTCGCCTCCCTAATCTGCCGTCCAAACACCCGCTAGACTGGTTCGAGACGATTCGCCCGCGGCGTCCTGCGACGCCGCCCGCCGTCCCGCAACAATCACAAGCATCCGACACGAGGTACCGCCCATGACTGCCCGCTTCCCTCTCCTGTCTCTGACCTCGGCCGCCGCCATTGGTCTCAGCCTAGCCACCCTGGGCGGCACCGCCCAGGCGGCGACCGAGTGGAACATGCCCACGCCGTATGGCGACATGACCTTCCATACCGTCAACATCCGCGAGTTCGCCGATGACGTACGCGAGGCCACCGATGGCGAGCTGGACATCACCGTGCACTCCAACGGTTCGCTGATCGGCCATGCCGAGATCAAGAACTCGGTGCGGCGCGGCATCGTGCCCATCGGCGAGCTGATCATGTCGCGCCTGGCCAACGAGAATCCGATCTTCGAGGTCGACTCCGTGCCCTACCTGGCGTCGAGCTACGAGGATGCCGAGACCCTCTGGGAGGCCTCCCGAGAGGTCATCGCCGAGGAGCTCGCCGAGCAGCGGCTGCGCCTGCTGTTCGCCGTGCCCTGGCCGCCCCAGGGCATCTACACCCAGCAGTCGGTGGAGGGGCCCGACGACCTCAAGAACCTGAGCATGCGCGCCTACAACACCGCCAGCGAGCGCTTCGCCCAGCTGGTCGGCGCCGTGCCGACCCAGGTCGAGGTACCGGACATTCCCACCGCCTTCAGCACCGGGCGCGTCGGCGCCATGATCACCTCGCCGGCCACCGGCGCCGATACCAAGGCCTGGGACTACCTGAGCCACTTCAACCATGCCCAGCTGTGGCTGCCGAAGAACATGGTGATCGTCAGCGAGAAGGCCTTCTCGCGTCTCGACGAGGCGACTCAGGAAGCCGTTCTCGAGGCGGCCGACGCGGCCGAGACCCGCGGCTGGGAGATGAGCCGCCAGGAGACCGACGACGCCCTCGCGGTGCTCAAGGAGAACGGCATCGAGGTCAGCGAGCCGACCCCGGAACTCGCCACTCTGCTCGAGGAGGTCGGCGCGACCATGACCGAGGAGTGGGCCGGCCGCGCCGGTGATCAGGGCGCCGCCATCCTCGAGGCCTACGAGGCCGCTCGCGACTGATTCCGCCCTCCCTGCCGGGGTCTCAAGCCCCGGCAGCTGCCTCTGGACCCTTCCATGACCTATCGCCTCAGACCCCTCTATCAGCTGGGCGGCTACCTGGCCGCCCTGTGCCTGTGCCTGATCTGTGCGCTGATCACCGCCCAGGTCCTCGGGCGCATCGTCGACCGTATCGCCACGGCGCTCGGCGGCGACCGCATCGGCCTGGCGATTCCCGGCCTCGCCGAGATCTCCGGTTTCCTGCTGGTCGGCGCCAGCTTCCTCGGGCTCGCCTACACCTTCGTGCACGGCGGCCATATCCGCGTGACGCTGCTGGTCGGGCGCCTCTCGCCGGCCCCACGCGCCTTCGTCGAGGTCTTCTGCCTGAGCATCGCGCTGATCCTCGGCCTCTACCTCGGCTGGTACCTCTACTGGCTGCTGGCCGACAGCATCGCCTTCAACGAGACCTCCTACGGCCTGCTGCGCATCCCGCTGTGGATTCCCCAGTCGGCGATGCTTGCCGGCGTGGTGCTGTTATGCCTGGCCCTTGCCGAGGCCTGGTGGGCGACCTTGGTGATCGCCGTGACCCGGCCCGCCACCTTTACCATCGACGACAGCGGCCAAGAATGAGCCCCGGAGACACACCATGCTCGTGATGATGACGGTCCTCTTCGTCACCCTGATGCTGCTGCTCGGCAGCGGCGTCTGGGTGGCCTTCTCGCTGCTGGGGCTGGGCTGGCTCGGGCTCTCGCAGTTCACCTCGGTGCCCACCGGCGACGTGCTCGCCTCCAACGTCTGGGGCGAGAGCTACAGTTGGGAGCTTACGGCCCTGCCGATGTTCATCTGGATGGGCGAGATCCTGTTCCGCTCGCGGCTCGCCGACGACATGTTCACCGGCCTCTCCCCCTGGATGCAGCGCATCCCGGGCCGCCTGCTGCACACCAACGTGGTGGGGTGCGGACTGTTTGCCGCCGTATCCGGCTCCTCGGCGGCCACCTGCGCCACCATGGGCAAGATGACCATTCCCGAGCTCACCCGCCGCGGCTATGACGAGCAGCTGGTGATCGGCACCCTGGCGGGCTCGGCGACCCTGGGGCTGTTGATTCCGCCGTCGATCATCCTGATCGTCTATGGCGTTGCCACCGACCAGTCGATCGCGCGGCTGTTCATGGCCGGCATCTTTCCGGGCCTGCTGCTGATCTCGCTGTTCGCCGGCTACCTGATGCTCTGGTCCTGGCGCTTCCCGGACAAGGTCCCTCCCGCCGAGACCGGCCTACCGCTGGGCGAGAAGCTGCGCCGTGCGCGCCGACTGATCCCTTTGCTGGCCCTGATCGTCGGGGTCATCGGCTCGATCTACGCGGGGCTCGCCTCGCCCACCGAGGCGGCGGCCGTGGGGGTGGTGCTCTCGCTGCTGCTGGCCCGCGTCCAGGGCAGCATGGACGGCGCGGTGTTCCGCGATGCCCTCCTCGGTGCGGTGCGCACCTCGACGATGATCGCTTTCATCCTCGCCGGCGCCGCCTTTCTCACCGCGGCCATGGGCTTCACCGGCCTGCCGCGTGAGCTCGCCGCCTGGATCGGCACCCTGGGGCTCTCGCCCGTCATGCTGCTGGCGGCCCTGACGCTGTTCTTCATCCTGCTGGGCTGTTTCCTCGACGGTATCTCGGTGGTGGTGCTGACCACGTCCATCATGCTGCCGATGGTCGAGGCCGCCGGCATCGACCTGATCTGGTTCGGCATCTACCTGGTGGTCGTGGTGGAGATGTCGCAGATCACCCCGCCGGTGGGCTTCAACCTCTTCGTGCTACAGGGCATGACGGGGCGCAACATCCTGTCGATCGCCTGGGCCGCCATGCCGTTCTTCTTCCTGATGATGCTCGGCGTGGTGCTGATAAGCGTCTTCCCCGGCATCGTGACCTGGCTGCCCCAGGCCATGGGCAACTGACCTCGACCGCTTGGACTCATCGACAAGGAGCAGCACATGACGCGTGAACGGACACCCCGCGGCCCCATCGTCTCCTCGGAGCACCTGTCGCGCAGCAGCCAGGAGCTCTCGGAGTTCGAGTTCGGCCTGATCATCTCCGGCCACGCCTTCGACCGCTGGATGGTGCGCTGCATGACGGCCAGCGGCTATCCGGAGCTCGGTGCCCTGGACGTGCTGGTGCTGCACAGCGTCAACCACCGGGAGCGCGCCAAGCGCCAGGCGGATATCTGCCTGGTGCTCAACGTCGAGGATACCCACACGGTCACCTATGCCCTGAAGAAGCTGGGGCGCCTGGGGCTGGTGGCCGGCGAGAAGCAGGGCAAGGAGACGCTGTTTCGCACCACCGAGCTTGGCCGCGAGGCCTGCAGCCGCTACGCCGAGATCCGCGAGGCCTGCCTGGTCGACTCGCTCTCCTCCATGGGCATCGAGCGCGAGGAGATGAGCCGCCTGGCGGGCCTGCTGCGGGCCATGTCCGGGCTCTACGACCAGGCCGCGCGCTCCGCCGCCTCGCTCTAGGCGAGCCCCCTCCGGGTTTCGCGCAGCGGCGGTCAGGGTTCCGGGTCGACCGCGATGCTGGATTCACCAACACTAAGGCGCTGGTGGCTGGGGTAGAGCCGCCGGGCCCGCCACAAACTGAACATGAACAGCAGGAAGCTGGTGGTCATCGACGCCGACAGCGACAGGGCGAAGACCAGCATGCCCGGCAGGTGGCCCACGCCCAGATAGCTGACGACGCAAAAGGCGAGCAGGCTCAGCATGCCCCGCTGGGTCATGCTGACGGTCATGCGGGCCACCTCGACCCCGTAGCGCTCGGAGAGCGCCCAGGCGATGGTCAGGATACCGACCGGAAAGCCGAGGATGACGCCGGAGAGGGCCGGCCCTGAGCGTGCGGCCAGCGTCGTCGCCAGGCTCACCAGCGTCCCCGCCAGGAGCCCGCGCAGCAGCAGGTCGAACCAGCCGGCACTGGCCACCACCACCGGCTGGCCCAGCCTCAGTCGGCGGTTGATCCCTTCCGCCAGCGCCAGCACCGCTAGGAAGGCGACGACCACGCCAACGAGCTCGCCCGGCAGCCGGGTGAACAGCAGCGCGCCGGGCACCCAGAGCAGGCTTGAGAGCGCCAGGCTATGAAGGGCCGAGCGCCGTGCTGCGCTCACCACGAAGCACACCGTGAAGAGCAGCGTCGCCACCAGCGCCTGCAGGGTCGAGAGCACGGCCTGCTGCACGAAGTCCGCCGACTGCTCGCGCAGCATGAAGAAGTAGCCGGGCCCGAGAATCACCGGGGTGCCGGCGAGGATGCCGCCGAGCCTGGGACCCAGGCGGCCCACCGACAGCGCGACGAGCATCACGATGCCAGCCGTCGCCAGCAGCTTGATCAGCAACAGCTGGATCATAGGCGTCGACCCACCTCCCTGTGCGACGAGAAACCCGGTAAGCCCTTAGCCTACTGGCTTTCGCGCGCCGCCGACAGCTCGGCCGCCTGGCGAGGATTGCGCGGATAGAAACGCTCGGGCTGGCGTTCGATGTGGGCGAAGAAGCGGGTGTCCTTGTAGGGCATCTTCATGAAGCCCGAGACCCCGAGCCCCTCGATCAGCCCCACCGCATCGAGGATATCCTCGAGCCGGCGACGAAACTCCGCTTCCCGGGAGGGGTCGAGCAGCCGGTAGTGGCTATGGATCTTCAGGTGCTCGGGCAACGCCTCGAAGATGATCATGCCGGTATGGTGGATATCGTTGAGCGCCTCCAGCGAGGTGATGATCGCCTCGGGCAGCACCAGGAACTCCTCGGGATCCGGGCCGTCCTCGAAGTAGCTGTGCAGGCGCGAGCGGTCCTCGAGCTCCGGCACCGCGCTGACCTCGTAGTGCAGCCGCATGCCGGGGGTGAGCACGAAGGGCCGATCGACGCTCTCGCGCTCCAGGTGCAGGGTGTCGCGGGCATTGAACAGGCAGCTCTTGAAGATCCCGCGGCGATGGATCGCCCGGGCGAGCGTCACCATGTTGTTGACCGCGGCGATGAAGGCCGGCTTGAGGTCGGGGTCGTGCAGGTTGAGCGAGGTGTCGATGTAGACGCCTTCGGCCTCCCAGCGCACCGCCAGCCCGCCGACCACCGGATAGCGGCCCAGCCGGCTGACCGCGGCCAGGAAGGCCTTCTCGGTCTCGCCCATGTTCTGCATGAAGTTCTTGTAATAGCGATCGAGCTGGACGTCGTTGACGTCGTTCAGTGTCTCGCGACCGCCCTCCTCGCGCAGGAAGGACTTGCGCGAGCTGTAGACGACGGTATCGATCTCGCGTCCGGCGGGACGGCTCCAGACCGGCACCAGCGGCGCCTCCTGGGTCGTGGGCAGGTCGAGCATCACCAGCCGACCCAGGCGCGGCATCTCGCGGATGAAGTGATCGCCGGCGCGCCGGCGCGTGCGCGGGTCGGGATCGAGCATGCCGTCGAGCATGCGTGCGAACTCCATGGGCAGGCCGAGGGAGGTGGCCGGAATGGCCCGATGGCCGAAGCGGCAGGACTGCGCCGAGGCCAGCGCATAGAGGGTGGCGGCCGCGCCCTGTTCGTCGAAGCGCGGCGAGGAGAGCGCGCCGTTCAACTGCTCCTCGCCGATGAAATAGACATCGCCCAGGCGGGCGTTAGTCTGCTGCAGGTTGTCCGACATCAGCTCCATGACGTTGGTCGCCACGAACTGCTGGTTGGCATCGAGCTGGGCGAACACCGAGGAGCCCCAGTCGATCAGCGCGATGGTCTCGTTTGATACGTCGAAGACCAGGTTGGAGGGCTTGATGTCGCCGTGCACCACCGGCTTGCCGGCGGGCCCCGATTCCCGGCGCAGGGCGCGCAGGATATCGGCCAGCTGGTCGGCGATGCGCACCACCAGGCGCGGCGAGAGCCGTCCCCGCTGCAGCGAGACTTCCTCGAGATTGAAGCCCGGCGCCCGCTGCATCACCAGGATCGACTGGCGGCGGACCCGCTGGAAGACGATCAGCTTCG
The DNA here is from genome assembly GCF_900116405.1 of Halomonas saccharevitans. Classification (GTDB taxonomy): domain Bacteria; phylum Pseudomonadota; class Gammaproteobacteria; order Pseudomonadales; family Halomonadaceae; genus Halomonas; species Halomonas saccharevitans. The sequence continues at coordinate 14,278 of NZ_FPAQ01000044.1, read as the reverse complement.
GAACGCGCGGATGGTCGACCTGCTCCAGCATGAAGGCCTCCTCCTCGAGGCGGTCCTGCAGGCGCTGGGGCAGGTTGACCCGGGTGAACTTGAAGACGTACTCCTCGCCCACCCCGGTAAAGCCGGCGAACACGAAGCCGTAGGCGCCCTTGCCGATCAGCTCGATCCCCCGGTAGCCCAGCTGCTCCAGCTGGGCCTGACACAGCGACACCCACGCCTTGAGCTTTCGGGCGTCGTCGTGGCTGAGCAGATAGATCGACTGCTCTTCCGGGATGTAGAACTGCTGCAGGGACGCCTGGGTCATGACGTGGGATTCCTTGCACACTCCAGCGGATTAGCGTCGGGCCTCCCGTCGGCAAGCCTCCGCGAGGGCGCTGTAAACCCATCCTTGGGCGCTACCTTTGCCATCCTTGGCAAAGGACCCTCGCTACGCCTTGCCCCCGGTCCCCGGCATGGTTGGGAGCTGGAGCATATGTGCTTATCCAAGATGGAGGAGCATCGTCTCCGGGGCTTCAAGATAGCCCTTCCAGGCGTTGCAGAAGCGGGCGATGGTGCCGCCGTCGATCAGCCGGTGATCCCCCGCCCAGGTGATGGTCATGATCGCCCGCTTGACGACGTTGTCGTCGGCATCGAAGCGCGGCAGCCACTGGGTCTTGCCGATGGCCACGATGGCCACCTCCGGGGCGTTGATGATCGGGGCGGCGTAGGTGCCGCCCAGGGCACCGATATTGGAGATGCTGATCGTGCCCTCCTGCAGGTCCGCGGAGGCCACTCTGCCCTCGCGGGCACCCTCGGTCAGACGCTGGATCTCGCCGGCGATCTGAAGCAGGCTCAAGCGCTCCACGCCCTTGACGTTGGGCACCATCAGGCCGGCCTTGCCGTCCACGGCCATGCCGATGTTGCACGACGGCAGGTAGTGGATCTCGTCGCCCGCCTCGTTGAGCCGGCTGTTGAGGATCGGGAAGTCGCGGATCGCCAGCGCCATCGCCTTCATGAAGAAGGGCATCAGCGTCAGGCGCGCCTCCCGGGCCTGAGCCTCGGGCTTCAAGCGCTCGCGCAGCGCCAGCAGTTCGGTGACATCGAGCTCTTCGCCGTACTGGAAGTGCGGGATCGTGGAGGCCGAGGCGACCATCTTGCGCGCCATGGCGGCGCGGATGCCGCGCATCGGCTCCACGCGCACCTCGCCCTCGGAGCTTGCTGAGCGAGCGGGCGCCTGGGACTTATCGGCAGCCGGCGACGCCGCGGCGGGAGACGCGTCTACGCTTTCCGTCTCGCCGCGCGACAGGAAGGCCTGGACGTCCTCCTTCAGCACCCGGCCCTGCTTGCCGGACCCCGGCACCTGCTCCAGGCGCAGCCCGTGCTCGCGCAGCAGGCGGCGCACCGCCGGGCTCGCCGGAATCCGCCCATGGGGACCCTGCCCGCTCGTCTCACGGGACATCTCACCGGACGCGCCGGCGGGTGCGTTCGTTGCGGCCGCTTGTGGCGTCGCACCCGAGGTCGCGGCGGACGACGCGTGCGCGCCGCCGGCTGGCTCGCCATCGGTGGTGTCACCGTCGGCCGGTTCGTAGGCGAACAGCGGCGAGTGCACCCTGGCGATCTCGCCCTTGGGCACGTGGAGCTTCGCCACGCGCCCCGCCTCGGGGGCGGTGATCTCCATCATGGCCTTGTCGGTCATCACGTCGACGACCGGCTGGTCCTCCTCGATGGTTTCCCCCTCGGCGATGCGCCACTCCACCACCTCACACTCGACGATGCCCTCGCCGAGGTCCGGCAGGATGAAGTCCTTGGCAGCGGCGCTGGCGGGCGCGGCCGGGCGTGCGCCCTCCTGCCGATCGGCGGGCGCAGCCTGGCTCTCCGGCTGATCGGTCTTCTGCTCAGGCGCCGATGTATCGACCGATGATGTCTCGGGGGACCCGGCCGACTCGCCCTCGGCCTCGTAGGCGAACAGCGGCGCATGCACCTTGGCGATCTCGCCCTTGGGCACGAAGAGCCGGGAGACCCGGCCCGCCTCGGGGGCGGTAATCTCGACCAGCGCCTTGTCGGTCATCACCTCGACCACCGGCTGGTCCTCCTCGATGACGTCACCCTCCTGGATGCGCCACTCCACCACCTCGCACTCCACGATACCTTCGCCGATATCGGGCAGCTTGAAATCTGTCATCTTGTCTCTCCTGTCCTGGATCCGGTCGTCAGAAATTCACGCTTTCGCGGATGGCCTCGACGATCTTCAGGTGATCCGGCAGATACTCCTTCTCCAGCGTCAGCGGGAAGGGCGTATCCAGGCCGGTCACCCGGGCGATGGGCGATTCCAGGTACAGGAAACAGCGCTCCTGGACGGCTGCGGCGATCTCGCCGGCGAAGCCCCCGGTGCGCGGTGCCTCATGGGTGATCACCAGTCGACCGGTCTTGAAGACCGACTCGGCCACGGTGTCCTCATCCCAGGGCAAGAGGCTTCTCAGATCGATCACCTCGCAGGAGATGCCGTCCTTCTCGGCCAGCTCCACGGCACGCTCGATCACCTCCATCTGCGCGCCCCAGCCGACCAGGGTCACGTCGGTGCCCTCCTTGGTCACCTCGGCCTCGCCGATGGGCAGCTGGTAGTCCTCCTCCGGCACCTCGCCGACGGAGGCGCGATAGAGACGCTTGGGCTCGAAGAAGATGACCGGATCCGGGTCGCGGATGGCGGCCAGCAGCAGGCCCTTGGCCTGGTAGGGATCGCGCGGTACCACGACCTTGAGACCGGGGGTATGCGCGAAGTAGGCCTCCGGCGACTGGGAGTGATAGAGCCCGCCGGAGATGCCACCGCCGTAGGGCGCACGGATGGTCAGGCCGCCGACGTTGAACAGATCGCCGGAGCGATAGCGGAACTTGGCGGTCTCGTTGACGATCTGGTCGAAGGCCGGAAAGATGTAGTCGGCGAACTGGATCTCGGCAACCGGCACCGAGCCCTGGGCGGCCAGACCGTTGGCGAAGCCGACGATGCCCTGCTCAACAAGAGGCGTGTTGAAGCAGCGCGCGCGGCCGTACTTCTCCTGCAGGTGGCTGGTGGCGCGGAAGACGCCGCCGAAGCTGCCCACGTCCTCGCCGAAGCAGAGCACCTTCTCGTCCTCGCCCATGGCGATGTCCAGGGCGTTGTTGATGGCCTGCAGCATGTTCATGGTCGGCATCTCACTTCTCTCCCTTGGCCGCGGTGTCGTCGCCGGCTCGCACGTCCGGGTCCAGGGCACGCGCCCCCTTGGGATAGGCGTCCGGATACTGGCGGATATGACGCTTCAGCGCGTCGAGCTGACGCTGCAGCTCAGGGGTGACGTCGGCGTAGACATCCGTCACCAGGCTGTCCAGGGGCGGCGGCGGACGTTTCTCGGCCCGCTTCATGGTCTCCAGCACCTCGCGGCGCAGGCTCTCCTGAAGCGCCTTCTCCTCGTCGTCGCTCCACCAGCCGAGGTCGTCCAACCAGCGCTGCATGCGCAGGAGGGGATCCTTCTCCCGCCAGGCCTCTTCCTCCTTCTTCGAGCGATAGCCGGAGGGATCGTCCGAGGAGGAGTGGGCGGCCAGGCGATAGCTCATGGCCTCGATCAGCACCGGCTGGTTGTGCTCCACGGCGATCCGGCGCGCCTCTTGTGTGGCCGAGTAGACCGCCAGGATGTCGTTGCCATCGACGCGGATCACGTGCATGCGATAACCGAAGGCCCGCGGCGCCACGCCGTCGGCGGCGAACTGCTCGATGGAGGGCGTGGAGATCGCATAGCCGTTGTTGCGGCAGAAGAAGATCACCGGCGCCTCGTGGACCGCCGCCATGTTCAGGGCGGCGTGGAAGTCGCCCTCGGAGGCGGCGCCCTCACCGAAGAACACCGCGGTGCACTGGCCGTCGCCGGCGAGCTTCTGGCCGTAGGCGTAGCCGGTGGCCTGGGGAATCTGGGTCGCCAGCGGCGACGAGATGGTCATGTAGTGCAGCTTGCGCGACCCGTAGTGGATCGGCATCTGGCGACCCTTGCCGTAGTCCAGTTCGTTGCCGAACAGCTGGTTCATGAACTCGTCGAAGGTGAAGCCGCGATAGATCAGGGCGCCCTGCTCACGGTACTGGGCCATGATCATGTCGGCGTCGTCCAGCGCCGCCGTGGCGCCGACCACCGCGGCCTCTTCGCCGGTGCACTGCATGTAGAAGGAGAGGCGCCCCTGGCGCTGGGCGGCGAGCATGCGCTCGTCGAGCACCCGGGTGGCGACCATGGCGTGGTAGATGGCCAGGGCCCGTTCCTTGTCGAGTTCGGGCGCCTTCGCTCCCTCATACAGGGTGCCGTCCTGCTTGAGCAGGCGGAAGGTCGGAATGCTGAACTCGTCACCGGCCAGGAAGGTCGGCTCGTGAATGTCCGCTGTTGTTGTCATCGTCATGATCCTGTGCCCCTTTTGGGGGCAGTGTTGTCTTTAATGTTCCGGTCCGCCAGGGGGTCGCCCCGGGGCCGGTCAACGCAACAGTCTTGACGTTAACGTAAACTGGACGAGTTGGGTAGTCCCCGATCTAGCGCGAGCGCGCGAGTGAATGGCAGGTAAGTGAGGCGAGTGAGATACGCGCAATCAACGCACGATGGGCGACGGCAACCGGCTGAAGAGGCTATCGACGCTGAGGGCCAGCAGGCCGATCAGCAGCGCCCCCTGAATCACATAGGCGGTGTTGCCATTGACGATCCCCGAGATGATCGGGTCGCCCAGGTTGCTCGCCCCCACGGTGGCCCCGATGGCCGCCGTGGCGATGTTGATGGTCACCGAGGTACGGATGCCGGCGAGGATCACCGGGGCGGCCAGGGGCAGCTCCACCTGGCGCAGGATCTGGCCGCTGCTCATGCCCATGCCCCGCGCCGCCTCGCGCACCGACGGGTCGATGCCGAGGATCCCCACCAGGGTGTTGCGCACGATGGGCAGCAGCCCGTAGAGCAGCAGCGCGACGATGATCGGCAAGGTCCCAAACCCCAGCACCGGCACGGCCAGCGCCAGCACCGCCACCGGCGGAAAGGTCTGCCCCATGGACGCCAGCTGGCTGACCAGCGGCAGGAAGTCGCGACCCCGCGGGCGAGTCACGGCGATGGCGGCGCCGACCCCGATCAGGATCGCCAGCACCGCCGCCGCGCCCACCACCGAGAGATGGCGGCCCAGCAGGCTCAGGAAATCGGCACGTTCATAGATCACCTGGCGGCTGCCGGGCTCGATGACGCGGAAGAGCCCCTCCAGCTGCCCCATGCCCAGGGTGGCGGCCAGCAGCAGCGAGAACCAGCACAGCGGCACGATCAGCCGGCGACACTCAGTCATCGCTGCGCACCCCCACCAGGCGGCGCAGGGAGAGCTCGCCCACCGGCAGGTCGTCATCGTCGACCACGGTGAGCCGCTCGGCATGGCGCCACAGCATCAGCGACAACGCCTCGCGCAGGCTGGCCTGCTGGACGATACGCTCGCGCGCCAGCAGGCGCGGCCCCAGCGGCAGCATCCGCTGGCTGACCGGCAGCAGCGCCGCCTCCTTCAGGCCGCGATCCTCGCCGCCGAGCAGCGACTCGACGAAGTCATCCGCCGGCTCGCGCAGCAGCTCCAGCGGCCGCCCCTGCTGCTTGATCCGCCCCTGGTGCATCACCACCAGGTGATCCGCCAGCCGCAGGGCCTCGTCCATGTCGTGGGTGACGAAGACGATGGTCTTCTGCAGCCGCGACTGCAGTTCGCGCAGCTCCTCCTGCAGGCTCTCGCGGGTCAGCGGGTCCAGGGCACCGAAGGGCTCGTCCATGAGCAGGATTTCGGGGTCCGCCGCCAGCGCCCGGGCGACGCCCACCCGCTGTGCCTGGCCGCCGGAGAGCTGATGGGGATACTTGTTGGCGAACTCCGCCATGGAGAGCCCGAGCAGCGCCATCAGTTCCTCGACCCGCGCCCTGACCTTAGCGGCCGGCCACTTGAGCAGGCGCGGCACCAGGCCGATGTTGCGCGCCACCGTCCAATGGGGGAAGAGCCCCGTGCTCTGGATCGCGTAGCCCATGCGCCGGCGCAGGTGCTCCTCGCGGAAGTCGCGAATCTGCTGGCCGTCGATATGGATCTCGCCCTCGCTGTGCTCGATCAGGCGGTTGATCATGCGCAGCGTGGTCGACTTGCCGCAGCCCGAGGTGCCGACCAGCACGCAGAGCTCACCGCGCGCCACGCTCAGCGAGATGTCGTCCACCGCGACGGCATCACCGAAGCGCTTGGTGACGTGGATCAGATCGATCATTCGGCCCCTCCCGGGCGTAGCGTGTCGGTCAGTGCCCCCAGCAGGGCGTCGGCGACCAGCGCCAGAACCAGGATGGGCAGCGCGCCCAGCAGCACCAGGTCCATGGCGGCCTGCCCGAGTCCCTGAAAGATGAAAGTACCAAGGCCGCCGGCGCCGATCAGCGCGGCCACCGCAGTCAGCCCGATAGCCTGCACCGTGGTGATGCGCACGCCCTCGAGGATCACCGGGAGCGCCAGCGGCAGTCGAACCTGGCGAAACACCTGGCCGCGGCTCATGCCCATGCCGCGGGCGGCGTCGATGACGCCGGGGTCCACCGCCTCCAGTGCCACGAAGGTGTTGCGCACCATCGGCAGCAGGCTGTAGCCCACCAGCGCCAGCAGCGCCGGGGCCCAGCCGATACCGCTGACCCCCAGTGCCGCCAGCCACTCGACGTGCGCCGAGAGCCAGGCGAGCGGCGCCAGCAGCAGGCCGAAGAGCGCAATGCTGGGGATGGTCTGCAGGAAATTGAGCACGCCAAAGCCGATCCGCTGGGCGGCCTGCCAGCGGCGCATGGCCAGCGCTGCGGCTACCCCGAGCACAAGACTCACCCCCACCGCGACGCCAACCAGCGCCAGGTGTTCGAAGATGGCGCCGAGGAACTGGTCGCGACGCCCCAGGTATTCCTGCCACAGCGCCAGGGGCGCGAGCCACTGGGTGAGACACCATCCGAGCACGGCCAGCGGCATCACCAGCAGCGCCGCACCGGCCAGGCGCGATATCGCTAGTCGGCTGCGCAGCTCCACCAGCAGCATCAGCAGCAGGAACAGCAGCAGCCAGACGCCGGCGCCGATCCCTAGGCGCGCGCCCACCGCACCGGGATCGACCAGGCGATGCGCCGCCAGGGACAGCCATAGCGGAAGCGTGGCGAGCTGCACCACGACGAGCCCCAGGGCGATGCGCAGGCTCTTCGGCGTCGGCCGCCGGGCCAGCGCCGCTAGCGCCAGCAGGGGCAGCGCCGAGACCAGGACACCGCCCCAGCCGAGCGACTCCGCCAGGCCATGGGAGGTACCGGGGACGATGCGGTTGGGCGCCACGCTCACCGTATCGAGGGCCAGCCAGACCAGCAGGCCGACCAGCGACAGGCTCAGCAGCACGACATTGTAACGGGGGCGATCAAAGGGCAAGGTCGCCTCAGTTGCCCAGGGTATCGAGGAACTCGGCCGCCACGGCGTCCGGGGCGCGCCCGTTCACCGCCACGTCGCCGTTCAGGCGCTGCAGGGTCTCCTTGTCCAGCGCCTGGAAGACCGGCTCGAGCAGGGTAGCGATCTCGGGATGCTGGTCGAGAATCGCCTCGCGGACCACTGGCGCCGGCTGATAGACCGGCTGCACGCCAAGGGTGTCATCCATGACCACCAGGTCCAGGGCCTGCAGGCCGCCGTCGGTGCCGTAGGTCATGGCCGCATTGACGCCGCTGGTCTGTTGGGCGGCGGCGCGCATGGTCGCCGCGGTGTTGCCGCCGGAGAGTACCAGCAGTTCCTCTTCACCGAGATCGAAGCCGTAGGCCGACTGAAAGGCCGGCAGCGCCTGGGGCGACTCCACGAACTCAGCGCTCGCCGCCAGCTTGAACTCGCCGCCGTCGTCGAGGTAGCTCGCCAGATCCTCGAGGCTCGACAGCTCATGCTCGCGGGCCAACTCGCCGCGCACGCTGATCGCCCAGGTGTTGTTGGCTTCGGCCGGCGTCAGCCAGACGAGATCGTTCGCCTCGGCGTCGCGCTCCCGCACGGTCTCGTAGGCCTCGGTGGCGTCGTTCCACACCGGACTGTCGGTCATGTCGAAGAAGAAGGCGCCGTTGCCGGTGTACTCGGGGTAGAGATCGATCTCGCCAGCCAACAGCGCCTCGCGCACGATGCTGGTGCCGCCGAGCTGCAGGCGGTCCTCGACATCGACGCCGCCCTGCTCCAGTCGCTGCAGGATCAGCTGGCCGAGCACCGAGCCTTCGGTATCGATCTTGGAGGAGATCACCACGGGATCCTGGGCCTGGGCCGCGGAGATGGTGATCAGCGACGCGGCCGCCAGGGAGACGCAGCGGGACAGAGGACGAATCATCATGTTCACCCGGTTCCTTATGAATGTATCCTGAGTATAAGGCCTGTACAGCTTCAATGTCAGACACGGGCGTCAACGTCGGTTCATCGCCATGCCCCTCTCCGCCTCGGCGCAACGCCTGCTCGATCACTGCCGTCATCCGCTGGTCCGCGACCTGGGCTGGATCCTGCTGGCGCCGTGCCTCGTCGACATGCCCGGGGCCACGCGCCCAACCCGCGCCGAGCTTGGCCTCGCCGATGACGAACGCCTGGCGGCCTGGCTTCTGGAACGCGAGCGCTCGCCGAGCCGCCTCGAGTCGCATCTCGCCCCCGCCCTGCGCGGGCGGATGGGGCTCTATCATGAACGGCTCTGGCAGTTCCTGCTCGACGAGGCGCCCGCCACGCGACTGCTGGCCCACAACCTGCGCATCTATCAGGGCAAGCGCACTCTGGGCGAGCTGGACCTGCTCTACGCGCGCCGCGACGATCCTCGCCCGGTGCACCTGGAGGTGGCGATCAAGTTCTATCTGGGACTCGTCGAGGGGCCCGGCACGCCGGACAGCCAGGCGCGCTGGATCGGCCCGGGCGGTGCCGACAGCCTGCTCGCCAAGCGCGACCACCTCTTCCATCACCAACTGCGACTGGCGCGAACTCCGGAGGCCATCGAGGCGCTTCATCCGCTTCTATCGCCCACGGATCCGGCAGAACAGCCCTCCTCGGCAAACGATTCCGCCACGGCCGTGCGGCTGGCGATGCCGGGGGTGCTCTTCTATCCCTGGCACGCTGCTCTGCCGGCGCCGCGCGACGCCACGCCCGACCACCTGCGAGGCCGCTGGCTGTACGTGCAGGATTGGCCCCGGTTGAGCGCCTGCCTGCCGCCGGGCACGCGCGGCGCCTGGCTGCACAAGCCGCACTGGCTCGCCCTGCCCCGCCATGAGGATCTGGAATCCCTGTCGACGCTGAGCAGAAGGCTGACGGCACACTTCCAGGCCGCCGCTCGGCCCATCCAGATCGTGCTTCACCATCCCGACAATGCCGCCAGGCGCTTCGTCCTGGTGCCTAACGACTGGCCGCGCCAGATCCCGCTGCCGCCGATGTAACAACGCCGGGCCTGAGGCCAGGCATTTAGACGGTAGACGGCCGCCGGTGTCAGCGAGGGCGCGGCTATCGCCCCCTGGACCCGGCACGCTCCATGGCAGCGAAGGCCAGGGTGATCAGACCAGCCAGGACCAGGTAAATCAGGGCCATCAGTAACAGTGGCTCATAGACCATGTAGGTCTCCTGGCGAATGCGTCCGAACACGGCATAGGTGTCCACGGCGGCGATGGTGGCGACCAACGGCGTGGCCTTGAGCTGGATGACCAGCTCGCCGTTGAGGGTCGGCAGCACGCGCTGCACGGCGCGGGGCAGCCAGATGCGGCGCAGGATCGTCAGCGGATGCATCCCCAACGAGCGGGCCGCCTCCAACTCGCCCTTGGGCACACCGGCAAAGGCCCCACGCATCACTTCGCCCTCGTAGCCGGCGAACGACAGCGTCAGGGCCGCAAAGGCATACGGCCAGGACTCGATCAGATAGGGCCATAGCCAGCTCTGTCGCACGCCGGGCAGGTAGGGGAACAGGGAACCAAGCCCGTAGTAGAGCAGCCAGACCTGCAGCAGCAATGGAGTGCCGCGAATCAAGGTGCAGAAGCCCCGGGCCAGCCAGGCCAACGGACGCGGCCCTTTGACTTGCACCAGCCCAAGCGGAATCGCCAGCAGGAAACCCGCCACGCTGGTGGTCACCATCAGCACCACGGTCAACCAGAGACCGTCGAGAATGGCCTCTCGGTATTCGGGCAGCCACCCCCACTGCATCTGGACGACCATCAGCGTGACGATCACCAGTGCGACGGCGATCAGCCCGAGTCGATGCGGTGGTAGACGCGAGTCAGCCATGCGACATCCCCCGGGTCGCACGACGCTCCAACGCCTTGAACACCGCGTTCGAGATCAGCGAGACGAGCAGGTAGAGCACACCGGCCGCGCACAGGAAAAGCAGGTGGTGCTTGGTGGCACCGGCCGCCTGACGGGCGGCCAGGGTCAATTCCGTGAAGCCGACCACCGCCAGCAGCGCCGTGTCCTTGGTAGCGATCAGCCAAAGATTGGAGAGCCCCGGCAACGCCCCGGGGAGCATGGCCGGCAGGGTGATGCGCCGAAAGGTCTTGGCGGATGACATGCCCAACGAATAGGCCGCCTCGATCTGGCCGCGAGGGATGGCACGAATCGCGCCGCGCATCACCTCGGTGGCATAGGCGCCCTGAACCAGGGCGATCACGACGATGCCGGAGACGAAGGGACCGATACTCACCTCGCCGACGCCAATCGATGTCAACACCCCGTTGAGCGCCTCCGGCACGGCGAAGTAGAGCAGCAGGATCAGTACCAGCTCCGGCACCGCGCGAATTCCGGTGGTGTAGCACGCCCAGAGATCACGGGCGACAGGGCCGCCGGAGAGCTTACTGGCGGCTCCGGCCATGCCGATCAGCAGCCCCAGAAAGTAGCCACCGCCGGCGACCTGCAGCGACAGGCATAACCCGTTGAGCAGAGCGCCACCCCAGCCGGGCGGCGCCAGCGCGAGCAGCTCTCCGATGCTCATGTCACGATAGCTCATGGCCCGGGACGACTCCCTGCCTGATTCGTCATCGCCCTAACCCTCAGGTATCCGGCTCGCCGTAGATATCGAAGTCGAAATAGCGCGCGGTTATCTCGTCATAGGTACCGTTTTCTCGAACCTCGGCGATCGCTTCATTGAGCCGCTCTCGCAAGGCACCGTCGCCCTGGCGAACGCCGAAGCCGATGCCCTCCCCCAGCGTCTCGGGATCCTCGGAGACACTGCCCCGCATCTCACAGCACAGCTGGCCTTCCTCGCTGCCCAGAAACTGCTCGATGATCAGACGATCCGCCAGCGTGGCATCCAGGCGTCCGGCGAACAGATCCTGATGGGCGTCATCCTGGGTCTGGTATTCGCGCAGGGTCGCCTCGGGAAAATGCGCCTGAGCATAGGCCTGGTGGATCGAGGCCGACTGGACCCCGAGCGTCCTGCCGGCGAGGCCAGCCGGCGTCACCTCAAGCTCGACGCCCTTGGCGCCGGCGAGCGCCGCAGGCGTCTGGTAGTACTTGTCCGAGAAGGAGATGGTCTCACGGCGCTTGTCGGTGATGCTCAGCGACGCAGCGATGAAATCGATCTTGTCACCAGTCAAGGCAGGAATCAGGCCGTCCCAGGAGGTCGTGACGATGTCGCACTCAAGCTCGGCGGCCGCGCAGACCGCCCGGGTGATATCCACCTCCCAGCCGTTCACCTCGCCACTGGCATCCGGTGTGGCGAAGGGCGGGTAGGGCTCGGTGGCAAAGCCGACGCGGGTCACCTCGGCCTGGGCCAGAGGCACCAGGGCCGCCGTGGTCAGGATAGCTAGCAGCTGTCGTTGCATTGTTGTTCTCCTCAGGATGGACTGACCAGGCCCAGAAACCGTTGCAGTCGCTGGGTATGCGGGGCACCGAAAACCCGTTCGGGGGGCCCCTGTTCGGCGATCTCACCCTGATCGAGGAAGACCACCCGGTCCGCCACATCGGCGGCGAACGCCATTTCATGGGTCACGATGATCATGGTGCGGCCCTCCTTGGCGAGATCGCGCATCACCGCCAGCACCTCGCCCACCAGCTCGGGATCCAGCGCCGACGTCGGCTCATCGAACAGCAGCGCCTCGGGCCCCATCGCCAGGGCCCGAGCGATGGCGCCCCGCTGCTGCTGGCCGCCGGACAGCGTCGCCGGGTAGGCGTCGCGCAGATGGTCGAGACCGACCCGCTCCAGCAGGGCCCGAGCCTCGTCGCGGGCCTCGGCTCGCGAGCGCTTCAGCACCTGCATCGGCGCTTCCATGACGTTGGCTTCCAGGGTCATGTGCGGCCACAGGTTGAAGCCCTGGAAGACCATGCCCAGGCGCGCTCTCAGGCGACGCAGCTGCCGGCGATCGGCGGGCTGGCGCTGTGCCCCATGGCCGCGAAAGGGAATGGCTTCCCCCAACAGGCGTAACGAACCGGAGGTGGGCGTCTCGAGCAGGTTGAGGCAGCGCAGCAGCGTGGACTTCCCCGAACCGCTGCTGCCGATCAGCGCCACGACATCACCCCGCCCGGCAGCGAGATCGATGCCCTTGAGGACCCGGGCGCTGCCATAGGCCTTGTGCAGGTCCTCGACCTCGATCACGGCGCCGCCTCGGGGGGCGGTCATAGTCGATGCATCACGCAAGTCGTGCTCCCGGATGTGAGGTTGTTTTTATGCGGTTGCATAAACTATGCATCTGTATAACATGCGAGTCAACGATCCCCCCGCTGCTTCGGAGCCAGCCCATGTCACACTTCGGATGCCATTCCATGGCCGCCCCCATGACCCGAGTCCTGATGCGCCGCCCCGGTGCCAGCCTGCGCGCAGCGGATCCCGCCGAGTGGCACTACAACGACCACTTCGATGCCGACAAGGCGATCACCCAATACGACACCTTCGCCGAACTGGTCAAGGCCTCCGGGGCCGAGATCGTCTGGATAGAGGACGAGGGAGACGGCCTGTCGGACGCCATGTTCACGCGCGACGCCTCGCTGATCACGCGCGCCGGTGCCGTGCTGCTCAAGATGGGCAAGCCGCTGCGTGCCGCCGAACCCGAACTGCACGGGCGCCACTACGAAGCGGCGGGCATCCCGGTGCTCGGAAGGCTGACCGGCGAGGCCTGCGTCGAGGGGGGCGACACCCTCTGGCTCGATGACAGCACCCTGGTCGTGGGCATGGGCTTTCGCTCCAATCGCGAGGGCGTGGGTCAGTTGAATGCCCTGCTCAACCCGCACGGCATCGAGGTGCTCGGCTTCGATCTGCCGGTGTGGGACGGCGAGGCTGCCTGCCTGCACCTGATGTCGGTCATCTCGCCGCTCACCGACGAGCTCTACTTGGTACACCCCAAGCTGATTCCGGCCGCCCTGTGGACCTTGATGAAGTCGCGTGGTATCACCCTGGTGGCGGCCCCCGAGGCCGAGTTCCATGATTCCCTGGGCCTGAACTTGAACGTCATGCCGCTGTCGCCCGGTGATTGCCTGATGATCGACGGCTTTCCGGCCACCAAGGCCGTCATGGAGCAACACGGGATCCGGGTGCGCACCTTCGCCGGCGACGCTCTCTGCATGGCCTGCGAGGGAGGCCCCACCTGCCTGACCAACCCGATCCTTCGCGAGGCCTGAGCCCATGACGACCCGGCGTGCTAGCAATGATCGCGAGAGCGCCCTGATCGATGCCACCCTCACGTGCATCGCAAGGGAAGGCATCTCCGCGGCCACGGTGCGCAACATCGCCGGCTACGCCGGGGTCACCAACGGCCTTATTCGCTTCTATTTCAAGAGCAAGGATGGCATTCTCCGGGCCGCCTATCAGAGCTTTCTGGAGCATCTGTTCGAGGCGGCTCACGGCGCCATCGACGGCAGCTACCTATCGGCTGCCGAGCGCCTGGAGCGCTATCTGCTGGCCAACCTCTCGCCACCGATCGTGACATCACAGAGCCTGCTGCTGTGGGCCAACTTCCTGCCGCTGGCCCATCGCGACGAGGCTATGGCCGACATACGCCGACACTGGTACGCCCGCACCACAGAGGCCTTTCGAGACCTCATCCACGAAGCGCTGGCAGAGCACGGCCTGACCCCGGACGACAACGAACTGCGACGCCTATCCGTCGCCGTCAACGGCCTTATCGATGGCCTATGGATCGAGGGCGCGCTGTCCGCGGAGAGCCTCGACGTGCAGGAATTCCAGGCCATTGGCCTCGACGCCGCCTCGCGGCTGCTAGGCGTTCCCGTCTCTCGAACAGCTGCAAGCTAGGTTCTGTCTGGAAAGTCAGCACGTAGGCAACGATCTATGCAGGCCAGGCATACCATCGCTCTGAAGCTGCTGGCCAACTTGTCGTAGCGG
>NZ_FPAQ01000033.1 GCF_900116405.1 Halomonas saccharevitans | reverse complement strand
AGAAGATCATCCAGGCCAAGGCGAAGGAATTCACGAGCCGCGATCAGCACCTCTTCCTGTTCGGGCGTGAGCGTGGCCAGCAGGTTGTGCCGCGTGTGCGGTCGGTCGTGGACATCGTCACGGTACCGCCAACGCCGGATAGTCGCGGTGGCGACGCCGTATTGGCGGGCCAACTCGCTATCCGTGATGCTAGAGGGGGCTGCCTGGATCTCGGCACGGATCTTCGGTGTCGTCGTAGCCTGCTTATGCAGCTTGATGTCCATGAACCTGCTCCCGAATGAATTGCTGTAGAAGCTCTCTGGCTGCTAGCAGAGGATAACTTCTATAGGCGATCTGATCATCCGGGATCCTACAACTATGAGCCAGGACTTCCCGCATCGCCTTGCCGGCCATCGAATGGCAACGCCGTCGGCGATCCGCTAGCCTAGGTTATACCTTAAACCAATACCGGATAGATCATGTACAAGATATTGCACTATCGACTGCTCCCGCTGCTCTTCCTGCCACTGCTGCTCGCCGGCTGCGGCAGCGTCGACGTCGAGCGGTACGCCGGCACCACGCCGCGGCTGGACATCGGCGAGTATTTCGACGGTCAGACGCGCGCCTGGGGCATGGTTCAGGACTACAGCGGCGAGGTGCAGCGCCGTTTTACCGTAATGATCGACGGTAGTCTCGAGGGCGACACCCTGACCCTCGACGAGCGCTTCACCTACCAGAATGGCGAGATGGATCGCCGGGTCTGGACCTTCGAGCGCCAGGATGATGCCACCTGGCTCGGCAGCGCCAACGACGTCGAGGGCCCCGTGGAGGCTCGCCAGGCCGGTCACGCCTTCAACATGCGCTATCGCCTGCCGGTCGAGGTCTCGGGGCGCGAGCTCACCTTCACCCTGGATGACTGGATGTACCTGCAACCCGACGGGCGGCTGATCAACCGCACGGCGATGAGCAAGTTCGGCGTGACGCTGGCCGAGATCACCATCGTCTTCGATCGCTCGGCGCCCTGAGGTGCCATCAGGCCATGCCGAGTGGCGCACTCCATGAACGACTTGGCCCCGAACCATCATGGTTCGGGGCCAGGAATCAGACCCATGTCGTCGCGACAGGAACGCGACGAACTGCGCTCAGATCATCAGAGCGGGGTCTTGTCGTCCGGCTCGTTGGCCGGCGCGTAGGAGCCATCCTCGCGATGGATCTCCTTGCCAGTGAGGCCCGGAGTGAAGACGCAGGCCAGATGCATGGTCTTGCTGGCCCGCAGCAGGTGTTCGTCGTGCTGATCGAGGATATAGATGTCGCCCGGCTTGATCGGCCAGATCTTGCCGTCGGCCAGGGTCTCCACCTCGCCTTCGCCCTCCATGCAGAACACCGCTTCGAAGTGATGCTTGTAATGGATATGAGTCTCGGTGCCCTCATAGATCCGGGTGATGTGGAAGGAACAGTTGCCACCGTCGTCGGCCAGCGACAGGCGGGTGCTGTCCCAGTTGCCGTTCTCGGCGGCGACCAGGCGGTCTGACTTGCGCGCTTCCTCGAGATTGCGAACGATCATGAATACTCTCCAGTAATGTCGATGGCGAACCGGCCGAGCCCTCGGCCGGTCGAGGACCGGGCCGCCCTTCCTCGTTTTCGGGCGACCCTTTCAGCGTATCAGCTCAGCGCCTCGCGTGCGCTGGCCTCGAGGATATCCAGGCCGCGAGTCAGCTCTTCGTCGGTGATGGTTAGTGGGCAGAGGCACTTGACCACCTCGCCGTCCTGGCCGCTGGTCTCGATGACCAGGCCGTTCTCGAAGGCCTTGTGGGTGATCTTGTCGGCGACGTCGCCGCTGCCCACGTCGATGCCGCGCATCAGCCCGCGGCCGCGCTCGGTGGCCTCGAAGCCCAGTTCGTTGAGCATGCCGGCGATCCGCTGGAAGCGCTTGGCGACCACCTCACCCTTGCGCGCCACTTCCTTCTCGAAGGCGTCGTCGGCCCAGTATTCACGCAGCGCTGCGGCGGCGGTGGTGAAGGCCAGGGCGAAGCCGCGGAAGGTGCCGTTGTACTGCCCCGGCTTCCAGACGTCGAGCTCCGGGCGCATCAGCACCTGGGCGAACGGCAGGCCGAGGCCGGAGAGCGACTTGGAGTTGGTGACGATATCCGGGGTGATGCCGGCGTGCTCGAAGCTGAAGAACTTGCCGGTGCGACCGCAGCCCGCCTGGATGTCGTCGGCGATCAGCAGGATGTCATGGTCGCGGCAAATCTGCTCGAGACGCTTGAGCCAGTCGAGGCCGGCGACGTTGATACCGCCCTCGCCCTGCACGGTCTCGATGATCACCGCGGCCGGCACGTCGAGTCCGCCGGACTTGTCGCCGAGCAGTTTCTCGAAGTAGTCCAGGGTGTCGGTGCTCTCGCCCATGTAGCCGTCGAACGGCAGGAAGCTGCCGCCGACCGTCGGCACGCCGCCGGTGGCTTCGCGGAACTTGCGGTTACCGGTGGTGGCGAGCGCCCCCATGGTCACGCCGTGGAAGCCGTTGGTGAAGGTCACGACGTTATGGCGACCCTTGGCGTTGCGGGCCAGGCGGATGGCCGCCTCGACGGCATTGGTGCCGGTCGGTCCGGGGAACTGGACCTTGTAGTCGAGCCCGCGCGGCTTGAGAACGACCTCCTCGAGAGTCTCGAGGTAGTCGCGTTTGGCGGCGGTCCAGAAGTCCAGGCCGTGGATGATGTTGTCCTCGGCCAGGTACTCGAGCAGCGCCTGCTTGATGTGCGGGTTGTTGTGGCCGTAGTTCAGCGTGCCGGCGCCGGCCAGGAAGTCGATGTACTCGCGGCCGTCTTCATCGGTCAGGCGCGCATTCTGGGCCTTGGTGAAGACCACCGGAAAGGAGCGAGAATAGGTACGAACGTCGGACTCCATGCGTTCGAGAATCTGGGTCTGCATGTGCGACCTCCTGTGGGTCTTGGGAAGTTGAAGAAAGGGTCTGGCCGTGGAAGCGGCCGGTAGAGACGCAGGGACCTGGGCCGCCCGTCGGGCAGCCGGTCCCACGAAAAGGCGTTGGTCAGATACGATCGGTCTGGAAGGGTCCGATGCGCACGAGGTTTTCCGGGTCGTGCTCGCCGCCGAGCTGATCGGTGGAGAAGTACTCGCGGCTATTGAGCGGTGCCTGCCAGCGATCGGCAAGCCGACGGAACAGGCCCCAGGAGGCCTGGTTGTCGGGGGTAATGGTGGTCTCGAGGTGATGAACCTCGGCCATCTCCGTGCGAGACATCACGGCTTCCACCAGGCGACGTGCCAGGCCGGTACCGCGCGCCTTCTCGCCTACCGCCACCTGCCAGAGGAAGTAGGTGTCGGGCGCATTGCTCTTGACGTAGCCGGAGACGAAGCCGACCACCTCACCTTCCTGGTTGGTGGCCAGGGCGCAGCTGTCGCGGAACTGGGTCGCCAGCAGCAGGTAGGCATAAGCGGAATTGACGTCCAGCGGCGGGCAGGACTTGACCAATTCGTAGATGCCCCAGCCATCGTCGGGATTGGGCTTGCGTATGAACAGCGGCGAGGCGTCGTGGCCGACCACGGCGTCGGCCACGGTGGGCCTTGCCAGTTCGGCGGAGGGTGTGAAGGGGTCGGTGGTTGCGGTCATGTCGGTGGTTCGCTGTAGCGAATTTGAGCGGGATTATAACAGCGCCTTATCAGCAATTCAAAACCATGGTTATCCAGGCGCCGCCTAGCCATAAAATATCATTATGAAGAGTGAGCCAATGCCCGCCATGTCGGCATCGAAGCCCGTCTTACCCCTTCCACAGTGGCGTCAGACGGTATCTTCAGAATAGCCCAGGACGAGGACGCCGAAACCTTGAGGATCACTAACGCAAACGGGCCACCCCTAAGGGTGGCCCGTGGTCACACACCGGCGTCGATCGCGCTCAGCGGCGGGTCGGCGTGCGCATGGTGACGAACTCCTCGGCGCCAGTGGGATGGATGCCCACGGTGGCATCGAAATCCGCCTTGGTGAGTCCCGCACGGACGGCCACGGCGATCCCCTGGATCACCTCCCCGGATTCTTCGCCCACCATGTGGGCACCGACCACCACGTCGCTTTCGTCGTCGACGATCAGCTTCATCAGGCAGCGCTCGCTGCTGCCGGAGAGGGTGTGCTTCATGGGGCGGAAGTCCGCCGCGTAGACCCGGATCTCGCCACAGGCCTCGCGTGCCTGCTCCTCGGAGAGTCCCACGGTGCCGATGTTGGGATGGCAGAATACCGCCGTGGGAATGTGGCGATAGTCCAGCGGGGCCGGCTCGCCCGGCTCGAAATGGTGGCGGACCAGCTGCATGGCCTCGGCGAGCGCCACCGGCGTGAGCTCAGGGCCGCCGGTCACGTCGCCGAGCGCCAGGATCGATGGCACCGAGGTCTCGAAGCGCTCGTTGACGGCGAGATGGCCGCTCTCGGTGCGGGTCACGTCCAGCGCCTCGAGCCCGAGTCCCTCGACGTGGGGGCGACGACCGGTCGCCGCCAGCACCGCGTCCACCTCGAGCTGCTCACCGCTGGTCAGGGTGACCGCGAGGCCGCCCTCGACCTTCTCGATCGCCTCGATGTTGGCCTCGAAGTGCAGGTTGACGCCCTTCTTGGCCATCTCGTCCCGGGTGAACTCGCGCACCTGCTGGTCGAAGCCGCGCAGGAAGAGCTCGCCGCGATAGACCAGGTGGGCCTCGCTGCCGAGCCCGTTGAAGATGCTGGCGAACTCCACCGCGATATAGCCGCCGCCGAGCACCAGGAAGCGCTCGGGGAAGGTCTCGAGATCGAACACCTGGTTGGAGTTGACCGCAAGCTCCTTGCCGGGGAAGTCCGGTGTCCAGGGCCATCCGCCGACGGCCACCAGGATCTTCTCGGCGCTGACGGTCTCGCCGCCGACCTCCACGTGATGGGCATCCACCACCCGGGCGCGCTCGTTGATCAGGCGTACGTCGGCGGCGTCCAGCAGCCGCCCGTAGATGCCGTTGAGCCGCTTGATCTCGCCGATCTTGTTGTCGCGCAGCGTCGACCAGTCGAAGCGCGGCGCCTCGGCCAGTTGCCAGCCGAAGCCGCTGGCGTCCTCGAAGGCCTCGTGGAAGTGGGCCGCATAGGAGTAAAGCTTCTTGGGCACGCAGCCGACGTTGACGCAGGTGCCACCCAGATAGCGGTCCTCGGCCACGGCGACCCGGGCGCCGGTCGCCGCCGCGGTGCGGGCGGCGCGCACGCCGCCGGAACCGGCGCCGATCACGAAGAGATCGTAGTCGTATTCGGACACAGTATTCTCCTGATGGTGTGTCGTTCTGATCGGGCGCGATCATACCAGCCACGGCCATGGCCCGGGAGGCCCGCTGCATTGACCCTGGCTATGCCGGTAATCAAGAATGCGTCCCGTCCCATGGCCCGTTCTTCAGAGAAGCCCACCCATGAAAACCGAAATGCAAGAGCTGCTCGAGCGCAACCGCGATTGGGCCGAGAGCGTCCGTCGCCAGGATCCCGACTTCTTCTCTCGGCTGTCTCAGCAGCAGAACCCCGACTATCTGTGGATCGGCTGCTCCGACTCCCGGGTGCCGGCCAACCAGATCATTGACCTGCCGCCCGGAGAGGTCTTCGTACATCGCAACGTCGCCAACCTGCTGCACCACAACGACATGAACGCCCTCTCGGTCGTCCAGTTCGCCGTCGACGTGCTCAAGGTGAAGCACATCATGATCGTCGGCCACTACGGCTGCGGCGGCATCAAGGCGGCGGTGACCGGCGACGAGTGCGGCATGGTCGACTACTGGCTGCACTCGGTCCGCGAGCTCTACAGCCGCCACCGCGGCGACCTGGAGCAGCTGCCGCTCGGCGAGCAGGTCGATCGCATGTGCGAGCTCAACGTCAAGGCCCAGGTCAACAACCTGTGCCGCACCAAGATCATCCAGCGGGCCTGGCAGCGCGGCCAGGCGCTCGCCGTCCACGGCTGGGTCTACGGCCTGAGCGATGGGCGCGTCACCGACCTGGAGTGCAGCGTCTCTGGGCTCGATCAGGTCGCGACCCTCTACCGTATCGGCCGTTTGACGCCGTCGAGCGAGGACTGAATCGTCGTTCGCCCGGCGGCCTCATTCGCCGGGCGCATGGCGCCTGTCAAAATTTCGATTGGGCAGGGGTCGCCGGGCTCTCTATGTTGTTGGCTGGACCTTAGCGGTCATTACACCAATAACAAGTCACCCGGCATGGAACGACACATGACTCTCAAGAAGACCCTGCTGGCGAGCGTGATCGGCGCCGCCATGACCACCGCCGTGCTGCCCTCCGTGGCCAGCGCCGAGACCAGCCTGCGCATGGCCTACGACGCCGACCCGGTCTCGCTGGACATCCACGAGCAGCTCTCCGGCGGCATCATCCAGCTCTCCCACATGACCTTCGATCCGCTGGTGCGCTGGAACAAGGACCTCTCCTTCGAGCCGCGCCTGGCCACCGGCTGGGAGCAGGTCGACGACACCACCATGCGCATGACGCTGCGCGATGACGTCGAATTCCACAGCGGCAACACCTTCAGCGCCGAGGACGTGGTCTGGACCATCGAGCGCCTGAAGCGAAGCCCCGACTTCAAGGCGATCTTCGAGCCCATCGAGAGCGTCACCGCCATCGACGACACCACCGTGGAGATCACCACCACCAAGCCCTACCCGCTGCTGCTGAACCTGGCGACCTATGTCTTCCCGATGGACAGCGCCTTCTACAGCGGCACCGATGCGGATGGCGACCCCAAGGACGAGATCGTCAAGAACGGCAACTCCTTCGCCTCGACCCACGTCTCCGGCACAGGCCCCTACGTGGTCACCGAACGCCAGCAGGGCGTGCGCATCACCTTCGAGCGCTTCGATGACTACTGGGACGAGGAATCGCCCGGCAACGTCGACGAGATCGTCATGACCCCGATCAGCGAGAACGCCACTCGCGTGGCCGCGCTGCTCTCCGGCGACGTCGACTTCATCGCCCCGGTGCCACCCAATGACCTGGACCGGGTCCGCGAGGACGAGGACGTGCAGCTGGTGACCATGTCGGGCACCCGGATCATCCTCTTCCACATGAACCAGGAGCGCGTCGAGGCCTTCCAGGACCCGAAGGTGCGCCAGGCCTTCGCCTACGCCATCAACCAGGAAGGCATCGCCGATCGCCTGATGAAGGGCTTTGCCACCCCGGCCGCCCAGTTCTCGCCGGAGGGCTATGCCGGCCACGTCGAGAGCCTCGAACCGCGCTATGACCTGGAGAAGGCCAAGCAGCTGATGGCCGACGCCGGCTTTGAAGACGGCTTCGAGATCAGCATGATGGCGCCCAACAACCGCTACGTGAACGACGCCAAGATCGCCCAGGCGGTCGCCGCCATGCTGGCGCGCATCAACGTCACCGTGGATCTCAAGACGCTGCCCAAGGCCCAGTACTGGGGCGAGTTCGACGAGCGCGTCGCCGACATGATGATGATCGGCTGGCACGCCGATACCGAGGACTCGGCCAACTTCCACGAGTACCTGACTGCCTGCCCGGACGCCGACACCGGGGCCGGCCAGTACAACGCCAGCAACTACTGCAACCCGGAACTCGACAAGCTGGTCGCCGAGGCCAATCTCGAGATCGACCTCGAGAAGCGCGCCGAGATGCTCCAGCAGGTCGAGCAGACGCTCTACGACGATGCCGCCTTCGTGCCGCTGCACTGGCAGGACCTGGCCTGGGCCTCGGCCTCCAACGTCAACATCGAGCCGGTGCTCAACGTGATGAACTTCCCCTACCTCGGGGACCTGGTCATCACCGACGAGTAAGTCCGCCGCGCGCCGGCCCCTCGCGGGCCGGCCCTTCGAAACCATGACCCCTGTGACGCGCTCGATGATCGAGTGCGTTGCCGCGTGTTGCACACGGGACGCCAGCCATGATCGCTTTCCTGATCAAGCGCCTCTACCATGCCCTGCTGGTGATGTTCGTCATCAGCATCATCGCCTTCGCCATCCAGGACAACCTGGGCGACCCCATCCAGCAGATGGTCGGCCAGTCGGTGCCCGAGAGCGAGCGCGAGGCCCTGCGCGAGGAGCTGGGGCTCAACGACCCCTTCCTGGTCCAGTACCTGCGTTTCGCCGGTAACGCCGTCCAGTTCGACTTCGGCTATTCCTACACCTTCAACCAGCCGACCACCGAGGTCATCATGCGCCACCTGCCGGCGACCCTCGAGCTGGTGGCGGCCAGTACCTTCCTGATCATCGCGCTGTCGGTACCGATCGGCGTGTACAGCGCCATCCGCCCCCGCGCCTGGCTGACGCGCTTCTTCATGGGCGTGTCGATCGTCGGCATCTCGATACCGGTGTTTCTCACCGCCATCGTGCTGATCCAGATATTTGCCATCGGGGTGAGCGTCACGCCCTTCCCCTCCGACACCGGCTGGGGCGCCTGGCTCAATGATCTGCTCTCCACCGACGGCGGCATGCCGGCCTACGGCCGCGGCGATCCCGTCAACGTCTTCGGCACCTGGGACAGCAACTTCGCCTCGCTGAACGGGCTGACCTACCTGGTGCTGCCGGCGGTCTCGCTGGCCTCGATCATGCTGCCGCTGTTCATTCGCCTGATCCGCGCCGAGATGCTCGAGGTCCTGCAGTCCGAATACGTGAAGTTCGCCCGCGCCAAGGGTATCTCGCTGCGCCGTATCTACTTCATCCATGCGCTGAAGAACACCATGCTGCCGGTCATCACCGTGGGCGGCGTGCAGATCGGCACCCTGGTGGCCTACACCATCCTCACCGAGACGGTGTTCCAGTGGCCGGGCATGGGGCTGATGTTCCTCAACGCCATCCAGCGTTCCGACGTGCCGCTGATCGTGACCTACCTGATGATCGTGGGGCTGATCTTCGTGATCACCAATACCCTGGTCGACCTCATCTACGGCCTGGTCAATCCCACCGTCAAGCTGACAGGGAAACCCGCATGACCACCACCAACTCTTCCATGGACGTTGCCCCGGTGGCGAGCCGCTGGTCCCGTTTCCGCGGCTCCTACCTGCTCTACAGCTTCAAGCGCGATCCGATCGCCCAGCTCAGCCTGCTGGTATTCATCGTGCTGGTCGGGGTCGCCGTGCTGGCGCCGTGGCTGGCGCCGATGGATCCCTACGACCTGGCGCAGATCGATATCCTGGCCTCGGAGCTGCCGCCTTTCTGGGTCGACGGCAGCGATCCGGCCTACCTGATGGGCACCGATGCCCAGGGCCGCGACCTGCTTTCCACCATCCTCTATGGTGCCCGAGTGTCGTTGATCATCGGCTTCGGCGCCGTGGCCCTGCAGGCCCTGCTCGGCGTCAGCTTCGGGCTGCTCGCCGGCTACCTCGGCGGGCGCGTCGACGCCTTCCTGATGCGCCTGGCCGACATCCAGCTGTCGTTCTCCACCCTGATGGTGGCCATCGTGGTCGGCGCCCTGGTCAAGGCGGTCTTCGGCGGCGCCACCTACAGTGACTTCGCGGTGCCGCTGCTGGTGCTGATCATTGGCCTGGCGGAGTGGCCGCAGTACGCGCGCACGGTGCGCGCCTCGGTGCTCGCCGAGCGCAGCAAGGAGTACGTCGACGCCGCCCGGGTGATGGGCTTCACGAGCCGGCGCATCATGTTCCGCCACATCCTGCCCAACACCCTGTCGCCGATCTTCGTCATCTCCACGGTGCAGGTGGCCAACGCCATCATCTCCGAGGCCGCGCTGTCGTTCCTGGGGCTCGGCATGCCGGAAACGCACCCGTCGCTCGGTTCGCTGATCAAGTCGGGCTTCGACTACATCCAGTCCGGCTCTTGGTGGATCACCCTGATCCCCGGGGCGATGCTGGTCATCCTCGTGCTGGTGATCAACCTGCTCGGCGACTGGCTGCGCGACGTCCTCAACCCGCGACTCTACAAGGGCTGATTCCCATGGCACTCCTCGACGTAACCAACCTCGACGTGCGCTTCGCCCTGCGCCGCGGTGACGTGCAGGCCCTGCGTGACGTCTGCTTCAGCCTGGAGCGTGGCGAGCGCTTAGGGATAGTGGGCGAGTCCGGCGCCGGCAAGTCGGTGGCGGCCTTCAGCCTGCTCAACCTGATCGCCAAGCCCGGCTACATCGCCGGCGGCAGCATCACCTTCGACGGCCAGGAACTCACCGCCATGAGCGACCGCGGCCTGCGCCACGTGCGCGGGCACCGCATGTCGATGATCTTCCAGGATCCGATGATGACCCTGAACCCGGTGCTGACCATCGGCGAGCAGATGGTCGAGTGCCTGAAGGCACACCGGCGCATCTCCACCAGGGAAGCCCGGGCGATCTCGCTGCGCAAGCTCGAGCAGGTGCAGATCCCCTCCCCCTCGGCGCGCCTGGACCAGTACCCCCACGAGCTCTCCGGCGGCATGCGCCAACGGGTGATCATCGCCATCGCGCTGCTGCTCGACCCGGACATCATCATCGCCGACGAGCCGACCACCGCGCTTGACGTGACCATCCAGGCCGAGATCATGGCGCTGCTGCTCGAGCTCTGCGAGAAGCACAACGTCGGCCTGATCCTGATCACCCACGACCTCGGCGTGGTCAGCCAGGTGACCCAGCGCATGCTGGTGATGTACGCCGGCCGGGTGATCGAGCAGGGCCCGACCCGGGAGATCATCAACGACCCGCAGCACCCCTACACTCAGGGGCTGATCAACGCCCTGCCGCAGATGGCGACGCCCGGCGCGCGCCTCAATCAGATCCCCGGCAGCATGCCGTCGCTGGACAACCTGCCGAGCGGCTGCGCCTTCCATCCGCGCTGCGGCTTCGTGGCACGCGCCGACGGCTCGACCCGCCACGCCTGCACCGACGAGGTGCCCGACTTCGTGACCTCCGGCAACTGCCGGGTCGCCTGCCACATGGTCGCCGAGATGCTCGATCGCGAGCGCATCCCGGCCGAGGAGATCCGCTGATGAGTTCGACAGCACACGCCACCGCCGCCGAGCCCGCCTCCCCGCTGCTGGAGATTCGCGGCGTGGAGAAGCGCTTCTCGCTCTCCGGCGACTTCCTCGAGCAGCTCAAGTTCAAGGGCGGCAAGCTGGTCCGCGAGCAGAAGTACGTGCACGCCATCAACGGCGTCGACCTGGACATCCAGCGCGGCGAGGCGCTCTGCGTGGTCGGCGAGTCCGGCTGCGGCAAGTCCACCGTGGCGCGCACCGTGATGGGGCTGCTGCACCCGAGTGCCGGCGAGATCCGCTATGACGGTGAGCGCATCGACGATCTCTCCCATCAGGCGCTGATGCCCTATCGCCGCCGCATGCAGATGATCTTTCAGAACCCCTATGCGTCGCTGAACCCGCGCATGACCATCCAGCAGACCCTGGAGGAGCCGATCCGCCTGCACCATCCGGACTGGTCGCCGCAGCGGGTCAAGCAGCAGGTCGCCGAGGTGATGGCATCGGTGGGCATCGCCGCCGACTGGGGCGCGCGCTACGGCCACGAGTTCTCCGGCGGCCAGCGTCAGCGAATCGCCATCGCCCGGGCCCTGGCGGTGGACCCGGAGTTCATCGTCGCCGACGAGCCGATCTCGGCGCTGGACGTGTCGATCCAGGCCCAGGTCCTCAACCTGCTGATGGAGGCCCAGCAGCAGCGCAACCTGACCTACCTGTTCATCACCCACGATCTCGCCGTGGTGGAGCACTTCGGCACCCGGGTGGCGGTGATGTATTTGGGCAGGGTCTGCGAGGTGGCGCCCACGGCGACGCTCTTCGCCCGGCCGCGCCACCCCTACACCCAGGCACTGATGTCGGCCATTCCTCGCCTGGAGGACGACCGGCCGCAGCATATTCGCCTGCAGGGCGAGGTGCCCACGCCGGTCAATCTGCCGTCGGGCTGCGTCTTCCATGGGCGCTGCCCCCACGCCAACGCGCGCTGTCGCAGCGAGATCCCGGAGCTGATCGTCAGCGACGACGGCAGCCAGGTGGCCTGCCACGCCGTGGAGGAAGGGCGCATCGACTGACGCCTGGGGAGGTGTGGCACAATGCCGGGTGAGACACCCGGCTCCTGGCTCGAGGATCGACATGGAACTGCGCTGGCTGGAAGACTTCATCGTCCTGGCCCGGACCCAGCACTTCTCGCGCGCGGCGGAGGAGCAGAACGTCACCCAACCGACCTTCTCGCGACGCATCAAGCTGCTCGAGGAGGGCATGGGCACCACCCTGATCAACCGCCAGACCCTGCCGCTGACGCTGACGCCGGCCGGCGAGGAGTTCCTGGCGCTGAGCCTCGAGGTGACGCGCCGGGTCGCCGCGACCCGACTTCGCCTGTCGCAGCTGGCCGAGGAGCAGGCCAGCCAGCTGCGCCTGGCCGCGCCCCAGAGCCTGCTGGCGCACTTCCTGCCGGCCTGGCTCTCCAGCTTTACCTCCCCGCCGCCGCTGACGCCCTCGCTGCGGGCCACCGGCTGGCTGGCCAGCGACTTCTTCGAGGCGCTGGCGCGTGACGAGTGCGACCTGGTGCTCACCTACTGGCCGCGGGTCGAGGGGTCGCAGATGCCGGATACCGAGGGCCTCGAGCACCGCTGTCTCGACAGCGAACGGCTGGTGCCGGTGTCGCTGCCCGAAGGCGACGGGCGGCCCCGTTTCGAGCTGGAGACCGGCCCGCGTGCCAGCCTGCCGCTGATCGCCTATCACCCGCGGGGTCTGACGGACATGGCCCTGCGCCGCCATCTCGAGGGGATTCCCGGCGCGCCGAGCTTTCGCGTGCTTCACGAGAGCATCCAGAGCGGCAACATCCGCGAGCTGGTCGGCCTGGGCTATGGGCTGGGCTGGCTGCCCGAACGCGTGGTGCAGGAGAGCCTGGCCGCCGGCACCCTGGTCCGCGCCGGCGACGGACGCTGGGACGTACCGTTGGAGATCCGCCTCTACCGCCGCCAGGGCATCGATCAGGCCGCCGTCGAGGCCCTCTGGGAGGCGCTGGCGACGGACTCCGAGTCGCGCGCATCCTGATACCCTTTGAGCCTGATGCGGCACGCCGCCGACCCTGGCGGCATGCCATCTCCCCTATCCCTTCCTTTTTCTGAATCCCCTGGTGGAGCCCCTCATGGACGAGTCCTGGCATATCGCCGACTTCCGCGCGCCCCCGGGGCTTGGCAATCGTCACGTCCAGACCCTGCTGCCGCGATGCCTGCCGCGACCTGCGGTTAGGTGGGCAGGCGAGATACTCGAGTTGCCCGATGGCGACTTCGTCGAGCTGGCCTGGGCGCAGCCGGCCCCGTTCGAGGCCGATGCGCCCATCCTGGTGCTCTTCCACGGGCTCGAGGGTTCGATCGAGTCCCCCTATGCCCGGGAGCTGCTGAATGCCGCCGCCGGACTGGGCTGGCGGGCCGTGCTGATGCATTTTCGCGGCTGCGGCGAGCACACTAACCGCCTGCCCCGCGCCTATCACAGTGGTGATACCGCCGATGCTCGCTGGCTGATCGACCAGCTGTCGCAGCGCTATCCCCGTGCCCTGAAGGTCGCCGCCGGGGTATCGCTGGGCGGCAACATGCTGACCAAGCTGGTCGCGGAATCGGGTGGCCAGTGCCTCGACCTGGCCGGGGCCATCGTCATCAGCGCGCCGCTGGATCTCGCCGCCTGTGCCGATACCCTGAACCAGGGAGTCGCCAGGCTCTACGAACGCCATCTGCTCGCCTCGCTCAAGCAGAAGATGGCCGGGCGACTGGCGCGCGGTGAACTGCCGCTGGCGCTCGGCCCCCGCGAGCTCGCCTCGCTGGCAAGCCTGCGCGCCTACGACGATGCCGTGACCGCCCCGCTGCACGGCTTCGACGGCGCCGCGGACTACTATCGGCGAGCCTCAGCCGGCCCCCTGCTCGCTGATGTGACGCTGCCCATGCTGATGCTGCACGCCGACGATGATCCCTTCATGCCGCCGGCGCTCTTCGCACGCTTCCCCCGTCCATCGCCCGCGGTCCGGGTGGAACTCGCCCATCACGGCGGGCACGTCGGCTTCGTCGAGTGGCGCGACGGCCGCCCGGCCTCGTGGCTCGCCAGGCGCGTCGCCCGCCAGCTGACGGCCTGGCACGCCCCTCGCGCGCGCCGCTGACGGCCGCCGATGTCTCTCCCGCCGTAGTGCCCGGTGACAATAAGGGTCGTGACCTTAACCCATGTTGTCGCCGCTTCCCGGGCGCGATGCCTAGTCTGGCTGCATGGCGACGCCCGCGATCGATGTCACCATGCCGGCCGCCGCCTGAGTTTCATCATGCGGTTCATCACACAGGAGGGGAGCTCATGGACATCTCGAACCAGTCTCAGGGATCGACCAGCCATGCCAGTGACTTCCGGTCCCGCCTGACGCCCATGCTGCCCGCGGAGCTGCGGCAGGCGGTAGACGATCACGAACGCCGGCAGTCGCAACGGTATCGCTGGCGGGCGCTGCGCTTTCTGACCTATCACCCCGGCCTCAGCCAGCTGATGGAGGCCCTGGCCGACGAGAGTCGCGATCGGCGCGAGGTGCTGGTCGAGGCGCTGGCGGGGGGGCGTCCCGTCCAGCCCTGCCAGGCGCCCGCGGCCGGGGATTGCCGGGGGCGGGGTGCGGCGCACTTCTTTATCGTCGATGACGACATCGCGCACCTGGAACTGGGCCTAAGCCTGCTGGAGGAGCGACGAACGGAGCGCTTCTACACGCGCCTGCTGCGCGACGGCGCGATTCCGGGTCTGGATGCGCTGCTGGGCGACTGCATCGCCCAGTGTCGGGCCCATGGCCGGCTGCTCGAGGAGACGCGACAGTCGCTGCCGGCCCGCCACCGCTCGCTTGGCAGCATCGCCCGTAGCCGGCGGCGGCGCCGACGCATCGGCTGAGGTCATCGTCGGGGGCCATTGTCGGGGCATTGGGCGTGGGGTATGGCGCTATAGTGAACAGGGCGGTGTAGATTCGTGCCTGCCACCGTCCCGCCGTCGCCGCCCCTATCGAGGTTCGTGAATGTCCACCGCCCCCTTCTTCCAGGCCGCCATGAGCCGCTACTTCGCCCTGAGCGACGACGATTGCCGGCTGCTCGCACAGCTCGAGCGGTGCAGCGTGCCGGTGGGCAAGGATCGGATGCTGTGGACGCTCGGCGCGCGGGTCGAGGATCTGTTCATCCTGCAGAGCGGCTGGGCCTGCACCGTTCGCGATACCTGTGCCGGAGAACGCCAGATCATCGAACTGCTGTTGCCGGGCGATATCGTCGGCCTGCGGGAGTTCACCTTCCGCCGGCACGGCAGCGAGGCACGCATGATCAGCGAGGGCAGCGTCAGCACCTTCACCCACCAGCACATCGTGGATCTCGTGGCGGCCTCCACCTCCCTGGCGATGTCTCTGTTCGCCACCATCGGACGACAGGAGGCGCTGCTCACCGAGCGCATGCTGGTGACCCTCCACCGCTCGGCCCGGGTGCAGGTCAGCCATTTCGTACTGGAGACCTACCTGCGCCTGAGCAAGCTCCAGCCCGTCGACCCCGGCTACATGCCCTTCCCCGTCTCCCAGCGCCTGCTCGGCCAGATCCTCGGGCTCACGCCGGTGCATATCAATCGCACCCTGGCGACGCTGGAGCGCGACGGGGTGCTCGAGAAGCACCGCGATCACATCGTCATCCACGATCCCTCGCGCCTGCGCGCCGAGGCGGATTTCGACGACGACTATCTGAGCGACCGTGTAGACGGTCTCAGCACCCGCCTCACGGAATTGAGAGAGGGCGCCACGACCTCCGGTGTCAGCCGATCGGACAGCTGATGCCGGTGCCCTTCAGGCCGCAGTAGCCGCCGGGATGCTTCTCCAGATACTGCTGGTGGTATTCCTCGGCGTAGTAGAAGGCCGTGAGCGGCTCGATCTCGGTGGTGATGGGACCCTTGCCGCGTTGCGACAGCGCCTCGCCGTAGGCCTCGCGACTCTGCTCGGCGGCCTTCTGCTGCTCGTCGGTGGTGCTCAGGATGATCGACCGGTACTGGGTGCCGATGTCGTTGCCCTGTCGGTTGCCCTGGGTCGGGTCGTGAGCCTCCCAGAACACGCGCAGCAGCGTATCCAGATCGACCACGCGCGGGTC
Source organism: Halomonas saccharevitans (assembly GCF_900116405.1). GTDB lineage: Bacteria > Pseudomonadota > Gammaproteobacteria > Pseudomonadales > Halomonadaceae > Halomonas > Halomonas saccharevitans. The sequence goes on along the minus strand of NZ_FPAQ01000033.1, from coordinate 21,406 downwards.
GAAGACGACTCGCACGACCTCAGCATGACCGGTTCGGCCGCTGCAGGTCTCCTCGTAGGTGGGGTTCGGGGTCACGCCGCCGGCATAGCCCACGGCGGTAACGTGCACCCCGGGCAGCTGCCAGAACAGCCGTTCGGCGCCCCAGAAGCAGCCCAGGCCCAGTACGATCTCCTGCATCCCTTCGGGCCAGGGCGGCCGCATGGCGTGGCCATTGACCAGGTGGGTGGCGCTGATCGGCAGCGGCGTCTCGCGCCCGGCGGGCGCATGGACGGGATGGAGTGGCATGCGGTTCGCTCCTTGTCGGTGGTCGCCCGCCGCCCTCGACGGGGCGAGGGCGGCGGGCACACTGGCATATCTGACGGGCGGTCCGGTCACGGCGACGGCGGATCACCCGGCAGGCTGAAGGTATAGATCAAGTCCACCGCCTGGGCGGCGCCGGACACCGCCTCGAGGTAGAGGTTGCGCCACAGCTGGTAGCGCAGGGAGAGCTCAGCGATGGGCGAGAACACTCCGACGCCATAGCCGATGCTCAGCCGGTCGGTCAGGTTACCGCTGACCACCACCTGACTTTCCTCACCGGCACCGGCGGTCGAAAGACTGAGATCCTCGATGCCGAAGGCCTCGCCGACGGCCCCGACAGCGTTACCGGTCTGGCCGATCGTCAGGCCGATCAGCGCCGAGGTCAGGGCGCCGTCGGTGCCTCCGCTGCTGTCGGGCGCGCGCCCACGCAACAGATAGGAGAGCGCCCTGCCCTCGTTCATCGCCGGCTCCGAGAAGATCTCCAGGCTCGGCGCCGACGCCTCGCCGCCCACCCGGAGTCCGGCGATCACGTCGTCCTCGGTGGCGGCCGGGTTGCGAATCGCCTCGAAGTCGAGCCGCGGCTGCCCCGGCGGTCCGCTGAAGAAGATGATCCCCTCGCGGATGATCAGGTCCTGGCCGTAGGCCTTGAAGCGGCCGTCGACCAGGCTGACATCACCGAACAGCTGGACCGGACCGTTCTGTTGGCGGACCTCGATGTTGCCCTCGAGTTCCGACTCCAGGCCATAGGCCTCGAGCTGCATGTCCGGGCCCAGTGACAGGGTGATCCGGATGTCGGTGGCCATGCCGGCCTCGGCCATGGCCTCGGCGGTGGATTCGCCGGGCTGGCGCTGCGACCTAGCCTCCGCCTCGGCTTCGGCGGCGCGCCGATCGTCCTGCTCGGTGATGATCACCTCGTCGGGGCTGGGTGCCTGCGCCGACTGGGGCACCTCGCCCACCTGTAGCCTCGCCCAGGGGATATCGACCGTACCGCGCACCTGGAGTCGCTCGGGATCGGCGCGCACGCGGAGATCCGGGGCGAGGCGCAGGCGACCGAAGCTCGGCAGGATCGCCAGCAGGGGATCATCGACCGCATTCAGGTCGATGGCCGCCTGCCAACCGCCCTCGGCCGGCCACTGGGCATTGCCGTCGATGGTGAGGCGGCCCTCTTCGGCGGCCAGGAAGCCGTCGAGATCGGCCCGGTCGCCGGCCAGATCGATGGTTAGCTCGCCGTCCTGCACCTCCAGGGGCAGATCCAGGCCGCCGGCCTGGAGCCCGCTCAGGGCGAGTCGGCCGTCCAGCCGCGGGGCCTCCTGGTTGCCGGCGATGCGGATATCGCCGTCCAGGCCGCCCTCGAGAGTCTCCAGGCCGGCGACCAGGGGGCGATACGGCGCCAGGCGCAGATTGTCGACGCGCAGCTGCCCGTCCAGGACGCCGTCGCCCAGCGGATCGATGATGCCCAGCGCCAGGCGCAGCTGCCCGGTGTCGGCCAGGCCGACGACGAGCTCGAGATCCGCCCGCGCTTCGCTTGCCTCCACCGCTACGTCAAGGCTGGTGCCGGGCACCGCCCAGGGCTGGCCATAGGCGTCTTCGCCGGTCACCTCGGCGCGGCTGTCGAGGTCGGCGTCGAGCCGCCAGCGCTTTCCCCCACCCGACCAGCCGGCGGAGAGGGTGCCGGCGCTCTCGCCGCCGATGCGCCACCCGGGCGGCATCAGGCTGTCGAGCATATCCATGGGCAGGTCGCGAATCTCGAGGGCGGCGCGCCCGGCCTCCGCCGAGGCCTCGAGCGGCTCGACCAGACAGACGTCACCGCCCTGGCGGCGACTCAGGCAGAACGGGGCCACCCGGGCCGCCCCCTCGGGCAGATTGGCCTCGAAGGCCAGCGCCTCGGCCAGGCGGACATCGCCGAACTCGCTGTCGAGCTCCAGCGGGGACAGGGTGCCCCGGTAGCGCTCGCGTGCGGCGTCCAGGCCACCCTCGAGGGTCAGGGCCAGCCGCGAGATCGGCAGGCCCTCGCCGCCGTCCATGGCCAGGCGCAGTCGATGCGCCGTCTGCCGTCCGTCGAGATCCAGCGTCAGCGCGGTGATCTGCTGCCCGCCGGCGGCGATATCACGAGCGTCCAGGGTCACGGCGAGTTCGGGATCGTCGAGGCCGGCGACGCTGGCCTCGAGATCCAGGCGCGACAGCCGGTTGTCGTTGAAGGCCAGCTCACGCCCGGTCAGGTCCAGCTCGAGCCGAGGCGCCTCGAGGCTGCCCCGGGCGATGAATTCGCCGTTCAGGACGCCGTCGAGGCCGGGATAGAGGCTATCCATGGCCGGCAGGGCGAGCTCGCCGCGCAGGTCCAGCGAAGACGGGCTGATCGACCCCGCGGCGCTGAGGCGATTGCTGCCCTGGCGGAAGTCGAGGGTGTCGAGCTTCCAGCGCATCTCGCTGTCGCCGGCGAGAACCGCCTCGAGGGAGAGCGGCCGATCGTCCAGCACGCCCTGTATGTCCAGGGACGGCACCTCGACTCGCCAGCCGTCGTCGTCCTGGGTGAAGCTCAGCTCGGCGCCGCCGCCCAGCCGTCCCTCGAGCCCTTCGACGACGTTGCCGGGATTGATCCCGTCCAGGGAGAGCGTGGCCGTGGCGCCGAGCCCCTCCTCCCAGTCGATTCGGCCGCGGCTGACGATCACGCCGCCCTGCTGGTTGACGGTCAGCGGCGTCCAGGCGAAGTGGCCGAGGCTGCCGGTGCCGGTCAGCGTGAGATCCATGGGCGGCAGCGACGGGCCCGCGGCGGACAGCGAGAGCTCGGTCCGATAGTCGATCAGGCTGCCGGCCAGGCGCAGCGAGAGATCCTCGGCCCGCCACGGCTCGGCGGGCGACGCGTCGCCGGCACCCTCCTGCGCCGGCGTCTGCTGATCCGGTGTCTGCACCTCGGCGGGCAGCGGCCACTGCAGGGTCTTGCTTTCAAGCGAGGCCTCGAAGGGCAATGTGGGGTCGAGGGCATCGAGTCGGGCGGTCAGCCGCGCCTCGACGGGGCCCTGCAGGGCCAGATCAACCTCCAGCTCGGCGAGACTCCCGGCGAGGTCGAGCTCGATGCGCTCGCCGGCCAGCGCCGGCATGCGCTCCGGCAGGTAGAGCTCGGCCCCCAGGCGCGCATGGAGGGGATAGTCGTCACGCAGCTCCAGCCTTGCCGTCAGCTCGGCATCGGCGTCGGGGCTTGCAATCGTCAGGGGATCGATCGCGATCTCGTGGCCCCGGGCGCTCAGGCGCAGCAGCAGGCGTTCCACGCCGGCCTCGACGGCACCCTCCACGGCAAAGTCCTCGATCAGCAGCTCCGGCACCTCCACCGCCAGGGGGAGGGTCACCTCGGGCAGCACGCGACGAGGCTGCTCCGCCAGCGGCAGGTTGGCCGCGCCTTTAAGCTCGGCGGCGGCCTCGGCGGGCAGCGGCGAGTTCACGGCGGTGGCGGCGTCGATGGCCTGGGCGGTGAGCCTCGGCCCTGCGTGCTCGGCCTCGCTCAGGGCGAGTCGCGTGCCCGCCGAGAGCGGCAGGGTCAGCCGGGTGCCGGCGAGCCGTGTGGGCAGCAGGGTCAGGGTGCCCTGCTCGGCGCGCAGCGCACTGGTGAAAGAGGCCCAGGCGAGCCGCGTGCCGTCGGCGAGGCGCAGGTCCACATCGTCAAGCGACAGCTCGCGCAGCTCGAACGGAAACGGCAGCTGAATCGGGCCGAGTGGTTCGCCAGCGGGGGCAGGCTCCTCGGGTGCCGCCACCGCGGCGGGTGCCGTCTCGGCCAGGCGAATGTCGGCGCCCTCCATGGCGAGGCGCTCGATGCAGAGCCGTCCCTCGAGCAGGCAGTCCTCTGACCAGGCGAGCTCCAGGCGCGACAGGGCGATTCGCGCCGGGCCCGCCTCCAGGCGCAGGTCCTCGAGCACCAGGCGATCCAGCGGCGCCCCCTCGACGCCGCCCAGCTCATAGAAGCCGCGCTTGGCACCCTGCTCGAGCAGTACGCCGGTGCCCCAGGGCGACAGGGCCAACCCGAGCAGCAGCAGCACGAGGCCTATCAGCCACAGGGGCAGGAGGATCAGCAGACGGGCCAGGGCCCAGGTCACGGCGCGCTTTCTCAAGACGTTGGCTCTCAGAATTCCGGTCCGATGGAGAAGTGGATACGAAAGGTATCCTCGATATCGAAGGGGTGCGCGACGTCGAAACGGATGGGGCCGACCGGCGAGATCCAGCGCACGCCGAGGCCCGCACCGGTCTTCAGCTCGCTTGGCCACCAGTCGTTGAACGCATCGCCGGTGTCGACGAAGGTCGCCAGCCACCACTTGCCGGCGACGCGCCGCTGGGCCTCGAGGCCCACGGTCAGCAGCTGCTCGCCGCCGATCAGATCGCCCTCCCGGTTCTCGGGGGCGATGCTCTCATAGGAGTAGCCGCGTATGCTGCGATCGCCGCCGGCGAAGAAGCGCAGCGACGGCGGGACGTCCGCGAAGTCATCGGTAGTGATGCTGCCGAACCCGACCCGGCCGACGAAACGATTGTCATCGCCCAGCGTGCGGATCCATTCGCTGTCGCCGGTGATCCGCAGGAACTCCGCCGCCGACCCCCAGACCTCGTTGGAGTACTCGAACGCCAGGAGCTGGCGATCTCCCCAGGTGGGGAAGGCGGGATTGCGGGTACGCGTGCGCGTCCAGCTGATGCCGGGATAGAGCAGCAGGACCTGGTTGGAGACGCCGGCCTGGGTGAAGTCCTCGTAGGTGCCCCGCAGGTAGAGTGACTGTTCCCAGTCGTTGTCGAATTTCCAGCGGCGGGCGAGCTCGACGGTGCTCTCGAGAGTACGGGTGTCCTCGCTGTCCTTGTTGCGCAGCCCGTACTGGAGGCGATAGCTGTCGCGCAGGGGATTCTCGAGAGGCATCGTATAGAGTCCCGAAAATCGCTGCTCCGGCCCTGAAAAATAGAGATCGTGGTCGAGGCCGTGACCGTAGCGATTGATCCAGGGCTGATCCCAGGCGAGGCGGACACGCGGGCCCACGTCGGTGGCAAAGCCCAGGCCGACCTCGAACTGGTGACGGTCAGCCGGCGTCACCGTGACATCGATCGGCGCCTCGGCGGGACGCTGGAGGGTGCTGGCCGCGACCAGCGCCTCGGCCTGGATGCGCGCCGGGGGGGGCGTCGGCTCGTGGCCTTCGAGATCCAGCGCCTGCCACCAGCCCGCCTCGGAGGCGGGAAGTGCCAGACGCTCCAGGTCGCGATCGAGGCGCGGACGCACGCTCAGCGAGGCGAACCACTCGGTCTGGCCCAGGCGCTCGTTGAGCCGAGCTACCTGGCTTGCCAGGTAGGGATCCCCACGCTCAAAGGTCGCCAGGTTCTTGAGCCGCTCGGGCTCGATGTGGTTTCCCTGGAACGTCACCTCGCCGAAGCGGTAGCGCGGGCCGCTGTCCAGTGCCAGATAGAGCCGGGCGCTCTGGGCATAGGGCCTCACCTCCATGCGTCGATCGGTGAAGGCCCAGTCGAAGTAGCCGCGCTGCAGGGCCAGGTTGGCCAGGGTGCTGCGCAGGCTGTCGAAGGGCGCGTGGCGCAGCCGATCCCCCTGGGAGAGAGGGAAGTCGTCGATGGCGTCGACGAAGGGAGGGTCATCGGCGGCGTCCCCGGTCACCGAGAGCTCAAGCACTTCGATACGTACCGACGCACCTGGATCGACGATGAGCGTCACCTCCTCGGGTGCCTCGGGGTCATCGAATCGTGTGCGGATATTGGGCGAATAGTAGCCGTAGACCCTGAGGGCCTCGCTGCTGCGCCGCAATACCTCGCTTTTCAGGCGCTCGGGACTGTACTGCTCGGCGTCGAGTTCATCGAGATAGAGGCGCACGTTTTCAGCCAGCTCTCCCTTGATGCCCTCTACCGTCGCCTCGAGGGCCTGAACGCCGGGCGCCAGGCCAAGACACAGCGTTGCTGCCGAGAGGCGAGTCCACACGCGATTGTCCATGAGCATCGATCCCTGGCCGGGGGATGTCACTGGCGCAGGGCCTCGAGTTGGGCGCTCAGGGCGAGCTGGGACTGTCGCAGCTCACGCAGCCCGGATGCCATCTCTTGAAGCCCGCTGTCCAGCGCTTCCATTCGTTGGCGAACATCATCGCGTGATCCGGTCACGGCTTCAACTTGCCCGCCGAGCTGCGTCAGCTGTGCTTCCAGGTTCTCCATCCGCCCCCGGAGCGCCTGCACGCCGTCGGACAGGGTCTGGCGACGCGCGGCCTGAGTCTCGCGAGCCTGCTCGATAGTCGCCAGCCGCTCGAGAAGCGCGGCGCGGCCCTCTTCGCCGGCACGCTCTAGGGCGTCCAGGGAGGTGCGGGTCGCGGCCAGGGTCGCGTCGCGGGTGGCGGCCTGCTCTTCAAGCGAGGCAAGGCGAGCCTGCTGGCGCTCGAGGCGCTCCTCCAGGGGGACCATCTGCTGCGCCCGCTCGGTCTCGCGTTGGGTCTCGAGTTCGCCCTTGAATTCCGACAGGCGACGGTCGAGGACCGCGTCGACCTCGGCCTCCAGGTTGGACAGCTCGTCCAGGCGCGACTGCAGCGCGGTGAGCGCCTCTCCCCTGCCCTGTTCGGCATCGAAGCGCGCATGCACGTTGGAGAGCTCGCCGCTGACCCGGGAAAGCTCGGCCTGCAGGCGAGCACGCTCCTGCCAGCCGGCCCAGGTAAGGGCCGCGCCGGCGGCGAGCAGCAGCAGGATCAGCAGCCACAGCGGCCAGACTCGCGGGGGAGCCGGATAGCGGGCTCGCGGCGCCGACAGGCTGGCATCCGGGTCCGGCACGATCGGCCGGGGGTGCCGGCGCTCATCCGGGTGCTCTGCCATGACGAACTCCTTCTCTCGGGGTGGTTGGTCGGGGTCGCCGGTTCCCGGGACACGCAATTGGCGGCCTCCGGGCCGGGTGCTATGATGCCGCGACAGCACCGACACATCGTCCTGATAGTGTAAGGTTTTTTGTCATCGGAACGCACGGCCCCCGGTCAACATCGACGGGCGAGCCTTGAATCCCGGCGTCCCGATGCCCACCATGGGGTGCTGTAACGACACCGCTGACGACAAGGAGAGACTCGATGGCATTTGAACTGCCCGCACTGCCGTACGACAAGAACGCTCTGGAACCGCACATCTCGGCCGAGACCCTCGAGTATCACTACGGCAAGCATCATCAGACCTACGTGAACAAGCTCAATGAGCTGACTGAAGGCACCGCCGAGGCGGACAAGTCTCTGGAAGAGATCATCCAGTCTTCCTCCGGCGGCCTGTTCAACCAGGCGGCGCAGGTCTGGAACCACACCTTCTACTGGCACTGCCTCTCTCCCAACGGCGGCGGCGAGCCGACCGGTGCACTGGCCGAGGCCATCAACGCCAAGTTCGGCTCCTTCGAGAAGTTCAAGGAGACCTTCAACGCCCAGGCGGCCGGCAACTTCGGTTCCGGCTGGACCTGGCTGATCAAGACCGATGACGGCGGCGTCGACATCGTCAACACCAGCAATGCCGATACCCCCATCGCCCATGGCCAGACCCCGCTGCTGACCATCGACGTGTGGGAGCATGCCTACTACATCGACTACCGCAACGCGCGTCCGAAGTACCTCGAGAACGTCTGGAGCGTGCTCAACTGGGACTTCGTCGCCCAGAACTTCAGCTAAGCCAGCACTTAAGCTGAGCCAAAGCTCCCATTACCTAGGAGCTTCGGCCATGGCTTAGGCGCCTCGGCGCCGCCTGCTGAATGACAACGGCCCCGCCTTTTGGCGGGGCCGTTGCGTTCAGGATCACTCGCTCATGGCGGACTCGACGCCAAGTTCCATCACGGGTCGGCGCGGCGGCCGATCCCGCGATAGTGCAGGCCACAGGCCGCGACATGGGCCGGATCATAGATGTTGCGACCATCGAGTAGCAGTTTCTCGCCAAGCAGGTCGGTGAGCCGCGGCCAGTCGGGGTTCCAGTAGGCCTTCCACTCGGTGACCAGCATCAGTGCATCGGCGCCCTCGCAGGCCGTCAGCGGGTCCTCCTCGAACACCTCGAGCAGCGGATGCTCGCCGACCTCGGCGAGCACCGCCGGAATCGCCGCGGGATCGTGCAGGCGCACCTTGACGCCCTGAGCCCAGAGGGCCCGCAGCAGCGTCAGCACCGGCGCCTGGTCGATGCGCGCCGTGCCGGGCTTGAAGGCCGCCCCCCAGATCGCCACGCTGCGCCCGCCGAGGCGGCCGTGGAAGTGCGACCACAGCTTGCGAAACAGCGTCTCTTTCTTGTGCTCGTTGATGTCGAGCACCTGATCGAGCAGCGCCGAATGACGCCCGCTCGCCGACTGGACATGGGCCAGGCGCATCAGGTCGCGGGAGAAATTGGGGCCGCCGAAGCCACAGCCGGGATACAGATATTCGTAGCCGATGCGCGAATCGGCGCCCATGCCCTGGCGCACGTGCTCCACGTCCACGCCCAGGCTGTCGGCGAGCCCGGCGATCTCGTTCATATAGCTGATGCGGGTGGCGAGCATGCCGTTGATGGCGAGCTTGGTGAGCTCCGCGGCGCGCCGCGGCATGCGCTGGATCACCTCGCGCCGACGGTTGAAGGCGCGCAGCAGTTCTCGCACCTGGCGTCCCGCCCGATCATCGTCACAGCCGAGCAGCCAGCGCGAGGGCCGGGTGAAGGTCTCCCAGGCACGCCCCTCCTCGAGCAGGTCGGCCAGCGCCACCGCTCGGCAGCCGGCCAGGCGCGCTTCCAGCTGCTCGGTCTCGCCGACCGGGAAGGTGGAGTTGTTGATCAGTACGGCCCCGGGGCACAGACTCGCCATCCGTCGCTCGACGCACTCGGCGGCGTCCCGGCGCTGATCGGGAGAGACGGCGAGCCACATCACATCGAACGGCTCGTCGTCGACGTCATGGTCATCCTGGGACAGTATCCGCAGGCTGCCGTGGGTCATGCCTTCCTCGAGTCGGCCCATCAGCTCGGGCTCGCCCGACAGCCAGCGGCTTTGTGACAGAGTCGGCCAGTCGGCCGAGGCATGGGGCAGCCAGGCCACGCGGTGGCCCACCCAGGAGAGCGCGGCCGCCGCGGTGGCCGCGGCCAGCTCGCTGCCGTGGATCAGTACCCGCATCGGTTCACTCCCCGTCCGCGTAGCGCGAGAGCAGCTCGCAGAAACCCTTCCCGTAGCGGGGATGGCGACGGCCATAGGCGAGAATTGCCTCCAGATACCCCAGCTGATGGCCGCAGTCGTAGGTCTTGCCCTGCATGCGAAAGGCGTCGACGCCCTTCTCGCGGCGCAGGGTCTCGATGGCGTCGGTCAACTGGATCTCGTTGCCGGCGCCGGGCGGCGTGTCGGCGAGCAGGGGGAAGATGCGCCCGGGCAGCACGTAGCGTCCGATCACCGCGAGATCGGAGGGTGCCTCGTCCACCGGCGGCTTCTCGACCACCCCCGCGATCGGCCGCGACTCGCCGGGCCCCGGCAGCTCGCCGCCGGTATCGACGATGCCGTACTTGTGGACCAGCTCGTGGGGCACCTCCTCGACCATCAGCTGGCTGTGCCCGGTGGCCTCGAAGGAGGCGATCATGCCGGCCAGGTCGTTGCGCACCAGGCCCTCGCCGTCCACCAGCACGTCGGGCAGGAGCACCGCGAAGGGCTCGTCATCGCCCACCACCGGGCGGGCGCAGAGCACGGCGTGGCCGAGGCCCAGCGGCTCGGGCTGGCGCACGCTGATGATGTTGACGTCAGCGGGCACGATGGAGCGCAGCTCCTCGAGCAGCTCGGTCTTGCCCTTGGCCTCGAGGCTCGCCTCGAGCTCGAAGTGCTTGTCGAAGTGGTTCTCGATGGCGCTCTTGGTGCCATGGGTGACCAGCACGATATCGCGAATTCCCGCGGCCACGGCCTCCTGGACGACATACTGGATCACCGGTCGATCGACGATGGTGATCATCTCCTTGGGAATGGCCTTGGAGGCCGGGAGACAGCGCGTGCCGAATCCGGCAACGGGAAGAACGGCCTTGTGGATCATGGTACGGTCCCTGTCACGGTTGGGGGTGGCCCGCCGGAAAGCGTGGGAATGCCCTCCGGGGAGCGGGTACAATGAGCATGATACCGAACCCAGGCCGGCCTGACAGCGTGTCGGGTGGGCGATACCAGGGAGAGAGCAGATGAGTGCAAGCCACCCGCAAGCGGGCAACGTCGATCAGGCAGAGATCGCCAAGTTCGAGGCCCTGGCCGACCGCTGGTGGGATCCGCACGGCGAGTTCAAGCCGCTCCACGATATCAATCCCCTGCGGCTGGACTTCATCGATGCCCGGTCGGGGCTGGCCGGACGGCGCGTGCTGGACGTCGGTTGCGGCGGCGGCATCCTCGCCGAGGCCATGGCCCACAGGGGCGCCGAGGTCACCGGCATCGATTTGGGCGAGGCGCCGCTGGCCGTGGCTCGCCTGCATGCCCGGGATCAGGGCGTCAGCGTCGACTACCGCCATATCAGCGCCGAGGCGATGGCAGAGGCACACCCCGGCGAGTTCGAGGTGGTCACCTGCCTGGAGATGCTCGAGCACGTGCCCGACCCGGCCTCGGTGGTGCGCGCTTGCGCGTCCCTGGTAAAGCCCGGCGGCCAGGTGTTCTTCTCGACCCTGAATCGCACGCCCAAGGCCTATGCCCTGGCGGTGGTCGGCGCCGAGTACGTGATGCGCATGCTGCCTCGCGGCACCCATGACTACAGCCGCTTCATCCGCCCGTCGGAGCTGGCCGGCTGGTGCCGCGAGGCGGGCCTGACGGTGCGCGAGCAGAACGGCCTGGTCTACCATCCGCTCACCCGCCACTTCTCCCTCTCGGAGCGCGATGTCTCGGTCAACTACCTGATGCACTGCCGGCGGGAGGTGAGCTGATGCCTCCGTCGCGGCCCGAGGCCCTGCTCTTCGACCTGGACGGTACCCTGGTGGATACCGCGCCGGACCTGGCGCGGGCCACCAATGCCCTGCGCGACCATCACGGCCTGCCCGCCCTGCCCTATGCGCTGATCCGCGCCCAGGTCTCCAACGGCGGCAGCGCCCTGGTGACCCTGGCGCTGGGCCTCGAGAAGCAGGCCCCGGGCCATGACGCGGCCCGTACCTTCCTGCTCGAGGCCTACGGCCAGTCGGTGGCCGAGGAGAGCCGCGTCTTTCCGCCGCTGGACCGACTGCTGGACGTCTGGAGCGCAAATGAGGGACGCTGGGGCATCGTCACCAACAAGCCCCGCGCCTACGCCGCTCCCCTGGTCGAGGCTCTCGGGCTCGCGCCCGGGGTGCTGCTCTGCGCCGACGACCTGCCGGTCAAGAAGCCCGATCCCGCACCGCTGCACGAGGCGGCGCGACGCCTGAGCGCGCCCCCAGCGGACTGCTGGTACATCGGCGATCACCTGCGCGACATGCAGGCGGCTCGAGCGGCGGGCATGGCCGCCGTGGCGGTGGGCTACGGCTATATCGAGGAAGAGGACGACTATCGCCGCTGGCCGGCCGATCTCTGGTTCGAGACCGCCGAGGCGCTGGTCGCCGCGTTGCTGGAGGGAGAGCCAGAAGGCTAGCACGACCCACGCTCCCCAGAAGCCATGAAGCCCTCATGCCGTTCAAGGCGTGAGGGCTTCTTTATGCAGCCTCGCTGTTCAGACCCTGCCGTTAGGGTGGCCCCCTCAGGAACCCTTGGGCGGCTGGGCGTCGAACGGCTCGCCGTTGTGACCCCGGCTCTCAGGGCCCATCAGCCACAGATAGGTAGGCATGATCGCCTCGGGGGTGCGCAGGGCCTGGGCGTCCTCGCCAGGATAGGCGGCCTTGCGCATGGCGGTGCGCGTGGCGCCGGGATTGAGGCTGTTGACGCGCAGCGTGCCCAGGTGCTCGACCTCGTCGGCCAGTACCTGGACGAAGCCCTCGGTGGCGAACTTGGAGACCGAGTAGGCGCCCCAGTAGGCCCGGCCGCGGCGGCCCACGCTGGACGAGGTGAATACCACCGAGGCGTCCGGCGAGCTCTTGAGCAGCGGCAAGAGCGCCTGGGTCATCCAGATCGGCCCGTTGATGTTGACCTGCATCACCTGTTCCCAGAGCTCGGGATTGTACTGCTCGAAGGGGGTGATGCGGCCGAGCATGCCGGCGTTGTGCAGGATGCCATCCAGGCGACCGAACTCCTTGTCCAGGGTCTCGGCCATGTCGTGGTAGTCCTTGAGCACGGCGCCCTCGAGATTGAGGGGGAAGATCGCCGGCTGGGGGCCGCCGGCGGCCTCGATCTCGTCGTAGACCTTCTCGAGCTTGGCGATGGTACGCCCGAGCAGGATCACGGTGGCGCCGTGACCGGCAAAGGCCAGCGCCGCGGCGCGACCGATGCCGTCGCCGGCCCCGGTGACCAGGATGATGCGGCCGTCGAGCAGGTCGGCCGCGGGCTGGTAGTCGATCTTGCAGGTCATGTCGGTTCCTCGATCCTCAGTTGCCCGCCTGGCGCAGGAAGTCATCGGCCAGTCCGGCGGCGCTGCTGTCGGGATGCTCCTCGCGCACCCGCTCGAGCAGGGCTCGACTCTCTTCCGGTTGTCCGCGGCGCGCCTCGAGCAGGCCCAGCTTGTAGAGCGCGTCCGGCACCTTGCTGCTCTCCGGGAAGTCATCGAGGACGCGCTGGAAGGCCGTCTCGGCCTCCTCGAGGTTGGACTCGGCCGAGTGCAGCTCGCCCAGCCAGTAGTAGGCGTTGGCGGTCAGGCGGCTGTCGGGATGCTGGCCGACGAAGGCCTCGAAGGCGGCAATCGCCTCGCCGAACTCGCGGGCCTGGACGTGCGCGAAGGCGGCCTGATAGGCCTGCTGGGTATCGGCATCGTCGCCGCTCGGCGAAGGGCTCTTGGCCACCTCGCGGGCGCTCTGCTCGTCCACGGGCGCCGTGGCCTGATCGACGCCGCTGCTTGCCGCCATCAGGCGATCCTCGATGTCCAGGTACTGCTGGCGAGTCTGGCGGCGCAGCTGTTCGAGCTGATGGCGAAGCTCCTCCACCTGCCCGCGCAGCTGGCGGATCTCTTCCTGGTGCTTCTGCACCTGGTTGAAGATCACCAGGCTGCCCCCGGCCTCCTCGCGCGTCGCTGTCTGGCTGTAGAAGCCCCCTCCCCGGTTGCTCTCGGTAAGGTCCTCGACCACCGGCTGCTGCGCCAGAGCCGGCGCCGCGACGGTCAGCGGGAGCACCAGGGCTCCCGCGCCGCACAGTCTCTTCAGACCGTGTCTCATGACGTTCTCCCTCGTCGTGTGGGCCCGGCTCAGTAGGCGAAGACCACCCGACGGTTCTGGGCGTAGGCCTGCTCGTTGGCGCCGCGCGCGGCCGGCCGCTCCTCGCCGTAGCTGACCACCTCGATCTGGGAGGGGGAGACGCCCTGCACGTTGAGGTAGCGCTCGACGGAGCCGGCACGGCGCTCGCCCAGCGCCAGGTTGTACTCGCGGGTACCGCGCTCGTCGGTGTGGCCCTGCAGGATCACGGTGGCGCTGGGGTTGGCGCGCAGGAAGCGTGCGTGGGCGGTCAGCACCGGCTCGAACTCGCTGCGGATGGTGTCGCTGTCGTACTCGAAGTAGATGGTGCGGGTCGCCGGGATACGGCCGTCCGCGTCGGTCATCTGACCGGCCCGGTCGCCGTTGACGCCGCGACCATCGGTGGTACCGGTGGTGACGCCGCCGCGGTCGCCGCCGGCGAGGCCGCCGTCCATGTCGCCGTCCTGGCTGCCGCCCGTGCTGGAACAACCGGCCACGACGGCCAGGGAAAGAGCGATGGCCAGGGTTCTGGCGTGGGACTTGAGCTGCATCGTGAAACTCCTTTTGGGGGACATCAGTTCAGAAACGGGGACCACGCGGGTTCGCGGACATCACCCTGTGCTGCCGGCAGCCGGAAGGAGGCGCGTCCGTCGGCGGACACGCCGCCCAGCACGCCGTTGCCGCCCTGCTGGGTGGCGAAGATTACCATGGTGCCGTTGGGCGCGACACTGGGTGATTCGTCCTGCCGCGAGTCGGTCAGTGCCACCAGGCGGCCGCTCTCCAGGTCCTGGCGAGCGACCTGATAGCCGTTGCTGCCGCGGTGGATCAAAAAGATCGCCTCGCCGTCCGGGGCGAAGCGGGCCCGGGCGTTGTAGCTGCCGGTGAAGGTGATGCGCTCGGCCTTGCCGCTGCCGAGCTCGAGGCGATAGATCTGGGGGCCACCGCTGCGATCCGAGGTGAACACCAGGCTCCGGCCGTCCGGCGACCAGGCGGGCTCGGTCTCGATGCTGGAGTCGGTGGTGATCCGCTCGATATTGCGCGAGCCGATGTCCATCACGTAGATGTCGGGCTGGCCGTCCTTGGAGAGCGACATCGCCAGGCGCCGGCCGTCGGGGGACCAGGTCGGGGCGCTGTTCAGGCCCTCGAAGGAGGTGGCCCGCACGCGCTTGCCGGAGGCGATGTCCTGGAGGTAGATGGCCGGGCGTCCGGTCTCGAAGGAGACGTAGGCCAGCTTGCCGGCGTCCGGGGACCAGGCCGGCGACATGATCGGCTCATCGGAGGCCAGGATCTGCTGGCTGTTGCGGCCGTCGGCGTCGGCCACGTGCAGCGCATACTGGGTGCGATCGCCCAGGCCCGTGGAGGTCACGTAGGCGATGCGGGTCGAGAAGGCGCCGCGAATGTCGGTGATCTCCTCGAAGATCTGGTCGCTGATGTAGTGGGCAGCGTCGCGAAGCCCCTGGCGCCCGGCGGTCACGGTCTCGCCGAGCATCCGACTGCCGCCGCTGACGTCGAGCAGCTCGTAGCCGATCCGGACGTTCTCACCCTCGCGGCTGACCCGTCCCACTACCAGGTAGCGGACGTCCAGGGCGCTCCACTCGCCGTAGCTGACCTCCTCGCTTGAGGCGGGGCGCGCGAACATGGCGCTGCGCTCGAGGGGCTCGAAGTAGCCGCTGCGCTCGAGATCATCGGCGACGATCTGCGCGATGTCCTGGGGCAGGTCGTCGCCGTCGGCCAGCGGCACCACGGCGATGGGCGTGGCCCGGTCGCTGCCCCGGGTGATCTCGATGGTCAGGTCGGCCTGGGCCAGGCTGGTGAACAGCATCAGCATGGCGGCAAGCCAGGTAGTCTTCAGAATCTTCATCAGCGGATATCCCCCGGTCTGAATCGCAGATTGAATTGACGGTAGTCGCGTTGCACCGCTGTCGGCAACTGGCGAAGCTCGGCGAAGGGGGCGGCGGCCTCCACGGCCTGAATCGCGGAACGATCGAAGGCCCCGTCACCACTGCTCTGACCGATGGAGGCGGCGAACAGCTCCCCCGACGGCCCCAGCCGCACCGTGACCTGGGCTGCGGCGCCGGCCGGGACATTGGGCGGAATCACCCAGGCCTGCTCCACCGCGCGGCGTACCAGGGTGATGAAGCTGTTGGCGGCCTCGGTCGCCTGGCGGGCGTTGGCGACATTGTCGCTCTCGCCCTCGATGGCACGATCCAGTCCCTGGCTGGCCGCCTCGGCGGCGCGCCGCGCGGCCTCCTCGGCCTGACGCTTTCGTTCGGCTTCCGCCTCGGCCTGGCGCTTGCGCTCGGCCTCCGCCTCGGCCTGGCGCTTTCGTTCGGCCTCCGCCTCGGCCTCGCGCTTTCGTTCGGCCTCGCGCTTTCGTTCGGCCTCCGCATCGGCCTGACGCTGTCGTTCGGCCTCCGCCTCGGCCTGACGCTGTCGTTCGGCCTCCGCCTCGGCCTCGCGCTTTCGTTCGGCCTCTGCCTCAGCCTGGCGTATGCGTTCGGCTTCCGCCTCGGCCTGGCGGCGACGCTCGGCCTGGGCCTCGCGTTCGCGGGCTTGCTCCTCCGCCTTGGCGGCGCGGCGTGCGGCTTCCTCTTCCGCCTCGCGGCGGGCGGCCTCGCGAGCCTCCGCTTCAGCCTGGCGCTGTGCTTCGGCTTCGGCCTCTGCCTGGCGGGCGGCCTCCTCTTCCACTTCCTCGGCCTGGCGAGCCGCCTCCTGTTCGGCGCGTGCGGCTTCTT
The DNA here is from genome assembly GCF_900116405.1 of Halomonas saccharevitans. GTDB lineage: Bacteria > Pseudomonadota > Gammaproteobacteria > Pseudomonadales > Halomonadaceae > Halomonas > Halomonas saccharevitans. The sequence goes on along the minus strand of NZ_FPAQ01000033.1, from coordinate 5,165 downwards.
CTTCCTCCTCGGCCTGGCGAGCGTCGGCCCGGGCCCGTGCCTCTTCGGCGCGCTGGGCCTGGTCGGTGGTGGTCTCGGTGCTCACCAGAGTCGCCTGGACGATGCTGGTGCTCGGCGGCGCGACCTCCTCGTCGGGAAAGCGCAGCACGCTGGCCACCAGTATCGCCAGGTGCAGCCCGATGGCGAGCAGCAGCGGCAGGCCATAGCCCACGCGTCGGTCTTGTCTGGCCATGGGCGCTCCTCAACGATCCCCGGGGGGCGGTTCGGAGATCAGCCCGACGTTGCTCACCCCGGCCGTCTGCAGGGTGCTCATCAGGGTCACCACCTGGCCGTAGGGCACATTGCGATCGCCGCGTACCATCACCGGGGTGCCCGGCTGGCGGTCGAGCAGGATGATCACACGCTCGCTGACCTCGTCCAGGCTGACCGGCGACTCGTCGCCGCCCAGCGAGATGAAGTACTGGCCGTCCTTGTCCACCGAGACGACGATAGGGTCGCGATCCTCGGTCTCCTCGATGGGCTCGGAGGTGACCTGCGGCAGCTCGACCTGCACGCCCTGGGTGAGCATGGGGGCGGTGATCATGAAGATCACCAGCAGCACCAGCATGACGTCGATGAACGGCACGACGTTGATCTCGCCCATGGGGCGGCGGCGCCCGCTTCGATTGAAGGGTCCCTGCATGATCGCCTCTCCCTCAGTCAGCGCCGGCGTCGGTCCGGCCCTGCAGGTTGCGGTGCAGGATGGAGTGGAACTCCTCGGCGAAGTCCTCGTACTTGCCCAGCAGGCGGCCGGACTCGGCCGAGAGACGGTTGTAGAAGATCACCGCGGGAATGGCGGCGAACAGGCCCATGGCGGTAGCGATCAGCGCCTCGGCGATCCAGGGTGCCACGGTGGCAAGCGTGGCCTGCTGGGCCAGGGAGAGCGACTGGAAGGAGCCCATGATGCCCCAGACGGTACCGAACAGCCCGATATAGGGGCTCGCCGAGGCGACGGTGGCCAGGAAAACCAGGTGCAGGTTGAGGCGGTCCTCCTCGCGGGACCAGGCCACCCGCATGCTGCGCTGGACGCCCTCGAGGATCGCCTGGGGGCTGCGCGTCTTGGCCATCAGGCGGTTGAACTCGCGAAAGCCCGAGCGGAAGACGTGCTCGGCGCCCTGGGTCTCCTGCTCGGCCGGCGTCTCGCGGTAGAGCTCGTTGAGGTCGACGCCGGACCAGAAGCGGTCCTCGAAGCGACGGTGCGCCTTGCGGGCCCGGCGCATCACGAAGGTGCGCTGGAAGATCACCACCCAGGAGAGCAGCGAGCCAATCATCAGGATCAGCATCACCGCCTGCACCACGCCGCTGGCGTTCATGATCAGGTGGGGAATGGACAGGGAGTCGTTCACGGGCATCCTCGTCGGTCTTGGTCGGTCAGGAATGGGAAAGAAAGGAGCGCTACTCGGGCGACCGTTCGTGGGGCGCCAGGTCGAAATGGGCCCAGGCCTGGCGGGTCACCACCCGTCCCCGGGCGGTGCGCATCATCAGGCCTTGCTGGATCAGGTAGGGTTCGATCACGTCCTCGATGGTGTCGCGCTCCTCGCCGATGGCCGCGGCCAGGGAGTCGATGCCCACCGGGCCACCGTCGAACTTCTCGATCATCGCCAGCAGCAGGCGACGGTCCATGTGATCGAGGCCATGGTGATCGACGTGCAGCATGTTCAGTGCCAGGTCGGCGATCTCGGCATCGACCCGCCCCTCGGCGCGCACCTGGGCGAAGTCGCGCACGCGACGCAGCAGCCGGTTGGCGATGCGTGGGGTGCCGCGAGACCTCCTCGCGACCTCCCGGGCACCCTCGCGATCGCTCTCGACGCCCAGCAGGTGCGACGAGCGGGCGACGATCTCGGTCAGCTCGTCGATGCTGTAGAACTCCAGGCGCTGCACGATGCCGAAGCGGTCGCGCAGCGGCGAGGTCAGCAGGCCCGCCCGGGTGGTCGCTCCCACCAGGGTGAAGGGCGGCAGGTCGAGCTTGATCGAGCGCGCCGCCGGCCCCTCGCCGATGACGATATCGAGCTGGAAGTCTTCCATGGCGGGATAGAGGATCTCTTCGACCACCGGCGAGAGGCGATGAATCTCATCGATGAACAGCACGTCGCCGGGCTGCAGGTTGGTGAGCATGGCGGCGAGATCGCCGGCCCGCTCAAGCACCGGCCCCGAGGTCGACTTGAGTCCCACGCCCATCTCGGCGGCGATGATGTTGGCGAGCGTCGTCTTGCCAAGCCCCGGCGGGCCGAACACCAGGGTATGGTCGAGGCTCTCCTCGCGACCGCGGGCGGCGCTGATGAAGATGTCGAGCTGCTCGCGCACCCGGGGCTGGCCGATGTAGTCGGCCAGGCGCTTGGGGCGGATGGCGTGGTCGGCGCTGCCCTCGCCTTCGCCCTCCCGGGCGTCAGCGGCGATCAGGCGGTCACTCTCGAGCATGGCGGCCATCCGGTGTCAGGTGGAGAAACGACGTGGGCATCGGCTCACCCCGCCAGGCGACGGCTCAGCGCCGCCTTGATCATGGCCTCGGTGGACTCGGCCTCCTCGAGGCCGACCAGCATGCGGGCGGCCTCGGCAGGCTTGTAGCCCAGGCTGACCAGCGCCGCCTCGGCGTCGGCGACGGGATCCGCCGCGGCGGCCGGCGCGGTGCCTGGTGTGCCCTCCAGGCCCACGGCCAGCTCGCCGGGCTGCTGCCAGTGGGGGAAGCGGTCGCGCATCTCGATGATCAGCCGCTCGGCGGTCTTCTTGCCGACCCCCGGCAGGCGCGTCAGCGCCTTGGCGTCATCGTCCATCACGCAGCGAATGAAGGCCTCCTCGTCCATGCCGGAGAGGATGCCGAGGGCGAGCTTCGGGCCGATGCCGTTGACCTTGATCAGGGCGCGGAACAGCGCGCGCTCCTGCTCGCGGGCGAAGCCATAGAGCAGGTGGGCGTCATCGCGGATGGTCAGATGGGTATAGAGTGATACCGGCTCACCGGTGCCGGGCATGGCCACCAGGGTGGTCATGGAGGCTTCCAGTTCGTAGCCAACGCCGGCCACGTCCACCACCATCCAGGGGGGCTGTTTCTCGAGCAGGGTGCCTCGCAGGCGTCCGATCATGGAAATGTGCTGTCCCTTAGGGTTGGAGTCCTGGGCGGCCCGGGGGCCGTCACCGGGCCACTATACTGTTTGCCCGGGCGCCGTGCCAGCCCGCGAGAACAGCGTTCGACAAGGCACGGGCGTCGCTCTCTGGCGACTCGCTCAGGGGCGAAAATCCCGCCAGGTGTTCGCCTTGCGGCGGCTGCGATGGCCGCCGAAGCTGCCCTTGTTGAGCAGCCCCAGCCGCGCATGGGCATGTGTCAGGGCGATGGCCAGAGCGTCGGCGGCATCGGCCTGGGGGGTGGCCGAGAGCCCGAGGATCGCCGTCACCATGTGCTGCACCTGGGCCTTGTCGGCGGCGCCACCGCCGGTGACGGCCTGCTTGATCTGTCGCGGGCCGTACTCGCTGACCGGTAGGCCGTGGTTGGCGGCGCAGACGATCGCCGAGCCCCGGGCCTGGCCGAGCTTGAGGGCGGAGTCGGCATTCTTCGACATGAACACCTGCTCGATGGCGAATTCGCCGGGGACGTGCACGGCAATCAGCTCGCTGATCCCGGCGTAGACCTGGGCCAGCCGCTGAGCCAGGTCGTCGGCCTGGATGCGGATGCAGCCGCTGGCCACGTAGCGCGGCGTGGGGGTGGAAACGTCCAGCACCCCATAGCCGGTGATCCGCGAGCCGGGATCGATGCCCAGTATCAACATGGCGCGACTGCTGCGGCTGATGAGTGCGTCATGGCCGTCAGCATGTGCGTCGAACCGAGCGCGCGTCGATGGCCGCTCTCACTCCTGAAGCTCGTCCATGATGGCATCGTCGAAGTCCGCATTGGTGTAAACATTCTGCACATCGTCCAGATCCTCGAGCCAATCGACCAGCGCAACGATGCGTCGTCCCAGGTCAACATCGTCGATGCGGGTGTAAACGTCCGGGAACAGCCCGACGTCGCTGGCCTCGGGGGCAATAGCCGCCTCGACCAGGGCGTCCTTGACCGCACCGAAGCGCTCCGGGGTGGTCACCACCTCGAGCCGGCCGTCCTCGAGGGTCTCGATCTCCTCGGGCTCGGCGGCGAGCGTGGCCTCCATGGCGGTCTCCTCCGAGACGCCTTCCGGCAGTGTCAGGCGGCCCTGCTTGTGAAACAGGAAGGCCACCGATCCGGAAGTGCCGAGGTTACCGCCGTGCTTGTTGAAGGCATGTCGCACCTCGGAGACAGTCCGGTTGCGATTATCGGTCATCGCCTCGACCAGCACCGCGACGCCCTCGGGGCCGTAGCCCTCGTAGACGACCTCTTCCATATCATCGCCATCGGTGTTGCCGGCGCCGCGATCCACCGCCCGCTGGACGGTGTCCTTGGGCATGTTGCTGGCCAGCGCCTTGTCGATGGCGGCGCGCAGGCGCGGGTTATCCTCGGGCTCGCCCCCGCCCTGGCGGGCGGCGACCGTGAGCTCGCGGATCAGCTTGTTGAAGACCTTGCCCCGCTTGGCGTCCTGGGCCGCCTTGCGGTGCTTGATGTTGGACCATTTGCTATGGCCGGCCATGACAACCTCCTCTGGTAGCTATCTCTGCTCGAGGCTGTGCCGGCGACAGGGCCCGAAGTGTCGGACCATCGAGGAGGCGCTGTAAACCCGTCCCTGGGCGCTACCGACGCCCTGCTGCGCTCTCGTGTCCCACTTCGCTTGCAGGTCCGGTGCTGGCCATCCCTGGCCAGCCCGTTCGGAGCAATGCTCCTCACCCCTGGCGTAGACATGATGGATTGACCTGCCCCTCCTCAACGTCGTGGGTTACGTTGAGGTTGGGCAACAACACAGAGCCACTATTGAGGGAGGCAGGTCATGACACAGTCTAACGCAACTCAGCAGGTCGTTGTGGAGCGCACTGCCGCCGAGCGGCTCAGCGCCGCCAGCGACGTCCATGCCGCCTATATCGGGCTGGATGTGCATAAGGCCAGCATTGCGGTATCCATCGCCGAGGCGGGACGGCATGAGCCGGAGTTTCGTGGTGAGATCGCCAATGAGCCCACGGCCATCGACACGCTGATCCGCCAGCTGAGCCAGCGCTTCGCGGGGCAGCCTCTG
>NZ_FPAQ01000008.1 GCF_900116405.1 Halomonas saccharevitans | reverse complement strand
TTCACTTTGGTCGGTAAAGCAGGGAGGGTATCGGCGCTGGCCCTCCTACCTCTACCGTGTGGTCCAAAGCGCTGCAGTTATTCTATGAATCCAGGCATGGAAGCGCCGGTAGACGCCGGCGTCATCAAGCGCGGTTCGCTGCTGGTGGCGGCGGGCAGCGCCGAGCTGACCATCCCGGTCGAGGCGCGCTGCCTGCGCCAGCACTTCGATGAGTCGCGGGGGCAGTACCTCGTGGCCTTCGTCATCACCCGCCTCGATCCGGCCCAGCGGGAACTGCTGCGCCGGGTTATCCGGGCCTACCTCGCCGGGCGGCATGCCAGCGTCGAGGAGCTGATCGATGCCGAGGACCCGCAGACACCCCGCCGCTCGATGCCGGAGGGGGCGTCGATGCCGGCCTCTGGGTCGCTCTGGCGCTATTCGCTGCTGCTGCTGGCAAGCCTCGCGCTGCTGCTGGTGCTGGCGGTGACCCTGTATCGCAACCTCTTGCTGGTCGAGCCCGATTTCGCCGCGGTGACGGCGCCGCGGGTCGACATCGTGGCGCCCGGCAACGGCGTGCTGGCCGATCACGGCCTGACGCCCGGCGATCGGGTCGAGCGCGATCAACTCCTGGTGAACATCGACAACCGCGAGCTGCGCGCCGAGCTGGCCCTGGCGCAGGCGGGCGAGCGCTTCAACCAGCGCCTGATCGATACGCTCAAGACGCGCCTGGCCGACCCCGACACCCAGCGGGTCAGCCTGTTCAATGCCACGCGCCCTGACGACTATCGGGCGACCACCTTCGAGACCGCCGATGCGGGCATCGCCCGGGAGCGCGTCGACCAACTCGAGGCCAGCGTCGATTTCGAACGGGCCAGGGTCAACGCCCTCGAGACCCGCCTGTCGGGACATCGTCTCTTCAGCCCCTGCGAGTGCCTGGTGGCCTGGGCGGTCGACGGCGCCGGGGATGTCTACGTTCAGCAGGGCGATCCCCTGATGACCCTGACCCGCACTGAGCCGGAGGCGGTGCTGGTCGAGGCGCTGGTCCACATGGAGGACATCTCGCGACTCGAGCCGCACCAGCTGGCCTTCGTCGACCTGGGCAACGGCAAGGAGGTCATCGAGGCGCGGGTCCGCAGCATCGCCCTGGATATCGAGCGCCAGCCCCGGGCCGGCTTCCCCCACTGGGTCCGCCAGCAGCAGAACGTCGCCAGCGTGCTGCTGGTGCCCGAGCGGCCGCTGCCGCCACACCTGGTCGGTCGTCCCGTCGAGGTGCGGTTCAGTGACGCCCCCGCCTTCGACGCCGTGGCCGAGTGGTTCCTGAGCGCCTTCAACGGTTTGATCGGACGCTTCGTCAGCACGTCAGAGGGGGAACCGTCGTGAGGTGGCGGCGCGGCTCGACGGGTCTGCTGACGCTGGCCCTGATCCTCGGCGCGTCGCCGCTCCTGGCGTCCTCCACCTCGGCGACGCCGGGCCTCGCGCCCTGCTCGCAGCGCTATGTGCCGGTGGGTCAGGCCTCGCCGAGCGAGGCGAGGGATCCGGAGCAGGCGCTGAAAGAGGGCTTCGCCGCCACGCGCCTATGGGGTGTGGATAACTTCAGCGTGTCCGGGGACGCGGGGCACGCCGAAGGCCGCGTCCTGAGCGTCGACTACCCGGCAGGCACCTCCTCGCCCAGCGACAGCGACCATGCCGGCGTGCGCGGCGGCGGTGGCTTCTACGCCGCGCCCCCGGGCCTGAGCGGCAGCGAGCGCGCCTGCCTGCAGTACCGCCTGCGCTTCCCCGGCGGCTTCGACTTCGTCAAGGGTGGCAAGCTGCCGGGCCTCTATGGCGGCGACGCCCCCAGCGGGGGGCGCCAGGCGGACGGTCACAATGGCTTCTCGATGCGTTTCATGTGGCGCGAGGCCGGGCAGGGCGAGCTCTACGCCTATGTGGTCGAGCCTCAGGGCGACTATGGCGTCTCCCTGGGTCGGGGGCGCTGGGACTTCCCCACCGGCGAGTGGCTGACCCTGGAGCAGGAGCTCATTCTCAACGCACCCGGCCGGTCCGACGGCGTGGCGCGAGTCTGGGTGAACGGCGAGCTCGTCTTCGCGCACGAGGAGCTGCGCTATCGCGAGACCGAGACGCTGGGCATCGACGGCCTGATGTTCTCCACCTTCTTCGGCGGCACGGGGCCGAGCTGGCGCACGCCCCGCGACCAGCGGGTCGACTTCGCCGACTTCCGCTTCTACCGGCCCGCCTCATGAGGGTTGCGCTGCGCTCACTCCGTTCCGCGCTCGGCCCCGTACTGGCGGCGGCCCTCGTGTCCCTGAGCGGCGGCGTTCAGGCGCTGAGCCTCGAGGAGCGTCAGGCCCTCGACCTGTCGCACTACGTCGTGACTCGCCCGGGCGCCTCCTACTTCGACGTGGCCGAGCGTCGACGCCTGCTGGCGACCACCGACAACGCCCTGCTGCTCCACCAGATGGATCGCCTGGACAACGCCCAGAGCTGCCGCCAGAGTCTCGCGCAGCCGGTGCTGAGCGAGGGCCTGCGCCTGCCGAGCTTCTATCCGCGACCGCAGCGGTGGTACGAGGCCTCGCGCCCCTACTTCCGCTTCGAGGATACCGTCTCCGGGCTCGCCGGGGCCTATATGACCACCGGGGAGGCCTACTACGCCGACTGCCTGGTGCGCTATCTGGACCGCTGGGCGCGTCACGACGGCCTGCTGGACTTTCACTACCAGATCTACGAGCCCCAGGCCTGGTACGCCACCGAATCGATGATCTTCGCCGCGGCGATGGCCTACTCGATCGTGCGTCCCGCCGTCGAGGGCGAGGAAGAGCGCACGCAGCGCGTCGAGGCGTGGCTCAATCGACTGGCCCATCGTCATGCGGGCATCCCCGGCCGCAGCGGCGGCAGCTGCTGCAACAACCACTTCTACCGCCGCGCCCTCTACGCCAGCATGGTGGGCGTGCTGACCGAGGACGATGCGCTCTTTCGCTTCGGCGTCAGCGCCGTCCATTCGGCGCTGGCCGAGATGACCCCGGAGGGGGGCTTTCCCCGGGAACTGGCGCGGGGGCGCCGCGCCCTGCACTACCAGAACTACGCGCTGCTCTACCTGATCACCAACATGCAGGTCATCGCGCGCCAGGGCTATGACATCTTCGACCTGAGCGTGGAGGGCCGTACCATCCATGACGGCGTCGAGCTGGCGCTCAGGGGGCTGACGGCGCCGTCGCACTTCCATGAGCGGGTGGGCCTCGAGGTGCCCGAGGAGCAGTATCTGGGCTTCATCGACGATCCTCAGTATTTTGCCTGGATGGAGATTTACCAGGCGCGCTACGCCGATCCTCGCATCGATGACTTCCTGCGCCCCTACCGGGCCATCTACAACCGCAGCGCGGGGGGCTACCTGACGCTCTACTTCATGTCCCCCGAGGCGCAGCAGCTGGCTCTGCCGGGCTCGCCGGTGCGCGACGAGCAGGCGCCCGCCTACGATTTCGATCCCTATGGTGATTCATGAACGCAGTCGGTTCGACGCCCGCGCGGCGTCCCGTCGCCCGCCTCGTCAGGGCGGCGGTCGGGGTAGGCCTCGCCCTGGCGATGGCGGGGTGTCAGGGGCTCTCCTCGCGCCTGCCTGAGGGTGGGCTCCCTCCGGTGGCCGTCGAGGATTGGGCGCTGCTGGCCTGGACCTGGCCCTATGAGATGAATCACCTCGATTGGACGCGGGTGCGTCGCGCGCGCCAGGCCGTCGAGCGGGGCGACTACGTCGGCGGCCTGGCACGGTTGGAGGAGATGGCCGCCGATGGTCTGCCGCCGGCCCACTACGAACTGGCCAAGATGTACCACTACGGCCATGGCGTCAGCCGCGATCTGCGGCGGGCCGAGGGGCTCTATCACGCCGCCATTCGCGTCAACTCCTCGATTCGCGACAACGCCTCCTACAACCTGGCCCGGCTCTACCTGACTCACGATGCGCTCGGCAATCACGATGTCCTGGCCTACCGTCTGCTGCAGCAGGCCCTGCCGGGGCAGCGTCGCGCCGAGGCCCTGGTGCAACTGGCCGCCCTGCGGGCCAGCGGCGGGGACGGCATCCCCGTCGATCGCCAGGCGGCCGAGGCGCTCTATCGTGAGGCGGTCCGGCTCGGCAGCGACGAGGCCCTGCTGGCCCTCGCCGAGGCCTATCACGACGGCGGCTTCCTGCCCGCGGACGCCGACGCCTCCCGGGACTACCTGGCGCGCTATCGGACCCTGGTCAATGCGCGCATCGCCGAGGGTGAGGTCGAGGCGATGCTCGACATGGCACGTCTCTATGGCCCCGAGGGACGGCTGGGCCCGGCGCCCGAGCGGCGTCTGGCCTGGCTGGTGCGCGCCGCGGAAAGCGGTAGCACCGACGGCATGCGCCGGGCGGGCGAGCTGATCTTCGTCGAGGACCCGGCGCGGGGTTTCGAGTGGCTGCGCCGTGCCGCCCACCGCGGCAGCGTGCCCGCCATGGCCACGGTTGGGGCCATCCGGCTCGGGGCCCCGGCGGCGCTGGCCGACCCCGTCCAGGCCCGCTTCTGGCTGGAGAAGGCCGTCGACAACCGCTCGACATCGGCCATGACCGACCTCGGCGAGGCGCTGCTCGTCGGCGAGACGCTGGAGCCCGACCCGGCGAGAGGCCGCGCCCTGCTCGAGGCCGCCGCTCAGCATGGTGAGCCTCGCGCCCTGACCCTGCTCGGTCGCGCCTTCCTGGAGGGGACGGGCCTGCCGCAGCGGCCGCGCCTGGCGCTGGGCTACCTGCAGCGGGCCCACCGAGAGGGTGACGTCTGGGGCACGATCGAGCTCGGCCGGCTGCGGCTGAGTGGCGCCGAAGACCTCCCGCCCCGCCCCGAGGAGGGCGAGGCGCTGCTCGCCTCGGCGGTCGAGCGCGGCGAGACCGCGGCCATGCGCGACCTGGCCGAGGCCTACCTGGCGGGCACCGCCCTGGCGGCTCGGCCGTCGCGAGCCGAAGCCCTCCTGCAGCGCGCCGTGGCGCTGGGGGACACGACGGCGATGGCGCGCCTCGCCGACGCCTACCTGAACGGCGAGCTGGGCGGTGCCGGACCCGAGCGGGCCCTCGAACTGCTCGAGGCGGCCGCCGACCGCGGCGACGACTATGCCATGCTGCTGCTCGGTCGCGCCTATCGGCAGGCGCCGGGCGGGCTGAGCGTCGATCTGGTGGCCTCCGAGCGCTGGCTGCGCCGTGCCGTCGAGGCCGGCCACCCCTCGGCGCCTCGGGCGCTGCGCAATACCCTCTATGCACAGGGGCTCGCGGGCCGTGTGCCGGCGCTGATCGAGGCGGCCGAGGGGGGGGCATCCCGGTGCCATGGAGGCCCTGGGGAAGCGCTATCTGACGGGAGAGGGGGTCGCCGTTCGGTCCGGCCAGGCCGAGCGGTGGCTCGTCGAGGCCGCGGCGGCCGGTCGCGACGGGGCCGCCCTGAGCCTCGGGCGGGCCTATCTGGACGGCGACGTGCTCAAGCGACATGCCGAGCGCGCGCGGCGCTATCTGGTGCCGCTCGCCGCGGCGGGCGAGCCGAACGCGGCCCTCGTTCTGGGGCGGGCATATCTGCCCGAGGGCGGGTTCGCGCAGGATCTCGACGCCGCCGAGCGCTACCTCGCGCCGCTGGCCGATCGCGGCCATGCCGTCGCGGCGCGCGAGCTCGGCCAGGCGCTGCTGGAGGGGCCCGCCCCCTTTCGTGATATCGTCCGCGGACGAGACTACCTGGAACTGGCCGTCGAGGCCGGCGACCTCTATGCCCAGGGGGCGCTGGGTCGGATGCTGCTGAGCGACGACAGCGGTCTCGTGCCGGACGTCCCGCGCGCGCATCGCCTGCTGAGTGCGGCCGCCGAGGCGGGACACCTCGGCAGCCTATCTGCCCTGGGGCGCGAGTATCTCGCCGGCGACGTCCTGCCCTTCCGGCCCGAGCAGGGCGCGCGCTATCTGGTGAGCGCCGTGCGGCGTGGTCATGAGGAGGCGCGCTTCTCCCTGGTCTCGGCCTACCTGCGCGCCAACGGCCTGACGAACCGCTATGCCGGCCGCCGCGAGGCGCGGCTATGGCTCGATGGCGTCATTCAGGCCGACGACTCGCTGGCGCTGGCGGAACGCCCGCCGGCGCCCGAGCCGCGGCGGGAAGGTTAGGCCGTCCCCCTTTCTTTGCGGCGAGTGACGCAGGCCGCGCGCTGCTCTGGAATAATGGCGCCCCCTTGCACGCCGCCCGATGGCGGCACCATCACTTTCTCAGGGAGCGCGGCATGCCCACGGACGCTTTTCGTCCCCGATCGACCCCTCGCCTGGCCGAGACTGCCCTGGCGCTGGGGGGCTTTGCCATCGGCACCACTGAATTCGTGATCATGGGCCTGATGCAGCGCATCGCCGACGACTATGGCATCGCGGTTCAGGAGGTGGGCCTCGCCATTAGCGCCTACGCCCTGGGAGTGGTGGTCGGTGCACCGCTGATCTCGGCGGTCGGCGCGCGGATTCCCCGCCGTCGGCTGCTGATCGGCCTGATGGTGTGGTTCGCCGCCGCCAATTTACTGACTCTGCTGGCCCCCTCGTTCCACGGCTTCGTCGCCCTGCGCTTCGTCGCCGGCCTGCCCCACGGGGTCTACCTGGGGGTGGCGGCGCTGGTGGCCGCCAACGTCGCCGAGCCCCACGAGCGGGGCCGTGCCGTCGGCCGAGTGCTGGCGGGGTTGACCCTGGCGATCCTGGCCGGGGCGCCCTTGGCCACCTGGATCGGAGGCCTGGCGGGCTGGAAGGCGGCCTTCGTGCTGGTGGGGGCGCTGGGGCTTTGCACCGCGCTGCTGGTGCGGCTGTGGGTGCCGGTGCAGCCGCCGAATGATGGCGCCTCCCTGCGCTCGGAGCTCTCGGCGATCACCCGGCCGCGGGTGCTCTACACCCTGGCCGTGGCCTGCGTGGGCTTCGCCGGCATGTTCAGCGTGTTCAGCTATGCGATGCCGACCCTGACCCATCAGGCCGGCATGCCCGAGGCGCTGGGGCCGCTGGTGCTGGCGACCTTCGGGGTGGGCGCGGTCATCGGCAATTATGCGGGTGGACGGTTGGCCGACATCCACCAGAGCCGTGCCATCGGCGGCGCCCTGGTCTGGGCGGCGTTCTGCCAGCTGGGCTTCTTCCTGGCCGCCGATCAGATCTGGAGCGGCATGCTGTTCGTGGGCCTGGTGGGCACCTGTGGCGCCCTGGTGCCGCCGCTGCAGACCCGGCTGATGGATGTCGCCGGCGATGCCCAGACCATGGCCGCGACCCTCAACCACGCCGCCTTCAACATCGCCAATGGCCTCGGCGCCTGGCTGGGTGGCCTGGCGGTGACGGTGGGGCTGGGCTGGTCGGCCACGGGTCTCGTGGGCACGGCCATGGCGCTGGCCGGCCTTTCGATCTTCCTGATCGCCCTGGCGCGAGAGCGTGAGACGCAGGTGCCTGCCTGATCCTGCGCCAGCCTGATGCGGCGCCGATCTTATGAGGACAAGGAGAGACCATGACGACGGCTTACGAACGCCGCACGCCGGAATCGGCGCTGCCCTTCTTCGGGGTGGCGCTGGCGTTTCTGATCACCATGCTGGGCACCACTTTGCCCACGCCGCTGTATCCGGTCTATCAGACGCGCTTCGATTTCTCTGCGCTGACCATCACGGTGATCTTCGCCGTCTATGCGCTCGGGGTGATGGGCGCCCTGGTGGCGACCGGGCGCTGGTCGGATCAGCTCGGCCGTCGTCCGATGCTGGGGGCCGGACTGGCGGCAGCGGCGGCGAGCGATGTGATCTTCCTCGCGAGCGACGGCCTGCATAGCCTGCTGGTCGCCCGCTTCATCTCGGGGATGTCCGCCGGCATCTTCACGGCGACCGCCACGGTGGCGGTGATGGAGCTGGCGCCTCGGGCCTGGCCGCGACGGGCGGCCTTCCTGGCCACCGCGGTCAACATGGGCGGCCTGGGGCTGGGGCCTATCCTTGCCGGCCTGCTGGTCGAATACCTTCCCTGGCCGCTGCGCCTGGCCTATGGGGTGCATCTGGCACTGGCCGCGCTGGCGGTACTGGTGATTCTCAAGGTGCCCGAAACCGTGAACCGCCCGGCGTGGCCGAGGCTAAGCCTGCAGCGGCTGCAGGTGCCGGACGAGGTCCGCGGGCTCTTCTTTCCGGCGGCGATCGCCGGGTTCGCCGGCTTCGCCCTGCTGGGCTTCTTCACCGCCACGGCGCCCGCCTTCATGATCGGCGTGCTCGGGCATGACAGCCTGGCGCTGTCGGGGCTGGTGGCCGGGTCGGTGTTCTTCGCCTCGACCCTCGGCCAGCTCCTGCAGGAGCGTTTCCCGGCGCCCTGGCGGCTACCGCTCGGCTGTGCCGGAGTGATCCTCGGCGCCTCGCTGGTCGGCGTCGGCATCGGCCTTGGCTCGCTGGCCGTCTTCCTGCTCGGGGCGCTCGTCGCGGGCACCGGCCAGGGCATGGCCTTTCGTGCCGGCCTGGGCGCCGTCGTGCAGGCCAGTCCCGACGACCAGCGCGGCGGCGTCGCCGCGACCTTCTTCATTGTCGCCTACATCGCCCTGTCGATCCCGGTGGTGGGCATCGGGCTGGCGGCCCGCGCCTTCGGCCTGGCGACCGCCGGCATGGGATTCGCCGCTGGCGTGGCACTGCTGGCGGCCATCTCGCTTGCGAGCCTGCTGTGGATCAGGCGTCGCACGCCGAAGGCCGACAGGAAGCGTCCGGCCTGAACGCACCACGCTGGGCGAAGGGCCCGGCGTGGTGCGTAAGTAAAGTGTCGTGGCGTCGCGAGGCGCCTGACGCGGCGTTATTCGATGTTTTGGATCTGCTCGCGCATCTGCTCGATCAGCACCTTGAGTTCGACGGCGCAGCGGGTGGTCTCGGCGACCACCGATTTCGACGACAGGGTGTTGGCTTCACGATTGAGCTCCTGCATCAGGAAGTCCAGGCGGCGCCCCACCGGGCCGGGCTGGCCGAGCTGGCGCTCCACCTCGGCGACGTGGGTGGCGAGGCGGTCGAGCTCCTCGTCGACGTCGGCCTTCTGGGCGAGCAGCAGCAGTTCGGCCTCGAGTCGCTGGGGGTCGAGCTCGGCGCGGATGGACGCGAGCCGCTCCAGCAGCTGCGCGCGCTGGCGCTCGAGAATACGCGGCATCAGCCGGCGCACCTCGGCCACCTGCTCGTTGATCGCGGTGAGGCGCTCGCGGATCAGCGCGGCGAGCTTCTCGCCCTCCCGAGCGCGGCCGGCGATCAGGTCGTCCAGGGCGGCCTGGAACAGCGTCAGGGCCTCGCGCTTGACGGCCTCCAGGTCCGGGGCGCGCCGCTCGAGCACGCCCGGGTGATCGAGCAGGCGCAGGGCATCGGGCATGGCGGCGTCGGGCACGCGCTGGCGCACCTCCGCCAGGGTGATGGCCAGGGCGTCGAGGCGGGCCCGGTCGACGCTCGGCTCGGCCTCGTCGCCGGAGGGCTCGAAGCGCAGGGTGCACTCGACCTTGCCCCGAGCCAGGCGCGTGCGCAGCGCTTCGCGGAAGGCCGGCTCCAGGTCGCGAAGCGCCTCGGGCAGGCGAAAGTGCGGCTCCAGGTAGCGCTGGTTGACCGAGCGCAGCTCGAGCTGCAGGCGGCCGGACTCGCCGTCGTGCTCCTGACGTGAAAAGGCGGTCATGCTCTGAACCATGGGGCCTCCCGATAGAACGCGTGGTGTGCAGGGCCCGCAGTGTACCCGATTCCGCGGCCAGACCGTGTCGCCCAGAGCGTGTAGAATGGCCGCCATTCCACGGGTGTCTTCCCGTCATCTTCCCGATTCAAGAGAGCTGCCATGACCTCGGAGATCCGGCGTCCCAGCGGACGCGCCGCCGACCAATCCCGCGACATCCGCCTCACCCGCGACTACACCCGCCACGCCGAGGGCTCTGTACTGGTGGAGTTCGGCGACACCAAGGTGCTGTGCAACGCCAGCGTCGAGGCCGGCGTGCCGCGCTGGCTGCGCGGCAAGAAGCAGGGTTGGGTGACCGCCGAATACGGCATGCTGCCCCGCGCCACCCACTCCCGCAGCGGCCGCGAGGCGACCCGCGGCAAGCAGGGCGGCCGGACCCTGGAGATCCAGCGGCTGATCGGCCGCTCGCTGCGCGCGGCGGTGAACCTCAAGAAGCTCGGCGAGTACACCATTACCGTCGACTGCGACGTCATCCAGGCCGATGGCGGCACCCGCACCGCGGCCATCACCGGCGGCTGCGTGGCGCTGATCGACGCCATCCGCTACCTGCAGCGCGAGAAGCTGATCAAGGCCGATCCCTTCCACCAGCTGGTCGGCTCGATCTCGGTGGGGCTCTACAAGGGCGTTCCGGTGGTCGACCTGGACTACCCGGAGGACTCGAGCGCCGGTACCGATATGAACGTGGTGATGGCCGAGGGCGGCGAGCTGATCGAGGTGCAGGGCACCGCCGAGGCGGGCACCTTCAGCCGCGCCGAGCTCAACGCCATGCTCGACCTGGCCGAGAAGGCCGGCGCCGAGCTGTTCGCCCACCAGCGCGAGGCGCTGGGCATTCGCGGCTGAGTGGCATACTCGCTGTAGAAATGTGCCGACGACAGGCTGAAGGAGGTCCTGCGCCAGGGGTGAGGAGCGCTGCTCCGAACGGGTTGGCCATGGATGGCCAGCACCGGACCTGCAAGCGGAGCGGGACGCGAGAGCGCAGCAGGGTGCCGGTAGCGCCCAGGGACGGGTTCACAGCGCCTCCGGAAGGCCTGTCAGGCGGCTGAGCCCTTGGTCAGGTCTCTCCCACAAACGCAGCGCGCCGGCCCGAGGGCCGGCGCGTTGCGTTCCGGACGGGCCGGAACGGCGACGAAGGGAGCGGGCTCAGAGCGTCAGGTCGTACTCGACGATCAGCGGCGCGAACTCCGAGAAGGTCGCGTCGTAGTCGATCCAGGCGTCCACCACGTGGCGGCGGAAGTTCGGCCCGACGATCTGGTAGTCGATGCGCCAGCCCTCCTGGCGGGAACGCGGCACCTCCTGGTCGAGCTTCGGCCACCAGGTATACTCGCCGGCGTCGCGATTGATCTCGCGGAAGGTGTCGATGAAGCCGGTGGGGCCGAAGACCTGATCCATCCAGGCACGCTCCTCGGGCTTGAAGCCGGGCGTGGTCTGGTTGTCGGCCCAATTCTCCAGGTCGATGGTCTTGTGGGCGATGTGCCAGGAGCCGCAGATGATGTACTCGCGGCGCTTGCGGGCCATCTTCGACAGGTACTCCTGATACTGGGCCATGAAGGCCTGCTTGGCGGCATAGTCGCTACCGTCGGGCATCAGGAAGCTGGCGATGCTGAAGCGGTCGTAGTCCGCCTGCAGGAAGCGCGCCTCGTGGTCGCACTGGGGGAAACCCAGGCCGTACATGATGGCCTTGGGGATCTGGCGGCAGTAGAGGCCGACCCCCGAGAAGCCGTCCTGCTCCGCATCGAGGAAGTAGCCCTCGTAGCCTTCCGGATAGAGGATGCTATCGTCCAGCTCGAAGCTCTTGGCCTTGAGGTTCTGCACGCAGACGACGTCGGCATCCTGGTTGGCCAGCCAGTCGAGGAAGCCCCGTCCGACCGCTTCGCGGATGCCGTTGACATTGATGGTGGCGATTTTCATACGTGGTCCCTTTTGCGTCGCGCGTGTATGATACCCGACGTTTCGACGTTTGGGTAAATGGCGTCAGTCGATAAACGTGATAGGAGGCTCCGTGGCGGACCCGCGTACAACATCGTCCCTGCAACCCTACCAGCGGGCATTCATCGAGTTCGCCATCGAACAGGGCGTGTTGCGCTTCGGCGAATTCACCCTGAAATCCGGCCGCGTCAGCCCCTATTTCTTCAACGCCGGCTTGTTCCGCACCGGCCGCGCCCTGGCCGAGCTGGGCCGCTTCTACGCCCAGGCCATCGCCGACAGCGAGCTTGAGATCGACGTGCTCTTCGGGCCCGCCTACAAGGGGATTCCGCTGGCCGCCACCACCGCCGTGGCGCTGGCCGATCACCACGACCGCGACCTGCCCTACGCCTTCAACCGCAAGGAGGCCAAGGCCCACGGCGAGGGCGGCAACATCGTCGGCGCCGAGCTCGCCGGGCGCATCCTGATCATCGACGACGTGATCACCGCTGGCACCGCGATCCGCGAGGTGATGGGCCTGATCGACGACGCGGGTGCCAAGGCGGCGGGTGTGGTGATCGCCCTGGATCGCCAGGAGCGCGGCCGCGACGAGAACGATCCGCGCAGCGCCATCCAGGAGGTCGAGGCCACCTACGGCATGCCGGTGGTCAGCATCGTCACCCTGGACCTGGTGCTCGAGTACCTCGAGCAGCACGCCGGCGAGGCGCTCAAGGGCCATGCCGAGGCGATTCGCGCCTACCGCGACCGCTACGGCGTGTCCGGCGACTGAGGCCCGGCGGCGCGATGTCCGCGCCAGGCGATCCCTTCCTCGGGCCCCGCACGGGGCCCGAGCGCGTTGTACGCCCTTACTATCAGGAGCCGTTGATGCTTGACGTGGTGCTCTACCAGCCCGAGATCCCGCCCAATACCGGCAACCTGATCCGGCTCTGCGCCAACACCGGCTTCCGGCTGCACCTGATCGAGCCGCTGGGCTTTACGCTCGACGACAAGCGCCTGCGCCGCGCCGGGCTCGACTACCACGAGTGGGCCCGGGTGCGCGTGCATGCCGACTGGGGCGCCTTCCTCGCCGCCGTGGCGCCGGCGCGGGTCTTCGCCGTCTCCACCCGGGGGCGCACCGGCTATCACGAGCCTGGCTATCGCGAGGGCGACGCCCTGGTGTTCGGCCCCGAGACCCGCGGCCTGCCCCAGACGCTGCTCGATGCCTTGCCCGAGGCCCAGCGCCTGCGTATTCCGATGCTGCCCGACAGCCGCAGCCTGAACCTCTCCAACGCCTGCGCGGTGGTGGTCTTCGAGGCCTGGCGCCAGCTCGAATTCGTGGGGTCCGGCCTCCCGGGCGCCGGGCTTCAGGGGGCCGGCCTCCCGGGGTCGGCCCCTTCCGAGGCCGGCACCTTCGAGGCCGATCATCCGGCCATCGACCCCCACGCGCCTGCGAGGAATGCCTGATGTCCACGTCCATCAAACGCCGGGTCGCCGGCCTCAATCCCCGCCAGCAGGAGGCCGTGCGCTACATCGACGGCCCCTGCCTGGTGCTGGCCGGGGCGGGCTCGGGCAAGACCAGCGTGATCACCACCAAGATCGCCTACCTGGTGCAGGAGTGCGGCATGAGCGCCCGGCGCATCGCCGCCGTGACCTTCACCAACAAGGCCGCCCGGGAGATGAAGGAGCGGGTGGGCAGCATGCTCAAGGGCAAGGAGGGGCACGGCCTGACCGTCTCCACCTTCCACACCTTGGGGCTCAACATCATCCGCAGCGAGCTCAAGGCGCTCGGTTACCGGCCGGGCTTCTCGCTGTTCGATCCGGAGGATGCCAAGGCGCTGCTGCGCGACCTGATGAACAAGGACGCCCAGGTCGACGCCGACCAGATCAACGCCGTGCAGCAGCAGATCTCCCAGTGGAAGAACGACCTGCTGCTGCCGGGCCAGGCGCTCTCCCACGCCGAGGACGACGACGAGCAGTACGCCGCCCGGGTCTATGAGGCCTATGTGCGCCACCTCAAGGCCTACAACGCCGTAGACTTCGACGACCTGATCCTGCTGCCGGTGGTGCTCTTGCGCGACGATCCCGAAGCGCTGGCTCGTTGGCGGCGCAAGATCCACTACATGCTGGTGGACGAGTATCAGGACACCAATATCAGCCAGTACCTTCTGGTGCGGCTGCTGATGGGCGAGCGGGCCACCTTCACCGTGGTCGGCGATGACGACCAGTCGATCTACGCCTGGCGTGGCGCGCGTCCCGAGAACCTGGTCACCCTGGGCGAGGACTTCCCGCGCCTGAAGGTGATCAAGCTCGAGCAGAACTACCGCTCCACCGGCACCATCCTGCGCGCCGCCAACACCCTGATCAGTAACAACCCCCACGTCTACGACAAGACCCTGTGGTCGGAGATGGGCGAGGGCGCGGCGATCCGCGTGGTGGTCAATCGCCACGAGGAGGCCGAGGCCGAGCGGGTGGCCAGCGAGATCCTCACCCGGCGCATCAAGGAGTCCGCCGAATGGCGCGACTTCGCGGTGCTCTACCGCGGCAACTTCCAGGCCCGGCTGCTGGAGCTCAAGCTGCAGCACTACCAGATTCCCTACAAGCTCTCCGGTGGTACCTCCTTCTTCTCGCGCAACGAGATCAAGGACGCCATGGCCTACCTGCGCCTGCTGATCAACCCGGCCGACGACAACGCCTTCCTGCGCATCGTCAACGTGCCGCGCCGCGAGATCGGCCCGAGCACCCTCGAGAAGCTCGCCAACTACGCCAACGACCAGGCCTCCGGGCGCTCGATCTCGCTGTTCGCCGCCTGCCACGAGTTGGGCCTCGCCCAGCAGCTGCCGGAGCGGGCGATGGATCGGCTGTCGCGCTTCACCCACTTCATCGACGGGGTGCGCCGACGCATGGATCAGGGCGACGCCATCGAGGCCATCCGCGGCATGCTGCACGAGATGGACTACGAGGCCTGGCTCTATCAGAACGCCAGCGCGCCGACCATCGCCGAGCGGCGCATGGCCAACGTCTGGATCCTGATCGATCAGCTCGAGAAGTCCATGAACCGCGATCCCGAGGACACGGCCAGCGAGGAGACCGAGACCGACGACGTGGAGGCGGCGATCTCCCGGCTGGTGCTGCGCGACATCCTCGAGCAGCAGGCCGAGGAGGACGACTCCGACCGGGTGCAGCTGTTGACCATGCACGCCTCCAAGGGGTTGGAGTTTCCGCATGTCTACCTGATGGGCCTGGAGGAGGATCTGCTGCCCCACCGCAACGCCGTGGAGGCGGGCACCGTGGAGGAGGAGCGTCGCCTGGCCTACGTGGGCATCACCCGGGCCCGGCGCACCCTGACCATGACGCTGGCGCGTCAGCGCAAGACCTATGGCGAGATGATGGACTGCACGCCCAGCCGCTTCCTCGACGAACTGCCGGCGGACGATCTGGAGTGGGAGGGGCGCGCCGACCGCGAGGACCCGGAGAAGAAGCAGGCGCGGGGCAAGGACGCCCTGGCGGGGATTCGCTCGCTGCTGGGCTGAGACCGGGCTGATGAAACCGGGTTGAAAGGCGGCGGCCGGCTACCGACGGCCGCTCCTCCAACGCAAGCGGGGCGCCCAAGGGCGCCCCGCTTGCGTTTCCGTGACCGGAGGTTTACTGCACGGCGCCGACCATATGATCGACCGCCGCCTGCACCTCGGCATCGGAGAGCGACGTGTTGCCGCCCTTGGCGGGCATGGCGTTGAAGCCGTTGATGGCGTGGCTGTAGAGGGTCTCGGTGCCCTTCTCGAGGCGCGTCGCCCAGGCCTCGGCGTCGCCCTTCACCGGCGCGCCGGCCGCGCCGGTGGCGTGGCAAGCCATGCAGGCGGTGTTGTAGATCGCCTCACCGTCGATGCCGGCCGTGGCAGCCTCGGCGCTGGTCTCGCTTGCGCCCTCGGCACTGGCTTCACCCTCGGTGCTGGCCTCGCCGCTTGCCGAGGCGGACTCGCCGCCGCTCTCCTGAGCGGGCACGTCCATGACCGGCTCGACCAGGTGGGCCACTGCGGCCTGGACTTCCTCGTCGGAGAGGCTCGGGTTGCCGCCCTTGGCGGGCATGGCGTTGAAGCCGTTGACGGCGTGGCTCACCAGGGTCTCGAAGCCCTTGCCGGTGCGCTCGCTCCAGGCGGCCTCGTCGCCGCGGATCGGGGCGCCGGCGGCGCCGGTCTCGTGACAGGCCATGCAGACGTTGTTGTAGATGCCGGCCCCGTCGATGGCGCCGCCCGCGGAGGCACTGCTGTCGCCGCCGCTGGCGGCGGCCATCGCGGTGCCGCAGTCCTCGCCCTGCAGGCAGAGCTCACCCACCGGCTTCAGGCGTTCCGCGATGGCATCGTGCGCCGCGTCGTCCTGTGCAACGGCCATGCCTGTGCTCAGGCCAAGGGCGGCCAGGCACCCCATGATCAGCTTGCTGGATTTCACTCTCACCACCTCTCGACGGTCCTGTCATCGGAATCACGCTCGGCATCACGTCAGACGGTGGACGCCACGGCGCGCATATATAGTGGGCGATAGTATACCGGCATCGCCAACGCCTGGAAAATCCCCCGGATCAAACCATGCTCGGGGCCGGAAGGGAGGGCGGCTGGACAGCGCTCTGGCAGGCGGGTAGGATAGCGCCCGCCTGGCACCCATCGCCAGGCCGTGCGCCCGTAGCTCAGTTGGATAGAGTATCGGCCTCCGAAGCCGAGGGTCGCAGGTTCGAATCCTGCCGGGCGCGCCACGAATTCGAGGGCCTACGACACCGTCGTAGGCCCTTTTCGTTGTCGTGGGGCTTTTTTTCGCGGAATAGCCTTTCTTGTCGCGGGATAGCCTTTCGTCGTCGACGTCCTGACGGACAGGGCCTCAGGCCCCGAGGGAGCGCCCGCCCTCGCTCTCCTCGCGCAGCGCGATCAGCATCGGCTTGAGATCCTCGCCCAGCGACTCGACGGCGGGCCGGGCGAAGTAATAGCCCTGCTGGTGTGTGATGCCCAGGCGCGCCAGCCACAGGGCCTCGTTCCGCGTCTCGACTCCTTCGGCGATCAGCAGCAGGCCCAGGGCGTCGCCCAGCCCCTTCACCGCGCGGATCAGCGCCTGTCGCCGGGTGTCCTGATCGCAGCCCATCACCAGCTCGCGATCGATCTTCAGGCGGTCGGGTTTCAGGTCGGTGAGCAGGTCCAGGTTGGCATAGCCGTTGCCGAAGTCGTCGAGCGCCGTGGTGAAGCCCATGGAGCGGTAGCTTTCGATGATTCGGTGCAGGTGGCGCCGGTCGCTGACCCGTTCCGTCTCGGTGAACTCGAAGGCCAGCCGGTCGGTCGGCCACCCCACGCGCTGGCACACATCGAGGGTGGCCTGGATGCACGCCTCGGGCTCGTAGACCGCATTGGGCAGGAAGTTGATCGACAGCTTCTGGCGCAGGCCGAGTCGGCTGGCAAGCTCGATGGCGCGCACGCGGCAGGCCTGGTCGAAGCGGTAGAGCAGGTCGCCGTTCACCTGGGAGAGCACGCTCCAGGCTGACTCCCCGCTGGGGCCCCGCACCAGCGCCTCGAAGGTGGTGACGCACGCCTCACGGATATCGACGATCGGCTGGAACGCCATGGTGAAGTCGAAGGGCAGCTCCCCCTCGCAGCGTCCACAGTGCCCCTCTACTCTTGCGCAGTGGCTCATATGTTGTCCTTGGTGTCTGGTGCCGGGGCGTCAGGGGTCGCGGGTGAGCAGCAGCTCGACACGGCGGTTGGCGGCGCGCCCGGCGCGGGTATCGTTGCTTTCCAGCGCCTGGGTATCGGCGTAGCCGATGGCCCGCAGGCGCGCTTCCGAAAGGCCGCTCTTGACGAGGTGGCGCAGAACCGAGATCGCGCGGTCGGTGGAGAGCTCCCAGTTGGAGGGGAAGCGACGCGTGGCGATGGGCACGTTGTCGGTATGCCCCTCGACCGAGATGCGGCCGTCGAATGTCTGAAGCGTCTCCACCATGCCCTGCAGGACCCGGCGCCCGCCCTCTGTCAGGCGCGCCTGGCCGCTGGCGAACAGCAGGTTGTTGTCGATGCGTAGCGTGATGCCGCCCTTGCCCTCGGCGACGCTGACGCCCTCCATCTCGAGTCCCTTGAAGCGCGGCTGCAGGCCGTCGTGGCGGGGTTTCAGGCCGGCGGCCTGGGGCGCCATGCCGCCGGCGACCGCCAGCGAAGCCGAGTACGCCGCGGGTGACACGGCCTGGCCGCCGTACTGGCCGCCGCTCTCGGCCTGGCCATTTCCCGCCATCGAGAGCAGCAGCACGAACAGCGTGATCAGCAGGGTCAGGACGTCCAGATAGCTCATCAGCCAGCTTTCGCTGTCGCCCTCTCCCTGGCCGGGGGGACTGAGCGCCTCGCTGATGTCCCGGTTATGCATGCTGGCCCTTCTCGCCGCGATCCTTCCCGCCTTGCTCCTGCTCAGCGCTATTGCGAAGTTCGGCGGGGGACTGCGGGTCGCGGATCTCATCGTGGTAGTTGGCGACGAAGGAGTTGAGGGTCTCCTCGATGAAGGAGGGCAGGCGTCGCTTGGTGATCAGCGAGATACCCTCGAGCACCATGTTCATGGCGATCAGACGCTCCTCGGTGCGCCGCTCGAGCTTCACGGCGATCGGCTTGAACACCAGGTTGGCCAGCAGGATGCCGTAGAAGGTGGTGAGCAGCGCCACCGCCATGCGCGGGCCGATCACGTGCAGGTCCCCCGCCTCCATGACCTCCAGCATGTTCACCAGACCGACCAGGGTGCCGATCATGCCGAAGGCCGGCGCGTAGGTGGCCATGGTGCGAAAGATCTGGGCCTCGGCATGTTCCCGCGCCTTGAGCCGGGAGATCCGCCAGCGCAGCAGATCGAAGATCTCCTCTTCCTTGGTGTTGGCGATCACCAGCTGGATGCCGGTGCGCAGGAAGGGGTTGCGGGTGTGCTCCAGGGCCTTCTCCACCGAGCGCACGTCCCCCTTGAGCCACAGTCGGGAGAGGTCGACCAGCTCCTTGATGTCGTCGCGGATATAGGTGTTCTCGCGCCGGAAGACGATGGCCACCAGACGCACGACCCGCAGCACCTCCTTGAGGGGATAGCTGATGAAGGTGGCCGCCAGCGTGCCGGCCACGACGATGGCGAGCCCCGGCAGGTTGATGAAGCTTTGCGGGGACTCGGCGGTGAAGAACAGGACGCTGGCAAGGAGCACGCAGCTGGCCAGTATGCCGATCAGTGTCGATGGGTTCATTCTCGGCTCCGGACCGTAGAGGGTAGGGAAATACAGGTATTATCGGACGCCGCGCAGGATACTTTAATCTTGCCGCATCGCAGCACGCACAGTCCTTCGGCGGGGTGATATTCTTCGCATCATAAAATCTAATGATGATGATTCTCCACCATCTGTTTGGCAGGCATCAGTCACAGGGAGTGATAGCGCATGACAGGCCAGGGCGTGACGGAGCGTTTCACCATTGCACTGCATCCGATTCACGATGCCGACTACCGCCATGTGGCTGATCGGCTCGTCTATCAGCACCATGACGAGGATGACGAGGACCCGGTCGGCCACATGGCGAGGGCGCTGAGCGCGGTGCTCTACGAGCTGGATGAGCATCGACGGCTGGCCTCCCGGGCGCTGCACATCGAACTGCCCGGCGAGTGGCTGATGCGCCCGGAGCTCTTGCCGACACCGCCCGAGCAGATGATCATCGGCCTGCCGGCGAGTCTCGAGATCACCCCGGCGGTGATCGATCGCCTTGAGCGGATCGCCGAACGGCAGTACCGTATCGCCGTGCCCGATCCCGTGGGTCATCCCATGGAGACCGAACTGCTGGCCATCGCCGACATCGTCGAGATCGATGCCTCCGTCCCGCTCGACCGCAAGCGTCTTCACGCCCTCAAGGCGCGGGGGCATCGGCTGCTGGCGGAGCACATCCAGGACCATGAACGGCTCGAGCAGTGCCTCGAGGCCGGCTGTGACCTCATCAATGGACGCTATCTTTCCCAGCCGCAGTATCAGGCCTCTCGGCCGCGGGGTCGCCACGGCAATCGTGCCGCCCAGATGCGGCTGATCAACGAGCTCTACCGCGAGGACGCCGACCTGCCGCGCCTCCACGACCTGCTGCTGCAGATGCCGCACCTGCACGTCGCCATCCTGCATCGCGCCAACTCGAGCCATTTCGGCCAGCGCCAGCCGTCGTCGGATCTCAGGCGGGCGATGCAGGTGATCGGACTCAACGAGCTGCGCCGACTGGTGATGACGATGTCGCTGGCCAGCAACCTGCCGTCATCGCGAATCACGGTGCGCCTGGCGTTGACCCGAGGCTTCATGTGCCAGAACCTGGCCGAGCCCTTCCGCAACATCGATCCCGAGGATGCCTTCACCACGGGCCTGTTCTCGATGATGGGGGCCCTGCTCGAGGAGGATCAGGCGACGCTGCTGGCCCGGGTGCCGCTTTCCGACGCCATTCAGCGCGCCCTTGCTCGCCACGAGGGGCCTCTCGGCGCCATCCTGGCGCTCTGTGAGGAGCACGAGGACGCGCCCGGCGAGCATCCCCCCGAACATCCGGCCGAACGGCTTCAGGCCTGCTATCTCGATGCCCTGGAGAAGACCGCGGCGCTGATGGGGCGACTCTAGGACCCCTGGCGATCGTCTCCGGTCTCTCGCCTCCTGGCGCTCACCGAAGCGTCGGCGTCAGCCGTTCTCGGCGAGTCGAACCCGCAGGCGGCTGACCGCCTGGCTGTGCAGTTGGCAGACCCGGGATTCCGACACGCCGAGCACCGCGCCGATCTCCTTCAGGTTGAGCTCTTCCTGGTAGTAGAGGGCCATGAGCAGCTTCTCGCGCTCGGGCAGCTCCTCGATGGCCTCGACCAGCCGCTGGCGTTTCTCCTGATCCAGCAGCTGCGAGAAGGGGCTTTCCAGGGCGCGGCTCTCGAGCCGCGACTCGCCGCCCTCGGCCATCAGCTCCTCGAAGGGCAGCAGCTGACCGCTGTTGGTGTCGTTGAGCAGGCGCCGGTAGTCGGCCAGGGGCATCTCGAGCGTCGCCGCGATCTCCGTCTCCTCGGGCGCGCGCCCCAACTCCTGCTCCAGCCGCCGCACGGCGGCGTCCACGGCTCGGGCGCTGCGCCTCACGCTGCGCGGCAGCCAGTCCCGGCTGCGCAGCTCGTCGAGCATGGCGCCGCGGATCCGCTGATTGGCGAAGGTCGCGAAGCTGGCGCCCTGTCCCGCATTGAAGCGGCCCATGGCCTCCAGCAGTCCCACGGTGCCGGCCTGGATCAAGTCGTCCAGCTCGATGCTGGCGGGCAGCCGAACCTGCAGGGCGAGTGCCTGGCGGCGCACCATCGGCAGGTACTCCGTCAGCAGTGCGCTCTGATCGATCTTCCCTTGTGCGGTATACATCCTCGTGCCTCACAGCTGGCCGGCAGCCACCCGCGCTTCGGGGTGGCGTTGCCGGATTCGGTTTTACCGATGGTTCACGATCACCTGCAGCCCGCCGACCCTGATCGGATCCTCTCCCCGGGGCAGCGAGAAGTGAAACGCCAGCGGCGCATCGGCTGGCAGCCCGGCCAGCGCGCGGGTGGTGCCGCGCATGGCGGGCAGCGCCACACAGCCGGCCGGGTGGCAGAGCCGGGCGTTCAGGGCGCGGCCCGGCGGCAACCGGTAGCGCCAGGTGATGCTGGTGATGGCCTCGCCCTCGGCTGTCATGCCGCCCGGCCGCAGGGCGGCGGACACCGTATCGCGCCCGATCACGCTGACGCGCAGCGCGGGGGCCTCGGCGATCCAGCTGCCGGCGGCCTGAAGCTCGGTGCTGGCAACGGCCAGCAGCAGCGCCAGGGCCGGCCAGCATCGACGGTCGGGGCGCGGGGCGAATCTTCTCGAGGGCCTCATGACGCCATCACCAGCAGATCGATGCCCAGGTAGCGCCAGGCCGCCTGTTGCAGGTTGTTCAAGAGCCCCCGGCGGGGCAGGTCGGGGGCGTGCACGGCCAGCAGCCGGCGCGGCCCCTGTCGCTCGTGAAGCCGGCTCAGCAGCGCGAAGGCGCGGCGAAAGGCGTCCGGATCGCTGCCCACCCACAGCGCCCAGCGTGACTGCTGGGTCAGCAACAGCGGCAGGTGCGGGCTGCTGATCGCCAGGGGCACCACCCGCCACTGCGCCGGGTCGTTTACCCAGCGCAGCCCCTCGGCCGCCCAGTGCTCGAGCAGCGTCATGACCCGGCCGGCCTGGTCGGGAGAACTGCCCGGTAACCCGACTACCACCAGCGTCCTCGGCGGCGCCCCGTTGGTGTTGGCGCGAGGTGCGGGGGCCTGTGCGCCTGGCGAGGCAGGGCCGCGTTGCGCGCCGGCCCACTGGCGGAGGCCCGCCGCCTGGTCGAACGCGCTCACTCGATGTTCTCCACGCTGGCAGCGCCCAGCTGGCGCATGGCGTCTCGCGCGCTGAACAGCGTCAGCAGCGCCTCGAGCAGCGCGGTGTCGCGGCGGCGACGGCGGCCGCCCACCAGGCCCAGCAGCTCCGCGCGCAGATCCTGGCCGGCCTCGTCACCGATGTGCTCGAGGTGGCTGGCCTGGGTCGCGATGCCGGCAGCCAGCAGCAGGCGCAGCTCGGGGCGCGTCCGGGCGGGCAGCAGCTCCACCAGGCGCTCCTCGGCGCGCCGTGTCTGCTGGGCGACTCCTTCCGCCTGGAGATAGCGCAGCAGCAAGGGCACGGCATCCTCGGGGTGACGGCAGGTCGTCAGCCAGAAGCGTCGTCCCAGCGCGTCGCCGCTCTCGGGATCGCTCAGCTCGGCGAACCAGGCTTCAAGGGGCGTCTCGGAACCCTGTTCCCTGCGTGGGTTCGGGGCGGCCGTGACGCTGAGCCGTGACAGCGCGACGCGGCACGGCTGGCCGCGCAGGCGCGCCTCGACCGTCGTCGCGGGGGTCGCCAGCGCGGCCAGCTCAGAGAGCGCGCGACGCTCGCCGCCGTGACGGACTCTCTGGCCGGCGCGGACCTGGCTTGACCAGATGCTCTCGCCCTCGCCCTCGCCCTCGCCCTCGCTCTCGCTCTCGCTCTCGATCAGCCACCGCCAGGTCTCGGCATCCGGCAGGCCGGGCAGCAGGTGCACCCTGACACCCTGCTCCGCCTCGGCCCGGATTAACCGATTGAGCGGGCCGGCGCTCTGTCGGTGCTGCAGGTCCGGCAGTGCCAGCCAGTGGCCGTGGGCGTCCAGGCCGAGGTCGGGCATCGCCCAGTTGCGGCCCTTTAGCGGGCGCCGCGGGGCCCAGAGCATGGCCACGCGCGCCTGTTGTTCGGCCGCTCGTTCGAGCAGGGCGTCCAGGCGCGGGGCCTGCAGCTCCTCGGGCAGCGCGGTAAGATCCCAGGCCGCCTCGAGGTCGGTGACCCCGGCCAGCCCGCGACGCAGCCCGCTCAGGGCGGAAGAGAGCTGCCGCCCCTGTCCCAGCAGGTCGCTGGTCGTCGCCCGGGGGCGGGGTGTCGCCGGCGCCTCATCCAGCGGCAGGGGCGAGCGGGTGGCGAGCGCCTGAATGGCCAGTGCCCGGGGATCGGCCAGGGCGAGATCCTCGGGGACGCGCTGGCCGTGGGAGACGAAAGCCAGGCGCAGCCCATGGCGCAGGACCGTCTCGATGGCGGGCGCCAGGCGGCCGGCCTCGTCCTGCTTGGTCAGCAGGCAGTCGTTCAGTTCCGACCCGGCGGCGCGGGCGGCCTGGCCATAGCGGCTGGCCACCTCCTCCAGGGTCTCCGGCTGGCTGGCCGCGTTGAGCAGCAGTACCATCCGCACCCGAACGCGCCCGCCCTGCAGCTGGGCGATCTGCTCGATGATGCGGTGATCGCGCTGGCTCATGCCCACGGTGTCGATGATCACCCAGCGCCGTCCCCGGAGCAGCGGCGCCAGGCTGTCGATCGGCTGGTCGGGGGCCAGGGCATGCATCGGAATGCCGAGGATCTCGGCATAGATGCGCAGCTGTTCGTGGGCGCCGATGCGGAAGCTGTCGGTCGTGATCAGGGCGACCCGATCGGCGCCGTGGCGCTGCACGAAGCGCGCCGCCAGCTTGGCCGTGGTGGTGGTCTTGCCCACCCCGGTGGGACCGACCAGCGAGACGATGCCGGGCGGCGAAAAGAAGCCCTCCTCCTCCTCGAGGACCGCGAGTCGCGACGCCAGCCGGCGCTGCAGCCAGGCCAGCGGGCGCTCGTCGTCGCCCTCGGCAGCGTCGAGCTCGGCCGGCAGGGCGGCCAGCAGCTCGTCGGTCAGGGCCTCGCCGAAGCCGGCTTCGCGCAGCAGGCGCTTCAAGCGCGTGCGGCCGTCGCGGGCCGGCGCGTGACGCGTCTGCTCGCGGGCCAGCAGGGTGCGCATGTCCTGCATCTCACGCAGCAGCTGCTCGCTCATGGCGTGCAGCGCCTGTCCATCGACCGCCGCCTCGCCGGTCGGCAGGGCGGGCGCGGCGGCAGGCGAAGGCGGGGGAGTCGACGGGGCCGCCGGTGAGGGCGCCGGCGCGGCGGTCATGCCCTCCACGGCGTCGTCGGCCATGGCGAGGATCTCGACGCCCTGCTCGGTGTGCCGGTTGGCCAGTATCAAGGCATCGTCGCCGAGCGACTCGCGCACCTGGCGCATCGCCTCTCGGCTGGTCTGGCCCACGAATCGAATCACGCTCATCTATCAGCGACCTCCCACTACGGTGGTGACGCGCAAGGTGCGATCGTCGGGAATCTCGGCCTGGGACATCACCGCGAGATGGCGCAGGCGGCGGCGCAGGAAGCGCGCGAGCATCGCCCGCAGGTTGTGCTGCACCACCATCACCGGCGGCTCGCCGCTGGCCTCGTGGCGCTCGAGCGCCTGTTCGGTCTGGGTCATCAGCGTATCGGCCAGGCCGGGCTCCAGGGCGCCGTTGCCGTTCATCGCCTGGGTCAGGATCTGCTCGAGCTGGCTGTCCAGGCCGATGACCTTGAGCTCGTCGCGGCCGGCGAACCACTGCTGGGTGATGCCGCGGCCCAGGGCAACGCGCACCAGCGCGGTGAGCTCATGGGGATCCTGCTGCTGCGGGGCGTGCTCGGCCAGGGCGTCGAGGATGGTGCGCATGTCGCGGATCGAGACCTCCTCCTCGAGCAGGTTCTGCAGCAGGCGCTGCAGCACCGTGAGAGAGATGGCCTTGGGCACGATGTCGTCCACCAGTCCCGGCTGCTCTTCCTTGAGCTTGTCGAGCAGCTTCTGCACCTCGGCGCGGCCGAGCATCTCGGCCGAGTGGCGGTGGAGCAGGTGGTTGAGGTGGGTGGCCACCACGGTGCTGGCGTCCACCACGGTGTAGCCGTAGACCTGGGCATGCTCGCGCTGGCTGCCGTCGACCCAGATGGCCGGCAGGCCGAAGGCGGGATCCTGGGTCGCCACGCCCTTGAGCTCGCCGGTCACCTGGCCCGGATCGATGGCCAGCCACTGCCCGGGGAAGGCCTCGGCGCGGCCGATCTCCGCGCCCTTGAGGGTCAGCAGGTAGGCGTTGGCGCCGAGTTCCAGGTTGTCGCGGATGTGCACCACCGGCGGCAGGAAGCCGACCTCCTGAGCAAACTTCTTGCGTACGCTCTTGATGCGACCGAGCAGCTCGCCCTGCTGGCGGGCATCCACCAGCGGGATCAGCCGATGGCCCACCTCGAGGCCCAGGGTATCGACCAGCTGCACGTCTTCCCAGCTGGCCTCCGGGGCCTCGGGCGAGGGGGGCGCCTCGGTGGCGATCTCCTTCTCGACCAGGCGGCGCTCCTTCTGGCGCATCAGCCACCAGGCCAGCCCGCCCAGCAGCGCCGTGAAGATCAGGAACACCAGGTTGGGCATGCCCGGCACCAGCCCCAGCAGGCCCATCACCGCGGCCGCCAGGATCAACACCTGGGGATTGACGAACAGCTGGCTGATCATCTGCTGCCCGACGTCCTGGTCGGTGGTGACCCGGGAGACGGTGACGCCGGCGGCGGTGGAGATCACCAGGGCGGGAATCTGGGCGACCAGGCCATCGCCGATGGTCATCAGGGTGTAGGTGCGCGCCGCGTCGGCGAAGCCCATGTCGTGCTGGAGCATGCCGATCAGCAGGCCGCCGATCACGTTGACCACCATGATCACCAGGCCGGCCATGGCGTCGCCGCGCACGAACTTGCTGGCGCCGTCCATGGAGCCGTAGAAGTCCGCCTCCTGGGAGACGTCGCTGCGCCGCTGCCGCGCCTCGTCCTCGCCGATCAGCCCCGCGTTGAGGTCGGCATCGATGGCCATCTGCTTGCCCGGCATGGCGTCGAGCATGAAGCGGGCGCCGACCTCGGCGATGCGCCCGGCGCCCTTGGTGATGACCATGAAGTTGATGATCACCAGTATCAGGAACACCACCAGGCCCACGGCGAAGTTGCCGCCGACCAGGAACTCGCCGAAGGCCTCGATCACCTTGCCCGCCGAGTCGCCGCCCTGGTGGCCCTCCATCAGGATGATGCGGGTCGAGGCGACGTTGAGCGACAGTCTCAGCAGGGTGGTGAACAGCAGCACGGCCGGGAAGGCGGCGAAATCCAGAGGCTTCTGGGTGAACATGCTCACCAGCAGCACCATGATCGCCAGGGCGATGTTGAACGTGAACAGCAGGTCCAGGATGAAGGGCGGCAGCGGCAGGATCATCATGGACAGGATCATGAGGATCAGCAGCGGGCCGGCCAGCAGCTTCATGGGCACGTGGGCCATCCAGTCGCGCTGGCCCAGGTATTGGTTCATCAAGGCCTTCATGGACGTGCCTCATCAGTATCGGCGTCGCGTGCCGGAACCTCGAGAGAGGCCGGCACCGGAAGATTCTCGGGAGAGGGCGGGGCTTCGCCGCCCTCCTTGGCTGCGCGTTTCAGGCCGAAGGCCCAGGCCAGGACCTCGGCCACGGCGGTGAACAGGTCGGCCGGAATCTCGGCGTCGAGATCCACGTGGTGATACAGCGCCCTGGCCAGCGGAGGCGCCTCCAGCCGGGGCACGCCGTGCTCCTCGCCGACCTCGCGGATGCGAGCGGCGACCTCGTCGGCGCCCTTGGCGATGACCCGCGGCGCCGACATGCCGGTCTCCTGATACTGCAGCGCCACGGCGTAGTGCGAGGGGTTGGTGATGATCACGTCGGCCTCCGGCACCTTGCTCATCATGCGGCCGCGCGCCATCGCCTGCTGCTGCTGGCGAATGCGCCCCTTCACCTGAGGGTCGCCCTCGGACTCCTTGTGCTCGCGCTTCACCTCGTCCTTGCTCATGCGCAGCTTCTTGGCGTGGCTCCACAGCTGGTAGGGCACGTCGATCAGGATCACCACCAGCAGGGTCAGCACCATCAGGCCGCAGGCCTTGGCGGCCATCCCCATCGCCTTGGCCAGCGCCTGCTGGATCGGCTGATCCATCAGCGCCATGAAGTCGCCGCGGTTCAGGTAGAGGAACGTCACGGCCACGCTGCCCACCAGCAGCGACTTGGCGATCGCCTTGGCCAACTCCACCAGCGCCTGGACGCCGAACAGGCGCTTCAGGCCCTTGGCGGGGTTGAGCTTCGATAGCTGCGGCTTGAGCGACTTGGCCGAGATCAGCCAGCCCCCGAGCAGTGCCGGGGCGACCAGAGCCACCACCGTCAGAAGCAGAAACAGCGGCATCAGGGCGTAGAGCGTGCGCTCGCCGAGGTCCAGCGCGGTGGTGAGCATCGGCGTGGTGTGAAGCGCCTGGCGCCGCTCGAACAGGAAGGCCTGCTCCATGACCACGCCCAGCTGGTCGTAGAGCAGGCCGCCCATCGACCAGAGCCCACCGACGCCGGCCAGCAGCAGCATGAAGGTGGCCAGCTCCCGGGAACGGGCGACCTGGCCCTCCTCGCGCGACTTTTCCAGTCGTCGTGGCGTGGCCTCCTCGGTCTTTTCCTGGTCGCTGTCTTGGTCGGCCATGGCCATTCACCGGGCAGTCGTGCGGACCCTGGCCATTGTGTCGCTGGGGGGGAAGGGGTGATGCGTCAAAAAGGGCCGGTAATCGCGGTCTTATCCGCGACTCTCGGCCCGATCAGGAGCGGGGTGGGAAGGGGTTAGAAGCCGAGTTCGTCCAGCAGGTCGTCGACCTGGTCCTGGCCGGTGACGATGCCTTCTGCCTCGGGCTTGACCTGAGGGCCGTTCAACAGGCCCTCCTCTCGGCGCCGTTCATCGTTTTGCCACTGGTCCGTGGCGCGCTTCTGGAGATCCTCGCGTGCCTTGCCTTGAGGCACGGCATCGATCAGCACCTGCACCAGCTGATGCTCGATCTCGCGGATCACGTCCATCATCTTCTTGATCACCTGGCCGGTCAGGTCCTGGAAATCCTGGGCCATCATGATCTCGAGCAGTTCCTGGTTGGTCGCCTGGGTCCGCTGGGGGACGTCGCCCAGGTACTGCCGGGTATCCTGGACCAGCTCGCGCGCCTCGTCGAGCTCCTTGGGCTCGGCAAACCACTCTGCCCAGCGCGCATCCAGCGCCTCGGCCCGGTCGCTGAGATCGTCCTGCAGCGGCTGGGCCCGGTCGATGGCGTTGAGCGCGCGCTCGGCTGCCTGCTCGGTCATGGTCGCCACGTAGCTGAGGCGATCACGGGCATCGGGGATCGCCTCGGCCGCCCGTTCGATCTCCTTGTCGAGTCCCAGCTCGCGCATGTTCTCGCGCAGCATGCGCGTCAGCTGCCCGATCCGCTGAACCAGCTCGTCGCTGGCCTCCTGCGGGGGATCCTGGGACGGCGTTTCGTTGCTCATCATCCTCGCTCCTTGGTGCCGGGCCTGCCGGCCGCCTTACATGCCCAGTTTTTCGAAGATCTTGTTGAGTTTTTCTTCCAGGGTGGCCGAGGTGAAGGGCTTGACGACATAGCCGTTGGCGCCCGCCTGGGCCGCCGCGATGATGTTCTCCTTCTTGGCCTCGGCGGTCACCATCAGCACCGGCAGTTCCTTGAGGTCGTCGTCGGCACGGATCTGCTTGAGCATCTCCAGGCCGTCGAGGTTCGGCATGTTCCAGTCCGAGACCACGAACTCGAAGCCCCCGGCCTTGAGCTTGTTCAGGGCGTCCTGGCCGTCCTCGGCCTCCTCCACGTTGGTGAAGCCGAGCTCCTTCAACAGGCTGCGCACGATGCGGCGCATGGTCGGGAAATCATCCACCACCAGGATGCTCATGTTCTTGTCTGCCATCGGATATCCTCTTTCAGTCGTGGCATATGCGGGGCCGGCACGTCGGTGCCGACCGCTGTTAAATCAGACGAATCAGAATTCTTCCCACTCTTCCTCGGCGGCCGCCTGGCGCGCGGGCCGTGCGGGAGAAGAAGGTGCTGCGGGGGCGGCGGGCGGCACATCGCGCTTTGGCGCCGCCTCGGGCCGTGGCGCCCCGCCGCTGGGCGCGGTGCTCTGCTGGCCCTCCGTCAGCTTGAAGACCGCCACCGCCTGCTCGAGGCGGTCGGCCTGCTCTTCCAGCGAGGCGGCGGCGGACGAGGCCTCCTGCACCAGCGAGGCGTTCTGCTGGGTGACCTGGTCCATCTGGCCCACGGCCTGGCTGACCTGCTCGATGCCGTCGCTCTGCTCCTGGGAGGCCGCCGAGATCTCGTCCATGATGTCGGTCACCCGGCGCACCGAGTTGACCACGTCCTGCATGGTCTTGCCGGCCTGCTCGACCAGCGCCGAGCCCTCCTGCACCTGAGTCACGGAGCCGTCGATCAGTCCCTTGATCTCCTTGGCGGCGTCGGCGCTGCGGCTGGCCAGGTTGCGTACTTCCTCGGCCACCACGGCGAAGCCGCGGCCGTGCTCGCCGGCCCGGGCCGCCTCCACCGAGGCGTTGAGCGCCAGGATATTGGTCTGGAAGGCGATGGAGTCGATCACCCCGGTGATGTCGGCGACCTTCTGGGAGCTGCCGGCGATACCGTGCATGGTCTGCACCACCTGCTCGACCACCTGGCCGCCCCGCTCGGCGGTCTGGGTGGCCTCCTGGGCGAGGCCGTTGGCCTGGCGGGCGTTGTCGGCGTTCTGCCTAACGGTGGCGGTGAGCTCTTCCATGCTCGAGGCGGTCTGCTCCAGGGAGGCGGCCTGCTGTTCGGTGCGCGAGGAGAGGTCGTTGTTGCCACCGGCGATCTCGCGGCTGCCGACGTGGATGGAGTCGGTACCGTCACGCACGTCGCTGACGATGCGAATCAGGCTCTGCTGCATGTCGCGCATGGCGGTGAAGAGCTTGCCGATCTCGTTGCGGCTCAGCACCCGGATCTGGCCGGAAAGGTCGGCCTTGGCGATCCTCTCCAGGGTTTCCACGGCGGTCTGCAGGGGCGTGATGATGATCTTGCGCAGGCCCACGTAGATCATGCCCACCAGCAGCGCCACGAGGGCCAGGAGGGCCAGCTCGATGCGCTGGAGCAGGGTCTCGGTGTCGTGGTACTCGGCCAGCATCGTGGCGCCGCGCTCATCGGCATAGCGGAAGAACTCGGTGATGGCCGCATCCTGGGCGTTGGCCGGCGTCTCCATCTGTCCTCGCAGCGCGTTGAACTCGGGCGTGTCCCACTGAGCGAGGGCCTGGTACTGCTGGCGGGCCAGGACGAGCATCTGGTTGAAGGTCGACTCGACCCGCTCGCCGAGCGCCTCGCCCTGGGAGGTGCGCGGCACGCCGGCGAAGGCCTCGAAGCGGGCCTCGGCACGCTCGAGCTGATTCAGCGCCGATGCCTGGCGCTGGAGGGCCCTGTCCTGCTGGCCCAGCATGGCGTAGTTGGCGGCCGTCTCGAGATCCAGCAGGGTGCCGGTCAGCAGGGCATCGGCTCGGCCGATCTCGTTGAGCTGGGCCACGTTGATCTGGTCGAGGGTCTTCAGAGCATCGTTGGCCGCCCGGCTGGTCAGCTGCCCCATGATGGCCACCGCGGCGATGAACGCCACGAAGCAGGCCAGGACGGCCACTATGGCCGCATGAATGCTGATGTTACGCAAGAGACGTGTCATGCCGGCGTTTCCTTCTGAGTTGGCATCGGGCGCCTGCCCGATGACGTTGCGCGTCCTGGCGTCTATACCCGCTGGGCGCGTCCCGAAGCCGCCGCCAGGGAGAGCAGGCGGGGTGCGATCTCTTCCAGTGGCAGCACCTCGGCCGCCGCGCCCAGGGCGACGGCCTCGCGGGGCATGCCGTAGACCACGCAGCTGGCTTCGTCCTGAGCGAGGGTGGCGGAGTTCGCCTGGCGCATCTCCAGCAGGCCCGCGGCCCCGTCCTTGCCCATGCCGGTGAGCAGCACGCCGATGGCGTTGCGCCCCGCCTGGGTGGCGGCGGAGTGGAACAGCACATCCACCGAGGGGCGGTGGCGGTTGACCGGCGGACCATCGTCGAGGCGGGCGACGTAGTTGGCGCCGCTTCGTGCGAGCTTGAGGTGGGCGTCGCCGGGGGCGATATAGGCGTGACCCGGCAGGATGCGTTCGCCGTCGACGGCCTCCTTGACGCTGATCTGGCACAGGCGGTCGAGGCGCTCGGCGAACGAGCGGGTGAAACCGCCCGGCATGTGCTGGGTGATCAGGATCGCCGGACTGTTGGCCGGCAGCGGCTCGAGCACCTGGCGAATCGCCTCGGTGCCCCCGGTGGAGGCGCCGATGATGATCAGCTTCTCGCTCGACACGATGGGCGCCTTGAGCGGCTGGGGGCCGGGCGCGCTGGGGCGGCGCGCCTGACGGGGGCGCGAGCGCGCCGCGGCGCGCAGCTTCTCGGCGATCTCCGTGGCGTACTCCAGCATGCCGTGGCGGATACCCAGCGAGGGCTTGGCCACGAAGTCCACGGCGCCCAGTTCCAGGGCACGCAGCGTGATCTCGGAGCCTGACTGGGTCAGCGAGGAGACCATCAGCACCGGCATGGGACGCAGGCGCATCAGGCGCTCGAGGAAATCGAGGCCGTCCATGCGCGGCATCTCCACGTCCAGGGTCAGGACGTCGGGGTTGTGCCGCTTGATCAGGTCGCGCGCCACCAGGGGATCGGGGGCCACGGCCACGACCTCCATGTCGGGCTGCTGGTTGATGATGTCCGTCAGCAGGTCGCGTATCAGCGCCGAATCATCGACACACAGCACCTTGATGGGGTTGGCGCTCAAGGGGTCGTCTCCTGTTGTCTTGGCGGTCTGTGAATAGGCCGCCGAGGCTAACCGTGCAACGTCTATCGGCTCGCGGGGGCAAGACTTTAACGTTCAGCGCCCGGGCGTGCGGACGTAGACCGTCTGGCCGCGCAGCCGGAAGGCATCGGTAATGTAGGAAAAACTCTCGGAGTGGCCGGCAAACAGCAGGCCGTCGGGCTTTAGCAGCGGAGCGAAGCGCTCGAGGATCCGCTTCTGCGTGGTCTTGTCGAAATAGATCATGGTGTTACGACAGAAGATCGCATCGAAGGGGCCGCTCACCGGCCACTGGGGCGCGAGCAGGTTGAGCGGCTGAAAGTCGATCATCGCCGCGACCTCCGGGCGGATGCGCGCGAAGCCCCTGTGGGCCCCCTTGCCGCGCTGGAAGAAGCGTTTGGTTCTCGCCTCGTCGAGCTTGCACACCTGCTCGAGCGGGTAGATGCCGGCCCGGGCCCGGGCCAGGGCTTCGGTGTCGATGTCGGTCGCCACCACCTCGGCCTGAGTGGCGCGCGATCCCAGCGTCTCCATCAGGGTCATGGCGATCGAGTAGGGCTCCTCGCCGGTCGAGGACGCGGCGCACCAGATGCGCACCTTGCCCTGACGCGAACCCACGTGATCGGCGAGCAGGGGGAAGTGGTGCGCCTCGCGGAAGAAGGCCGTGAGGTTGGTGGTCAGGGCGTTGGTGAAGGCCTCCCACTCGCGCGCCTCGGGCTGTCGCTCCAGGCGCGCCAGGTAGTCGGCGAAGCGAGTCAGGCCGTGGTGGCGCATCCGCTTCGCCAGGCGACTGTAGACCATCTCGCGCTTGTGCTCGGCGAGCACGATGCCCGCCCGCTGATAGATCAGCTGGCGGATCCTGGAGAAATCGGCGTCGGTCAGCTCGAGATCGCGCTCGAGCCGACTACCTCCCCAGCCGCTCTCCTCCGCGGGCATGTCGATGCTTCGGGGCTCGTTCAAAATTCCTCCCACTCCTCGACGGTCTCTGACTGGCGCGGCGAATGCCGGTGCGCGGCCTCACGACCAGAGGATGTTGATGTGGCGGGGGGCTCGGCGTGCGTGCGGCGCTCCGCCAGGGAGGGCGCTCGCTCCATGCCTGCGCCGCGCAAACGGAAGGCGGCGATGGCGTTGCCGAGCAGGTCGGCCTGCTGTTCGAGTTCGCTGGCGGCGCGCGCCGAGGCCTGGACCCGTTCGGCGTTCTGCTGGGTCACCTGATCCATCTCCACCACGGCCTGGTTGATCTGGCCGATGCCGTTGCTCTGCTCCTCGGAGGCGGCGGTGATCTCGCTCATGATGTCGTTGACCCGGGTGGAAGCCTCCATGACGGCACTGAGAGAGGTCTCCGCTCGACGCACCAGCTCGGCACCGTCGTCGATCTGGCGGGCCGAGCCGTCGATCAGCTCGCGGATCTCGCTGGCGGCGTCGGCGCTGCGGCCGGCCAGCTTGCGCACCTCGCCGGCGACCACCGCGAAGCCGCGGCCCTGTTCGCCGGCGCGCGCGGCCTCCACCGAGGCGTTGAGCGCCAGGATGTTGGTCTGGAAGGCGATGGAGTCGATGACGTTGATGATCTCGGTCATCTTGCGCGAGCCCGCGGTGATCTGACCCATGGTATTCACGACCTGGTGCATCAGCTCGCCGGTCTCCTGGGTGCGCTCGGCGTTCTCGGAGGCCAGGCCGCTGGCCTGACGGGCGTTGTCCGAGTTGTGCTGCACGGTGGTGGTCATCTCCTCCATGCTCGAGGCGGTCTGCTGCAGCGAGGCGGCCTGCTGTTCGGTGCGCGCGGAGAGGTCCTCGTTGCCCGTCGCGATATCCCGTGCGGCCGGTGTCACCACGCGGATGCCGCCGTTGACGTCGCCGACGATGCTGCCGAGGCTCTTACGCATGATGTCCAGCGTCTCCATCAGGCGACCCAGCTCGTCGCGACGGCGCGGCGGCACGTCGGCGGCGAGGTTGCCCGAGGCGATCTGCAGGGTGAAGGCCTGGGCATCGCGCAGCGGGCGCAGAATGGCGCGCAGGGTCAGCGCACCGATCACGATCAGCGCCAGCAGGCCGATGGCCAGCATGCCGGCCTGGGCCATCAGCATCTGCTGTTGGCCCTCTCGGGCTTCAGTGGCCAGCAGGGCCGCGTCGGTCTGCTTGCTCTCGATGAGTGCGTTGACCTCGTTGGAGAGCTCCTCCCCCATCGCCTGCATCTCCTCGATGTGCGGCGGCAGGCTGGTGAACATCTCGAACTTCTCCTCGGCCTGGAACAGCGCGATGGCACCTCCCAGGCCCTCCTCGAGATAGCGGTTGAGGTCTTCGTCGAAGGCCTCGGCGGCTCCCCCCTGGTTGACCTCGCGGGCCCGATAGTCGCGCCACAGCGCGGCTAGCGACGCCTGAGCCGCCTGCAGTCGATCGGCATGCTGCTCCTTGTTCTCGATGAGCTCGAAGCGCTTGCCGCGGGATAGCGACTGATAAGTGCGCGTGGCGAGCTGATCGATCTGCTGCAGCCGGGCCACGTCCTGCAGGCCGTCGCGATCCAGGGCCTGGAGGCGCTCGCCGGAGACCTGCAGCCCGTAGAGTCCCATGGCGCCGCTCGCCGAGAGCAGCAGGCCTGCCACCACCACCATGGTCACCACGCGGGCCCGCAGGCTGAGCAGGTTGAGACGCCCCAGGCGACCGATCAGCCCGCGACGGCGCAGCTGGCCGTGATCCAGGGTGAAGTGCCGGTTCTTGCCCTCGCGGATCAGCGCATAGGCCTTTTCGGCTTTCTCGATCGCCTCGCGCGTGGGCTTGACCCGGACCGAGGCGTAGCCGACGACCGTGCCGTTCTCGAGCACCGGCGAGACGCTCGCCTCCACCCAGTAGTGATCGCCGCTCTTGTGACGATTCTTGACCAGCCCTTGCCAGTGCTCTCCGGCCTCCAGCGTCTCCCAGAGGTTCTGATAGGCCGCCTCCGGCATGTCCGGGTGGCGCACCAGATTGTGGGGAGCACCGATCAGCTCCTCGTGGCTGAAGCCGCTGACCTCGATGAAGGCCGGGTTGGCATAGGTGATGCGACCCTTGAGGTCGGTGCGCGAGATCAGGTAGTGCTCGTCTTCGAGCGGGCGCTCACGCTGGGTAACGGGCTGATTGTTTCGCATGCAATATCCTTTGCTAAGCCAAATGGATAGGTGTTTTAGTTTTTATAGCCTGCCTCCCGTCACTGGAGGCACGTGGCGCCGGTGTGTGTCAGAAGGATTCCCACTCGTCGTCGCGCGCCTTCCGGCCGTCGTGCTCCTGAACCGCGGCGGGACGTTCCGGCTTCTGGGCCTGCATCAGCGACGGCATCCAGCGAGCCAGATCGCTGGTCGCGTCGGCGTCTTGCGGGCGGCTCTCCTCGGCGGCCTGCGGATCGATCCGAAAGCGTGTCACGGCGACCCTGAGCTGGCTCGCCTCGTCTTCCAGCCGGTTGGCCGCGTTGGCCGCCTGCTGGACGAGCTCGGCATTCTGCTGGGTGACCTGGTCCATCTGGGTAACGGCCTCGTTGACCTGGGAGATGCCGTTGCTCTGCTCGCTGGAGGCGGCGGCGATCTCGTCCATGATGTCGCTGACCCGCTGCACAGCCTGGACGACCTCCTCCATGGTCTGGCCGGCCTGATCGACGCTGGCGGTGCCGGCATCGACCTGCTGCACCGAGGCCTTGATCAGGCCGCGGATCTCGCTGGAGGCATCGGCGCTGCGGCTGGCCAGGCTGCGAACCTCCTGGGCGACGACGGCGAAGCCGCGGCCGTGCTCGCCGGCTCGCGCCGCCTCCACCGAGGCGTTGAGCGCCAGGATGTTGGTCTGGAAGGCGATGGCGTCGATGGTGCCGATGATTTCCGCCACCTGGTGGGAGCCCTTGCTGATCCGGTGCATGGTCTCGACCACCTCGCCGACGACTTCGCCGCCCTGCCTCGCGGTGCGGGTGGCCTCGGCGGCTAGCTGGCTGGCCTGCTGGGCGTTCTCGGCGTTCTGTCCCACGGTGGAGGAGAGCTCTTCCATGCTGGAGGCGGTCTCCTCCAGGGAGGCCGCCTGCTGTTCGGTACGCGAGGAGAGATCGTTGTTGCCGCTGGCGATGCTCTGGGAGCCCTGGTAGATGGCATCGCCGCTGGTGCGCACCCTGCCCACCGTCTCGGCCAGCCCGTGCTGCATCTGCTCGAGCGAGGCGTAGAGCCGGCCGATCTCGTTGTCGCCCAGCCGCGGAATCGTCTGGGCGAGATCGCCTTTCTCCATGCGCTCGAAGTAGCCGACCAGTCGTGCTAGGGGGCGAATGACGTTGACGGTCACGCCCCACAGCACCCCAACGATGGTCAGGGCGGCGACCACCAGGGCGGCGATCATCAGGAGCTCGAGGAGGCTGACCTGCTCGAAGAAGTTGCCATACAGGGCGCGACCGTTCTGCTCGGCGGCGACGAAGAAGGTCACCGCGTCGTCGTAGAAGCGCTGGGTAAGTGTCTCCACTTCGTCGTTGAGGATCGAGAAGGCCTCGGCGCTGCCCTCGGCAAGCGCCTGCTGCTGGGGACGCAGCCCCTCGTTCATCAGCGCCTTGAAGCTCTCCTCGACGGCAGCGATTCTTGCCTGCTGCTCCGGCTGGCGCGGCAGGGCGAGGAATTCCTGGAGAGTCGTTTCGATCCCGGCGAAGGTCTCGGTCAGTGCCGCGGCCTCGGCTTTTACCGCTTCCCGCTCATCCGGCCAGACGGCCTGGCCAAGGCGCGCGTGGAGATTGCGCAGTTCCATCTGCGCGAACAGCATCTGCGCATTGGCTCGATTCAGCGTGGAGGCCTGGTCGACGTTCACCTCGTTGAGGGTGCGCAGCGAGTCTTCGCTATAGCGCACGGTATAGAGCCCGAGACTGCTCAGGACCAGGATCAGCGCGGCGAAGACCGCAAGCACCAGGCTCCAACTGACCCTGACGGTCATGTTGTCGAGAAGCTTCACGTGATTCTCCTGTTGTCGGGCGGCGTCCGGCCGCCCCGGTGATCGAAGGGCCGTTCAGGCCTCGGCCGGCTCGCGGGCCTCGCGCACGCGCTCGGCGGGCAGGGCGCTTGGTGCGTCCTGCTCGCCGCGTGCGAGGTCGACGCGGAAATGCGCTACCCGCTCGCGCAGGCGCTGCGCCTGGGTCGTCAGGTGTCGGGCGGCGGTGGTATTGCCTTCCACCAGGCCGGCGTTCTGCTGGGTCATGCGATCCATCTGGGTGACGGCCACGCCGATCTGCTCGATGCCCTGGCTCTGCTCCCGGGTGGCGGTGGAGATCTCGTCCACCAGGCCGCTGAGCTGGCTGACGTCTCGGGCCATGCCGGCGATCAGCTCGTCGGTCTCCTTGACCCGACGGGTGCCCTCGACGACCTTGGCGTCGGAGCGTTCGATCAGCGCCTTGATTTCGCGGGTCGCCGTGGCCGAGCGGCTGGCCAGGCTGCGCACCTCTTCGGCCACCACGGCGAAGCCGCGGCCATGTTCGCCGGCGCGCGCCGCCTCCACCGAGGCGTTGAGCGCCAGGATGTTGGTCTGGAAGGCGATGGCGTCGATGGTGTCGACGATGGTGGTCATCTGGGTGGCGCTGTCGTTGATCTCGTTGATCGCGCCTACCACGTCCTCCATCGCCGAGCGGCCGCCGGCGGCGTTTGCGGAGGTGTCGCCGGCCAGTGTTCGAGCACGCTCGGTGTGCTCGGCGTTGTGGTGCACCGTGGTGGTCAGCTCCTCCATGCTGGAGGCGGTCTCGGCCAGGGCCGCGGCCTGCTGTTCGGTGCGCGTAGCCAGCTCGTCGTTGCCCGCGCCGAGCGCGACCATCTCGGTGTTGACGGCGTCGCTGTCGCGATGAATCTCGCCGATGGTGGTGGCCAGGGCACGGCGCATGCGCTCGATGTCGTAGAGCAGGCTGCCGGTGTCGCCAGCGCGCAGCCGCACCTCCCGCGTGAGGTCGCCGTCGGCGATGATCCCCACCGCTTCGGCGGCATAGCGCGGGTCGCCGCCCAGGGCACGCGTCACACCGCGGATCACCATCACCATCAGCAGGCTCACCGGCACGCCGATGACCAGCAGGGCCAGCAGCGTGCTGGTCAACGAGGAAACGAAGGCGGCATTGATGTCGTCGATGTAGACGCCGGTGCCGACGGTCCAGCCCCAGGGGGCGAAGCGCTCGTGGTAGGAGGACTTCGGGGCGGGCTCGCTCCCCTCCTCATGGGGCCAGAGGTAGTCGACGTAGCCGTCGTCCTGAGCGACGTCCTCGGCGAATTCGCGGAACAGGTAGCGGTCCTCGACGTTCTGGAAATCGCCGACCTCGGTGCCCACCGGCAGGCGCGGATGGCTGAGCAGGGCGAAGTCGTCGTTGAAGATATAGAAGTAGCCGCGACCCTCGTCGTAGCGCATGTCCTTGATCAGCGATGCGGCCTGCGTCTTGGCCGTCTCGCGGTCGATGTCACCAGCCGCGACTCGCTCGGCCTGGCCCTCGAGGGTCGACATTGCCAGGTCGATGTAGACCTCGAGAGCCGCGCGCCGCTCTTCGAGCATGGTCTGGCGGGTCTCCCAGGCGCTCCAGCCGACCATGAGTAGCATGGCCAGCCAGATGAGTCCGAGCGATCCCCACAGCTTTTGTGTTGTTGTCAGTTGCCGCATTGTGCCGTTCCCTCGCGGGTCGTTAGATCATCGAGTCATGATTAGGTGAGCCGGACGCGCCTCACTCGCCGACGGATTCGACCAGGGCCATCTCCTCGCTGGTCAGCAGCTTGTCGATGTCGACCAGCACCAGCATGCGATCCTCGAGACTGCCCAGGCCGCTCAGGAAGTCGGAGGAGAGGGTCACGCCGAACTCCGGGGCGGGCTTGATCTGCTCGGGGGTAAGGGTCATGACGTCCGAGACGCCATCCACCACGATGCCCACCACCCGCTCGCCGACGTTGACCACGATCACCACGGTCTGGCCGCCGTACTCGACGGTGTCGAGGTGGAACTTGATGCGCAGATCGACGATCGGCACGATGATGCCGCGCAGATTGGTCACGCCCTTGATGAACTCCGGGGCATTGGCGATGCGCGTGACATTCTCGTAGCCGCGGATCTCCTGCACCTTGAGGATGTCGATGGCGTACTCTTCCTCGCCCAGCGAGAACACCAGGAACTCGCGGTTGTGGGCCTCGGATGCGGCGTGGTCAGCGTTGCGTGTCAGGCTGGTCATGATGGTTCTTCCTCCGTGCGGAACAGCGTTGAGTGATCGGTGGTGGCGCGCTGAGGGCGTCGCGCCTCCTTCTTTGCCCGGTTCAGGCGATGCATGTCGGCGATGTCGAGGATCAGCGCCACGCTGCCGTCGCCCAGGATGGTCGCCGCCGAGACGCCCGGCACCTTGCGATAGTTGGTCTCGAGGTTCTTCACCACCACCTGCTGCTGGCCGATCAGATCGTCCACCAGCAGGGCATAGCGGCGCCCCTCGCCCTGAACGATCACCGCGATGGTCTCGTTGAGCTCGGTCTTGGCGCCCTCCACGTCCAGCGCCGAATGCACGGCCACCACGGGCAGGTACTCGTCGCGGACCTTGAGCACCACGTCGTCGCCGGCCATGGCATAGAGGTCATCGCGGGAGGGCTGCAGGGACTCGAGCACGGTGGAGAGCGGCAGGATGAAGACCTCCTTGCCGACCTTGATCGACATGCCGTCGAGGATCGCCAGGGTCAGCGGCAGCACGATGCGCGTGGTGGTGCCCTGGCCCTTGCGGGACATGATCTCGACGTGGCCGCCCATGCCCTGGATGTTGCGCTTGACCACGTCCATGCCCACGCCGCGCCCGGAGACGTCGCTGACCTCCTTGGCGGTGGAGAAGCCGGGGGCGAAGATCAGCTGCCACACGTCGTCGTCGCTCATGGTGTCGGAGACCGATAGGCCGCTGTCGCGGGCCTTGGCGAGCAGCCTGTCGCGATCCAGGCCGGCGCCATCGTCGA
Source organism: Halomonas saccharevitans (assembly GCF_900116405.1). Classification (GTDB taxonomy): domain Bacteria; phylum Pseudomonadota; class Gammaproteobacteria; order Pseudomonadales; family Halomonadaceae; genus Halomonas; species Halomonas saccharevitans. Next base: position 59,816 of record NZ_FPAQ01000008.1, on the reverse strand, counting down.
TCACCTCGATGAGGATGTTGCCGCCCTGGTGCTGGGCCGAGAGGGTCAGGCGCCCGGTGCGCGGCTTGCCGGCCGCCTCGCGGGTGTCCGGGTCCTCGATGCCGTGATCCAGGCTGTTGCGCACCAGGTGGGTAAGCGGGTCGATGATGCGCTCGGTGAGGCTCTTGTCGAGTTCGGTGGATTCGCCCTCGGTGACCAGCTCGACGTCCTTGTCGAGCTTGCCCGCCAGGTCGCGCACCAGGCGCGGGTAGCGGCTGAACACGTAGTCCATGGGCACCATGCGCACCGACATGACCGCTTCCTGGAGGTCCCGGGCATTGCGCTGCAGCAGGCTCATGCCGTTGAGCAGGCCGCCGTGGGTGATGCCGTCGAGCTCGCTGACTGTCTGGTCGAGCATCGACTGGGTGATGATCAGCTCGCCTACCAGGTTGATGATCTGGTCGACCTTGTCCACCGAGACCCGGATCGAGCTGGACTCGCCGCCGGCCTTGGCCTTCTTCGCCTTGGGCTTGCTGCCCTCCTGCTTGCTCTCTTCTTTCTTGTTCTCTTCCTTCTTGCTTTCTGCCTTCTGGGCCTCCGCCTTCTTGGCGTCGGCGGCGCCTGCCGCGTCGCTTGCTGATGAGGCGGCGACGGCCTCGGCGGCTTCCGGCGGCGTCGGTGAGGCACTTGGAGCGGCCGGCGCTGCCGCGACGGGCTCGATCTGCAGCTGGTCGGGCTCGACGATGAAGCACATCACCGCCTCGATGTCGTCACGGCCGGTCGCGGTGAGCAGCGTGACCTCGTAGCGGGCCTCGTCGCCATGCTGGTCCTGCACCGTGCCGAGCTGCCCCAGCTCCTCCACCAGCAGGCCGCGATCCTTCTCGCCGACGTTCAGCAGCGCCACGATCAGCGTCTGCTCGCCGCTCGCGGACTCGGTGGTCTGACTGTCCGCGGGCGTGCTGTCCGGCGTCGGTGCTGGCTCGGCCTGTGCCGCGGGAGCCGCGTCGGCGACGCCAGGCGTGCCGCTGGGCGCCTCGAGCTCCTGGCCGATCTCCTCGCGAGCCAGCTGCTGCAGGGTCTGGCAGATTCGAGTGAAGGCTTCCTGATCGGGCGCTTCCTCGTTGCGATAGGCGTCCAGCTGGTCGTGGAGCATGTCCTTGGTTTCCAGAAAGGTATCGACGATGTCCCGGCGGAGCGTCAGTTCCCCGCGGCGCGTGTGGTCGAGCAGGTTCTCGAAGAGGTGCGTGGTCTTTTGCAGCACGTCGAAGCCGAAGGTGCCGGCGCCCCCCTTGATCGAATGCGCGGCCCGGAAGATCGCGTTGAGCTGTTCGGCATCCGGCGCCTCGAGGTCGATCTCGAGCAGGTGGCGCTCCATGTCGGCGAGCAGCTCTTCGGCCTCCTCAAAGAAGGTTTCATAGAAATCGGTGATATCCATGCGCGTGTCCCCACCCAGGAATGGTTGTCGCCCCTCAGGGCTGCGTTTGTTCGGTGCCGAGGGCCTGCTGCAGGCTTCGGTTGAATCGCTCGACCGGCGCCTCATCGCTTGCGCTCTCCGCCTGTCGGCTGATCGGTGACGGTGCCACCGCGCCGTTGAGCAGGCCCGGTGAACGAATGCGCTGGGCGACCTCGCGGAACAGCACCAGCAGTTCGATGCGTCGATTCACGGGGTCGCTGGCGTCGGTGCCCGGCATGACGACCCGGTCGGCGAAGCCGGAGACCCGCAGCAGCTTGGCGGGGTTCAGCCCCCCGGCCACCAATTCGCGACGTGAGGCGTTGGCCCGGTCGCTCGAGAGCTCCCAGTTGCTGTAGCCGCGATAGCCGTTGAGATAGGCCAGGCCGTCGGTGTGGCCGCCGATGCTGAGATCGTTGGGCAGCTCGTTGAGCAGTGGGGCCATGGTGCGCAGCAGGTCGCGCATGTAGGACGCGACCCGGGCACTGCCCAGCTCGAACATCGGGCGCTGCTCGGTATCGAGCAGCTGGATGCGCAGGCCCTCGGGCGTCATGTCGAAGCGCAGCTGCTGGCGCAGCTGGCGCAGGTCCGGATCCGCGTCGATGGCGCTCTCGATTCGCTGCTGCAGGTCGCGAAAGGCGCGGCGCTGCTGATCGCTGGGGCGCGTCTGGGTGCGCAGATCGATGCGCGCTCTTTCGCCTTCGGCATGCACCGGGTCGGGTCCGCCGCCGGGAATCACATTGGGGCTTCTGGCCGCGCCGTCGCCGCCGGTGATGGCGGTCAGCAGGGGGGTGCGAAAGTACTCCGAGACGGCCTCGCGCTGCTTTGGATCAGACTGTGACAGGATCCACATGACCAGAAACAGCGCCATCAGGGCGGTCATGAAGTCCGCCAGGGCGATCTTCCAGCTGCCGCCGTGGTGTCGATGAACGACCTTCTTGCGGCGGATGATGATGGGTCTGTGGTTCGAACTCATGCGCCGCCTGCGCCTTCCTTGGCATTACGGACGTACTCTTCCAGCTCGGTGAAGCCGGGACGCTCCTCGGTATGCAGCGCCTTGCGGCCGAACTCCACGGCGAGCTGGGGGGCGTAACCGTGCAGGCTGGCCAGCAGGGTGACCCGCATGCACTGGAGGATTTTTTCCACTTCCTTGGCCTGGCGCTCCACGCGGCTCGCCAGCGGATTGATGAAGCCGTAGCCGGCGAGGATGCCGAGGAAGGTGCCGACCAGGGCGTGGGCGATCATCTGTCCCATGACATCGGGCGCGGCATCGGCAGCGCTCAGGGCCTTTACCACGCCCATTACCGCGGCCACGATGCCGAAGGCCGGCATGGCATCGCCCACCTTGGAGATGGCGTCGATGGGAATATGCGCCTCCTGCTCGAAGGCCTCGATCTCGTGAAGCATCAGCTCGTCGAGCTCCATGGGATCCATGCTGCCGCTGACCATCAGGCGCATGTAATCGGTAAGGAAGGCCATGATCAGCGGGTCGGCAAGTACGCGGGGGTGTTCGTTGAACAGGGTGCTTTCGGAAGGATTGTCGATGTCGCGTTCGATGCCCAGCATGCCGTCGCGGCGAATCTTCGAGAGCATCTTGTACTGCAGCGCCAGCAGCTCCATGTAGAGCGCCTTGTCGTACTGGTTAGAGCGGCGCAGCCGACCGAAGATCCGAAAGGTCGCCTTGATGGCCTTGCCGTTGTTGGCGGCGATGAAGGCGCCGATGCCGGCGCCGCCGATCATCAGGAACTCCGTCGGCTGAAAGAGTGGGCCCAGGTGGCCGCCCGCCAGGGCGAAGCCCCCGAACACGGAGAGGAGTACGACAAGGTATCCGATGGGTATCAACACGGCCGGTATTCCTAGCGAGACGATGAATGATGGTCTCTATCGAATATCGGCGGCCTCGGGTGGGACTTGAGGACCTCGAGTGAAACTTGTCGCTGAAAGGGGACGGGCGTCGCCGGTTCGCGTGATCAAGCGCGAGTGGACGATCAGGCCATGCGATGGTCGAGGGGGAGCGGCGATGCCTTGGCGGGCTTTCGGTCCGCCACGCTCTGCTGGCGCTTGCGTGTCTTGCCGGCTCGAGAGGGGGGCTGACAGATGCCGCAGACATAGTCGTGAGTCGGGCTGTGGGCGTGCGCCACGAAGTGGCCGGCACAGCGAGTGCAGGCCGAAAGCTGCAGCAGATCGCTCTCGAAGAAACGAATCAGGGTCCAGGCACGCGTCAAGCCCAGCACGGTTTCGGCGCCATCGATCTCCACCTGCTCGGCGTAGAGCCGATAGGCACTGATGAATGCTTCCATGCGCTCGCAGCCTTGATCTTTCTGCAGGCGCAGGAAGGTGTTGTAGAACAGCGAGGAGTGGATGTTGGGCATCCAGGTGATGAACCAGTCCGTGGAGAAGGGCAGCATGCCCTTGGGCGGCGACATGCCGCGTATCTCCTTGAACAGGCGAATCAGACGAGCGCGACTCAGGTCGGTCTCGGTCTCGAGAACCTGCAGGCGTGCGCCGAGTTCGATCAGATCGATCGCCAGCTGGACCTGGCGCATTTCCGCGAGAAGACTCTTGCTGGACATCCCTTATTGCTCCGTGGCGGTCGAGGCCGCCGGTCGAGATGCCATCAGCAGCGAAGCATGAAACTGGGTCAGACCCTGCTCACGAGGGTTGTGCGTCAACTGGCGCAGCTGTTCGGCGCTGTCATGACCGAAGTGACACAGCAACTGATTGACGCGCGATAGCTGCATCAGCTGACGTGCGTTGAGCCCCTGCAGAAGGTCCGCCATCTCGTCGTCGATCTTGAGGCGGAACTTGGCGGCGACACGATCCTCGCTGATCAGTCGCTGGGCGAGCAGGAGATAGGTGAGGTTCAGCTCGTGGATCTCATCCATTGCGCTGTTGCTATTTGTTTTTCCCATCGGCTTTCCATTGCTCTGGCGAGGCTGTGGCCCTCATGAGGCGGGCCTCCCGCTTGCACTCGAAGTCGGTGTGACTTGCTTTTAGTGCGTCATAATTTCAGGAGCTGAGCGTTGGATGCAATCGGCATCGCGAGGCAGGTATCAGGGATGATCGAGATAATTGACGTTAGCTAATAAAAAAGATGAGAAAAATCATGCTTCTCGGGTTGTATCCCGGTAATTAAATAATAATTAGGTTTTAACAAATGTATACATAAGGTGTCGCGATGATACCCATAGCGATGGCCTATCACGCTGGCGGTGGCCTGGATTCCTCCGGGGCCAGCTCATACACCCAGACCAGCAATTCCGCGATCACCTCGTAGAGCCGTGGCGGGATCGCCTCATCCAGGTCGAGCTGCATGAGCAGGCCGACGAGTTCCGGCGCGTCGTGGACATGGACGCCCTGGCGCGTGGCCTCCGCAATGATACGCTCGGCCAGCTCGCCATAGCCTTGAGCTACGACACGTGGCGCATCATTTGCGTCCTGATAGGCCAGGGCCACCGCCTGACGACGGCCCTCGGAATCCTTGCCGCTCATGGTGTTGGACCCTCATCCAGTCGGGCGAGATCGATCTGGATCGTCTCGAAGCCGTGGCCGGCCAGTCGAGCTCGCAGATGATCGATTCCGCTCTCCAGGCGCTGTCTGGTCGAGTCCCGCGCCAGGCGCAGATCGATCTCCACGCGGTCGGCTTCCATCCACAGCGAGGCCTTCATGCGCCCCAGGCCGGCCACGTCCAGGTCGATCTCCGAGCGCCAGCCGCGACGCTCGCGGTCGCGGCGCTGGGATTCGGCGTCTTCGCTGCCCGAACGCTCCTGCTGTCCGGGGGGGGGCGGTACCATCAGTGCCATGAACAGGCCGCTCCATACGTCACCCTCCCAGCGCAGCGTCGGGGTCACCAGCATCTCGAGCTGGTGGCGGACGATGCCCTGCAGACTCTCCTGAACGGCCTGGCTGGAGGGCGCGCGCAGGAGGGGCTCGGCAGGCGGTTCGCGAGTATTGGGCGCGCTGGCGTCCACGACGAGGGGCGAGGGCGTCGTGGCGGCCTGGCTCAAGGTCGGCGATGTGGAGGCCGGGCTGGCGGGAGTCGGCGCTGCTGCAGAGGGCTGGGCGTTGGCCACCTGGGGGGCGGCCGGAGAGCGGCCTGCTTGAGGTAGGGGTGCCCCTGGAAGGAAGGGGGCATCGCGGGGACCGGCCAGGCCGCCTGGCAGAGCGTTACCGAGGCGCGTGGTCGGGAGCGTGAACTGCAGGGAGCGCCACATCTGGGGTTCCCGCTCGAGCTGCTGGCGGGGAATCTCTCCCTTGAACCAGCGAGCCAGGTGGGATTCATAGAAGAGGCCGCTATGGCGGATGCTCTCCTCCAGGCGGACGGCGACGTTGGCCGGATCAGGCGCCTGCCCTGGCATCATCAGCGGTGTGGGTGGCCGCACGAAGGAAGGGGGGGCTGGAAAACGCATCAGCAGGTCGGCGATGGTGAGTGCCGAGCGGCTGAAGTGGGTCTGCGCCGAGGCGGGGGGCTGGCCGGAGTCGGGCGGCGGTCGCGCGGCGCTGTCCGATTGGGCGCGCGACGCGCGCCCCAGTTCCGGCAGGGGAGAAGACGGGCTCCGAGCGTCGAGTCGCGAGTCGCTGTGCAGGGCCTTCGCCGCGTCGGCGGGGGAGGTGGGTTTGACCGGCTGGTTTAAATCCTGAGGTGGCTGGGTGTCGACCCGTTTGCCCAGCACCTGGTGCAGTAGGGTATCCAGCAGCGGGGTGATGCCGCTCACTGAGCGCGGCTCGGCGTCGCGGGCGACTGCCCGCCGACGTCGTAGGCATGCTGAAGCTTGCGCTGACGCTGAGCGGTGCCGATCAGCTCGCCTAGCTCGTCGCGACGCTCGACCAGGCGCCCGCGGATCTCGAGATCGTTTTCCAGGATCTCTTCGAGCAGCGTCGCCTTGCGGGCCCGATGTGTGGCATCCAGTGGGCATTCCGCTTCGAGCGTGGCCAGCTGTTCGACCTGTACAAGATAGCTCTCCTGTTGGTCGATCAGCCTCGGCCAGTCGGCCTCGCGTGCCGAGGCCAGCATATGGCGGGTTCGCGAGCGTAAGGCTTCGTACTGATCGACCAGCGCCTGCTGGCTGCTTGGCTCACCGCCATGTGCCATGATCAGCTCCCCGATGCCTGGCCGTCGATCTCCCGCCAGGCCGAGGCGATGTCGTTCAAGAGCTTCTCCGCCTGGTTCAGGCTCTCGATGTCGTCGTGGCGGTTGGCCGCCAACAGCAGGCGCGCCACATAATCATAGAGCGAGGCGAGGCGCTCGGCGATCTCGCCGCCACGCTCGGCGTCCAGGGCGGCCATCAGGCCGTTGTTGACGATATCCAGCGCCTTGGAGATCGCCTTGCCCTTCTCGGCGGCGTTGCCATCCTCGAGATGGATGCGTGCGGTGCGGATAGATGCCTGGGCGCCGTCGAACAGCATCACGATCAGCTGATGGGGGCTTGCGGCCATCACGGCACTTTCCACGCCGACCTTGGCATAGGCACTGGCCCCGCGTCCGTAGGCGGCGGCTCCTCGCATGGCGCTCATGGATTGCTTGCTCCTGTCGTTAAGGCCTCGGTGTATGGCCGTAGAGGGAGAATCAGGCTTCGTTCCATGCTGAAACGACCGTCATATGTCTCCCCTGCTATGCAGATAGTCTGACAAGAGCTGGCGCCAACATGGCAATGAACAGCCACCGTCAGACGAGGTATTTCGGTATATCGGCTGTGCCGACAAGGACTTTAGCTCGAGATCGGCAGCTCTTCCTGAATGCCGCCCAGATTCTGAATAGCGCTGCCTCGAAGGGTTTCGCCGAGTGGCGAACCGGGTGGTTCGATGGCATCGGTCAGCTGAACCTGGTCGGGATGTCCCTGTGCGTCGAGGGCCTGGATCCAGGCCAGCTGACCGCCGTCGAAGCGAACCAGCGAACCGATCGGGGTAAGGCCGAAGCGTTGGATGTAGCGCTTGACCCAGCGCTGATCGAACTGGTCGGGGTGGTTCAGCAGGTGGCGGTAGATGGCGTCGAATCGCCAGGCGGGGCGATCCGGGCGGTCTCGCCGCATGGCATCGACGGCGTCCACCACGGCGGCGGCGCGCGCCAGCTCGTGCAGGGCATCGGCAGTCAGGCCGCGCGGGTAGCCGCTGCCGTCCAGGCGCTCGTTGACGTTGCGCGCGACCGATTCGAAGATGTTGGCGGAGAGCCACTGGCAGCGCTCCATGCGGCGCATCAGCTCCTCCACGTGGCCGTGCATCTGTTGGCGTTGGCGCGCATCGGGATGGGGGGCCTGCCAGAGTTCGGCGTCCCACTCGGCCTTGCCCAGATCGTGCACCATGGCGCTGGCCACCATGGCCTTGCTCAGTTCTCGAGGAATGGGAGGCAGGCCTGCCAGGTCCAGCAGGTGAACGCTCGCGCCGAGACAGTGACGCACCAGTCGCGGCTCGTGTTGCAGGCAGCGGGTGGCGAAGAGCAGTCCCTCGCGATCCTCGTCATGGAGTGTCAACAAGCGGTCGGCGTGCCGCGACAGCTGTACCGGATCTACTTCTCCGCCCTGCTGTAGTTCGAGCAGCTGGGCATCCAGATAGCCGGCGATGCGGGCCAGCCGCTTGGCCATGGGGGTGGGGTAAGTTTGACTGGTGCGCCGACCCACGGTGGGGGGCGTGGCGGCCTGTGTCTGGAAGAGCAGTGACGGGAGGCGCGACGCCTCACTGCCCTCGGCGTAACGGGCGGACTCGCGCTCGATCTCGCGCACGAAGTACCAGAGCTGGCGCTCCTGATCGCCGCTGATAGCGTCGAAGCGAAATCCGGCCAGGATGATCTGACGTTCGGTGTCCACTGTCTGGTGGCGCGGTGAGGCGCGAACCACGAATCGAGTCTCGTTGGGAAAGCAAAGCTCCACCTCAAGCGAGCGATCGGCATTTGCCAGCAGGGCGCCGGCGGATAGTGCCAGTTCCAGCTGGCAGCCCTCGAGCGAGAGGTCTTTCAGATCTCCCTGGGCCGATCCGTCCTTGTCGTCGCGCAGGATGGCGCCCACCTCCATGCCAAGGCGCAGCCGGGCACGAAAGGACGCGCGGCGCTGCAGAACCTCCAGATGATGGGGGTAGGGGCAGGTGCATATCAGGCGACCCTCGGCCTCGTGACACTCTGTCATCATCAGAGACGGGCTTCTCAGCATCTTGCCCTGGGTCTGGCCCAGCAGGCGGAATGCCTGTCCGCGCTTCAATTCGCCGGCGATTTCTCGAATGGCGCTGATGTCCAGTGCCAGCAAGTTGCCTGGTCGCTGTTCCACGACCAGAACGGGGAGTGGCTTGCTACCCGAGGTAGTCACCTGCAGCGATGCGCCACCGGGCTCGGTCAGCATCTCCAGCAGCGTCTCGATCTCGCTGGGGCTCTCTACGCGGGTATAGCCATCCTGTTGCTGCGACATCCTTGCCTCTTGATTGCCGATTTTTCCTGAATCCTCTATCGACCGTCTGACGCACATCTTGAGCCCGGATGCCGTTCGGTCTCTCAAGTCTGGAGGCGCGCGGTCGATATTTGGTGGTAATGGCCCTGACGGTGGTCCTTACCTTCTATAGTCTACGAGTCGTCGAGGCTCACTATCCTTTCGGAGTTTCCCATGTCGCACGACGGTGCTGGATCACCGCCACAGGCACCTTCCAGAGCGGGAGAGCAAGGAGTGGTGGCGCTGATGCAGCAGCCGGCCCTGCTGTCTCGACTGCTCAGTGAGCACGTACCCTTGGCCCTGGCCATGCTCGATGTCCAGGATGAGGTGCTGTGGGTGAGTGCGGGACTGCTGGAGTTGCTCGGCATGGAGGAGGGTGACCTCGTCGGCAAGCGCCTGACCGACATCGTGCGCATGGTCTGCTGGTCACCGGTGCAGAACGAAGTTGCAGTATCCGCCGCTGGCCACCGCTGGCAGCGCGTCTGGTTGGCAAGCGAGCGGCTCGATGCGTCGAGGATGGTGCTGATGGCCGAAACGATCCCGGAGGGCGCCCCGGGGGGCGTAGCCAAGCTGCTGGCCTTCGTGGACCTTCAGGGCGATCAGGCCGATAAGGTGCCGCCCTTCTCGGACCCGCATACCGGCCTGGCCAGTCAATGGGTCTTCGAGGACCGCTTGCGTCATGCCATGGAACGCGCAGATCGTCAGGATCAGCAGTTGGCCGTGATGCTGGTTCGGCTGGATCGTGCCGATGAGCTGCGCCTCTCCTGTGGCGAGCCGATCATGCAGACCCTGTTGGCCCAGATCAGCCGTCGACTGACGGGGACCCTGCGCGGTGAGGACAGCGTCGCCTACCTGGGCGGCGATCGCTGGGCGGTGCTGATTGAGCATCCGGTCTCTCCGGAGAGTCTGCAGGCTGCCGCGCTGCGCTGTCTCGAGGCCATGGAGGCCCCCTTCACCCTCGGGCGCCCGCCGCTGCTGCTGACGCTGTCCGTCGGTATCGCCCTCTACCCAGACGATGGCAGTTCCTCCGAGCAGCTGATGGATCGTGCCGGCCAGGCATTGGATCAGGCTCGTCCGGCCGGCCATGTCTTCTTCGATCGGCGCCTGAAGAAAATGCTCTCGCAGCGCATGGCGCTGAGGCATCGCCTTCAGGAGGCCTTGCTCAGTCCCGATCGCCACTTCGCCGTGGCTTACCAGCCCCAATTCGATCTGGCCACCGGCGGCTGCGTCGGTATCGAGGCCCTGGTGCGGTGGCGAGATCCCCGGCGGGGAATGGTGTCGCCCGATGAGTTCCTGCCGATGGTGGCCGAGATGGGGCAGATGGTCAGGCTCGACCGCTGGGTCATCGAGCAGGTCGTCCTTCAGCGTCAGCGTTGGCAGGCAGTCGGTGCGCCGCTGTCGGACCTGACGATAGCGGTCAATCTCGATGCCAGCCTGCTCGAGCAGAGCGTCTTCGATGGGCGGCCCCTGGATCGCTTTTTGCGTCAGCACTGCAGCGAGCTTGACTGGCTGGTGCTGGAGATCGATGGAAGGGTGCTCTCCCGCCAGGCCGACACGCACAGCTTGCTGCTGCGCCGCCTCTCCCGCATGGGCGTAAGGCTGGTGGTCGACAACCTGGGCAGTGCCCCCGTGGATCTCATACGCCTGGCGATGTTGCCGATCTCTCAGGGGAAGATCGGCCGTGAGCTGGTGCACGGCCTGATGGATAGCAGCCCGTTCGCGCGTCAGGCGATCAGCGCGCTGGCCCAGTGTCTGAAGGCGCTGCAGCTGGGCAGCATCATGGTAGGCATAGAGACGGACGAAGAGCTGGCAGCGGCTCGCCGCAAGGGGATCGATCAGGTGCAGGGAAACCTGCTGGGCGCGCCGATGATGGCCGAGGCACTGGTCGAGCGGCTGGAGGGCGGCTTCGACCCGCGGGAGTGTCTGGAGCCTTGACGTGGTGAAGGAGAAACGGCGGCTGAGCGGGCTGCCGTTGAGAGGTAGGGGCTGCCGTGGAGGGGGGGCGTCAGGCTGAGGTGTTCAGCCGGCGCTGCCCGGTGGTGGTGCGGCCATCAGGGGCATAGACGGATTTTTCGGCGATGCGATGGATATAGTTCAGCATCTGCTGGTTATGCGTCATGCGCAGGCCGATCAGGCGGCCATTGCGCTCGTTCAGGCGGGCGGTGTCTGCCGCCATGTCGAGAGTGGCCTGCCACTGCTTGAGGCAGCCAGCCTCTTCGGCCGCCTGGCGCGCGCCGCTGGCGTCATCGGAGTAGCCGAGCTTGCGTTGCACTCTCGCCCGGTTTCCTTCGGTCTCTTCGAGGCTGAGCAGCAGGCGAAACTTATCTTGGGCGATCTTCTCGAGCCGTGCGCCATCGATCGTGCCGTCCAACAGCTGCTCCTGTTCGTGCTCGAGGAGCTGAATCAGGGTCGTGAGTCGAGAGCGTTGTTCCTCGAGCAGGCGATATAGGCTCATTGACTGGCGTCCTCTCCCCCCAGCAGGTCTCGCACGCTAGCGATCAGGCCGTCGGCGATGCGCTCGGCTCGCACGTCCAGTTTGCCCTCGCGAATGGCCTTGCGAAGCTCTTCTACGCGCGCGGTGTCGATGTCCTGGCCGGCGTCTGTGGCGCTCTGGCTCAGGTGAGTCGTGGCCGACGGCCCGGCGTCCTGGCGAAGGGCGCTGTCGGCGCCTTGAGCCTTGCGGCTCCCGTCACGCGGCTCCGCTTGGCCAGCGCGTGGCAGGGAGTGATGGTTGTCGATTTTCACGGTGAAGGCCTCGTGACCGATGTGTTGATGAAGGGTATCGGCCGTCGATCCGCTAACTTTAGCGCGGCGTATCGCTTTGCAGTGCTGGTGTGGCGACGAGTGTGCGGTCAAGCCGTTTAAAAGTCCACGCTGGTGCGCCCCTCCCCCACGACTCTCGCCTCGAGGATCTCGCGATCGACCAGGCGTACGCGTATCCGGTCCCCTCGGCCGCCCGGCTCCAGCGCCTCGGCGCTTCTCGTCACGCGAAAGCCTGATCCGCGCGCCTCGATCACCACCTGCTGTCCCCGCCTGACCAGCGGGCGAGCGCGCAGGTGGTGACGCTGCAGGGTGGTGCCGGCCGCCAGATGACGGGTGGCCTGCTGGCCGATCGCTCGATCGGGGTCGAGCAAGGCCTGGCGGGGCAGGCGATCCAGGCGGCCAGTGACCTCGGTCAGGTCTTCCGGACGGATGGAATCGCCGGCTCGTACGTCGCGTGCCAGTTCCACATAGTGCCCGGTGATATGGATTTCAGCCTGCAGGTAGCGAGTCCGGCTGTCGTTGCCGCAGCGTACGCCTACCGAGACGCGACCGGCCGGCCGGTCGGCGGCACGGGTCAGAGAGATGTCCGGCCGAGGGCAGGTGGGCAGGTCGGCTCGAGGCGGGTGTACCTCGACGCTGACGTCGTCGCCCGACCCCGAGGCGCGCTCGAGAAGAAAGTCGTGCACCTTCGCCAGCATGGCGCCCTCGTCGGCGTGGCTTGGTCCTGCCGGCAGCAGAATTGCCGCCAGCAGGCAGGCGGCATGTCTCGTAAGGCGAGGCGATGGGCGGTGGCGGAGCATGTCGAGGCCATGATGTGAGCGGATGCCATGATTCTAGCGGTCGCTCTTCCGGCGGAAATCGTGAATTGGCTATCCGAATGCGGGCTGTTCGAGCCTTTGTCATGACAGGGGCTTGGCTATTCTCCACCGTCGACTCATACCTTTTGCGGGGAGCGCCGAGATGATCGATCGGCTCGAAGCCTCTTTGAACTTCCACCAGCAGGCCCTGGGGCTGCGCCAGGAGCGCCAGAAGGTGCTGGCCAGCAACATCGCCAACGCGGACACGCCGGGCTACAAGGCCCGGGACATGGATTTCGCCAGCGAGCTCAACAAGGCCGTTCAGCAGGGCGGCGATGGCGGGCTGGCGCTATCGAGGACCTCCTCGCGCCATCTCGAGAGCCAGGGGCCGATGTCGGCCTCTCGCGACCTGCTCTATCGGGTACCCGCCCAGCCGAGCCTGGATGGCAACACCGTGGACATGGACCGCGAGCGCACCCAGTTCGCCGACAACTCGGTGCGCTATCAGGCGGCGCTGACGATGCTCAACAGCCGTATCCAGGGCCTCAAGAAGGCCATGCAGCCCGAATAATCCAGGAGCGACCGTATGTCGATGTTCTCCATCTTCGATATCTCCGGCTCGGCCATGAGTGCCCAGTCACAGCGCATGAACGTCACCGCCAGCAACCTGGCCAACGCGGACAGCGTTGCCGGACCTGACGGCGAGGCCTACCGGGCCAAGCAGGTGATGTTCGAGACGCGCGCCCAGTCGCGCGACGGCATCGGCGGCGTCGGCGTGCGCGAGGTAGTCGAGGACCCCTCGCCCATGCGCATGGAGTACCGCCCCGGGCACCCCCTGGCCGACGACGCGGGCTACGTGACCATGCCCAACGTCGATCCGGCGGGTGAGATGGTCAACTTGATCTCCGCCTCGCGCTCCTACCAGGCCAACGTCGAGGTGATGAATACCAACAAGCAGCTGATGCTCAAGACACTCACCCTGGGCGAGGGATAAACAGATGGCGACTTCCATCGATAGCGGCGTGATCAACGCCATGAACGGCGGAGCCGCAGGCGGTGCGAGCCTGAGTGCCAAGCAGTCGGACGAGCTGCGCAACAACTTCATGACGATGCTGGTGACGCAGCTGCAGAACCAGGATCCGCTCAGCCCGATGAAGAACGAGGACATGACCGCCCAGCTGGCGCAGATCAACACCGTCAGCGGCATCGAGGAGCTCAACGAGTCGATGGCGGCGATCACCGGCCAGATCGACGCCGGCCAGACCCTGCAGGCCACCGGACTGATCGGCAAGGGCGTACTGGTGCCCGGCGATCGCGTGCTGCTGAGTCAGGGCGAGGCGGCCGAGGGAGAGGAGGCCAAGGTGACCACCACGCCGTTCGGCATCGAGCTGGACGAGCCCGCCGATAGCGTCGTCGTCACCATCACCAACCAGTCCGGCGAGGTCGTGAACAGCTACGACCTGGGGTCGGCGAAGGCCGGAGTGGAGTCCTTCAGCTGGGATGGCCAGACCAGCGACGGCCAGACCGCCGCCGACGGCGCCTACAGCGTCAGCGTCGAGGCCACCCGGGGCGGCGAGGCGGTCTCGGTCGATGCTCTCAACTACGCCGTGGTCGGCAGCGTCACGCCGCCCACCAATGGCGGAGATGTTCAACTCGACCTGGGCGCCATCTACGGCCGGGTCGGGCTCGCGGATATCAAGCAGATCCTTTGATGACGGGCCGCGCGATCACGTGCCGTTTTCGTTCGATAATCAGCTAATTACAGGGACAGTGACATGGGTTTCTCACAAGCACTCAGCGGCCTGAACGCCGCCTCCTCCAGCCTCGACGTGCTGGGCAACAACATCGCCAACTCCCAGACGGTCGGCTACAAGAGCGCCGGGGCCCAGTTCGCCGACGTCTTCGCCGGTTCCACGGGTCTCGGCACCAAGGTGTCGGCGGTCCTGCAGGACTTCGGCGCCGGCAACATCGAGGCGACCGGGCGCGAGCTCGACCTGGCGGTCAGCGGCCAGGGCTTCTATCGTTTTCAGCAGAACGGCGAGGTGGTCTACTCGCGCAACGGCCAGCTCTCCATGACCCCGGACGGCTATCTGCAGAACGCCCAGGGCGCCCGGATCATGGGCTACGGCATCAACGCGGCGGGCAACGTCGAGATCGGCGGCCAGCCCCAGGTGCTGCAGGTGCCGTCCGAGGAGATGCCCGCCAGCGCTACCACCGATGTGTCCACCACCCTCAACCTGGATGCCCGGGAGATCGTCGGCGAGGATCGCAGGCAGAGCACCCTCGACACCGGCGGTGCGGCGCCCAACGATGAGACCACCGTCAACTACCACTATTCCAACAACTTCACCGTCTACGACTCCCTGGGCAACCCCCGCAACGTCACCGTCTATTATGAGAAGGGGGCGCAACAGCAAGATGGTGGACGAGACGTCTATTACGATGCCAGCAGTGGCAGCAACGTTTACTTTAATGGCACCGACTATGAAGATCTGGGCGGAGCCGTCTTGGGTACACAACCGGATTCAGCCAACCTCTCGGCGGTGATGAACGATACGCCCAATACCTGGACGTCGCGTATCGCCATGGATGGCAAGCTGCTAACGAACGGTGCTTCGATGCCCCAGCAGTCGCAGCTGACCTTCGACGGCAACGGCCAGCTGACCGCTGGCGGCAACCAGACCTTCAACTTCCCCACCGGCGACTTCCTGGGCGGAGGGCCGCAGGATCTGACCTTCGACATGAACCTGGCCGGTTCCACTCAGTTCGGCAACAACTCCCGGGCCAGCGACCTGACCCAGGACGGCTATACCTCCGGCGCCCTGGTCGGCATCACCATCGAGGACGACGGTACCGTGATGCGCAATTATACCAACGAGCAGTCGCGCCCCGCGGGCCAGATCGCCCTGGCCAACTTCCGCAACCCGGAGGGTCTCCAGTCGGTCGGCGATAACGCCTGGGCCTCTACCGCAGCCTCCGGTCAGGAGCTGCTGGGCGAAGCCGGCACCGGCGTGTTGGGCAGCATCCAGTCCGGCGCCATCGAGACCTCCAACGTGGATCTGGCCAAGCAGCTGGTGGACATGATCGTCACCCAGCGCGCCTATCAGGCCAACTCCCAGACCATCAAGACCCAGGACGAGGTCCTGCAGGCCTCGATCAACCTGAGTCGCTAAGGCGGGAGTCGAGCCATGGATCGCATCCTCTACACCGCCATGAGTGGCGCCCGGCAGAGCATGGAGCAGCAGGCGGTGGTCAGCCACAACCTCGCCAACGTGGACACCGCCGGCTTCCGCGCCCAGCTTCACGCCATGCGCGCCGTGCCGGTGCAAGGCGACGGCGTCTTGCCGACCCGCGTATCGGCGGCCGCCTCGACCCCGGGAGCGGACCTCACGACCGGCACGATCAACCAGACCGGTCGCTCCCTGGACGTGGCCATCGACGGGCCGGGCTGGCTCGCCGTGCAGGCTGCCGATGGCGAAGCCTATACGCGCCGCGGCGACCTGCAGGTGGACGGCGATGGCCTGCTGACCAGCGCCGGGCGTCCGGTGATCGGCGAGGGCGGCCCCATCCAGGTGCCGCTGGGCGCCCAGGTCTCCATCGGATCGGACGGCACCATCAGCACCATCGGTCAGGGAGAGGATCCCGATGCGCTGGTGCCGATGGGGCGTCTCAAGCTGGTCAATCCGCCGGCGGGGCAGCTGACCCGTAGCGACGACGGGCTCTTCCGCCCCATGGGCGATGCGCCGGCCGCCCTGCCGGGCGATGAGACCGTGCGCCTGGCCAGCGGCGCTCTGGAGGGCAGCAACGTCAGCGCCGTGGATGCCATGGTGTCGATGATCGACGTGGCCCGCCGCTACGAGATGCAGACCAAGGTCATCAGTACCGCCGATGAGAACGCCCAGCGCGCCAACAGTCTGCTCTCCCTGAGCTGAGCTGCTACGAACACGAGGAATGCTTAGATGATCAAGTCACTGTGGACGGCCAAGACCGGCCTCGAGTCCCAGCAGGTCAAACTGGACGTCATCTCCAACAACCTGGCCAACGTCAGCACCAACGGCTTCAAGCAGTCGCGGGCGGTGTTCGAGGACCTGCTGTATCAGAACATGCGCCAGCCCGGCGCCCAGAACAACATTCAGGACCGGCTGCCGTCGGGCATGCAGGTCGGCACCGGGGTGCGTCCGGTGGCCACCGAGCGCCTGCACACCCAGGGCGGGCTGGAGCAGACCAGCAACTCCCGGGATCTCGCCATCAACGGTCAGGGTTTCTTCCAGGTGCTGCTGCCGGACGGCTCCACCGCCTATACCCGTGACGGCAGCTTTCAGCTCAACGAGAACGGCCAGATGGTCACCGCCAACGGCTATCCGCTGGAGCCGGCGATCATCCTGCCCGCCAATGCCCTCTCGGTGTCGGTGGGTGAGGGGGGGGTGGTGACCGTGAAAGAGCCGGGCAGCAGCCAGGACAATCAGGTGGGCCAGATCACCCTCTCCACCTTCGTCAACCCGACCGGACTCGAGAGCATGGGCGGCAATCTCTATGCCGAGACCACCTCCTCCGGGCCGCGTAACGAGTCCATGCCCGGCATGAACGGCGCCGGCAGCCTCTATCAGGGCTATGTCGAGACCTCCAACGTCAACGTGGTGGAAGAGATGGTCAGCATGATCCAGACCCAGCGGGCCTATGAGATCAACAGCAAGGCCGTGAAGACCAGTGACGAGATGCTGGCGCGTCTGGCTCAGCTGTAATCAGGGAGGCGGCCGCCATGGTGGATCCGATGAATGACGCGCGACGTAGGCAAGGAAGGAGCGCCGCTGGCCGACTGGCGGTTATCGCCCTGGTGCTGCTGGTGCTGGGGGGGTGTGCTCAGATTCCGCACGCCTCGGTGGTCGGCGAGCAGGAGCGTATCGAAATCGCTGAGCGTCCCGCGCCGCGTGCCAACGGCTCCATCTATCAGGCCGAGCGGGGCTATCATCCGCTGTTCGAGGATCGTCGGCCGCGGATGATGGGCGATATCCTGACCATCGTGCTGGACGAGGAGGTCAGCGCCAGCAAGAACAGTCAGTCCAACGCCGATCGCAGCGGCTCCTCCAGCCTCGAGCTGGCCCAGCTGCCGGACGCGCTGGACACGCTGGCCGAGTACGGCTTCGATATTGCCGGCGACAGTGACTTCAGCGGTGGCGGCGGGTCCGAGGCCAACAACTCCTTCACCGGCACCATCACCGTCTCGGTGGTCGAGGTGATGAACAACGGCAACCTGCGCGTGCGTGGCGAGAAGCAGATCGCCATCAACCAGGGCACCGAATTCATCCGCTTCTCGGGCGTGGTCAATCCACGCACCATCACCGCCCAGAACACCGTACCGTCGACCTCGGTCGCCGACGCGCGGATCGAGTACGTCGGCGATGGCTATATCAACGAGGCGCAGCACATGGGCTGGCTGCAGCGCTTCTTCCTCAACGTCTCGCCCTTCTAGGTGGTGGCATGATGCGTGTTGAACGAATGGCGAGCACTCTGCTCAGACTCCTGCTGCTGGTCGCGGTCGCGCTGATGGCCCTGCCGGCCCAGGCCGAGCGCATCCGCGAGCTGGCCAACTTCGGTGGCGTCCGCGATAACGTGCTGGTGGGCTATGGCCTAGTGGTCGGTCTGGACAACTCAGGCGACCAGACGACCCAGGCGCCGTTTACCGGTCAGAGCCTCTCCAACATGCTGTCGCAGTTGGGCATCACCGTGCCGCCGGGTACCAACATGCAGCTGCGCAACGTGGCGGCGGTGATGGTCACCGCCGACCTGCCGCCGTTTTCGCGGCCCGGGCAGCGCATGGACGTGACGGTCTCCTCCGTCGGCAATGCGCGCAGCCTGCGCGGCGGCACCCTACTGATGACGCCCCTCAAGGGTGCCGACGGCGATACCTACGCCATCGCCCAGGGCAACCTGCTGATCGGCGGGGCCGGGGCCCAGGCCGGCGGCGCCAGCGTGCAGATCAACCAGCAGGCCAGCGGTCGCATCGCCGGCGGCGCCATGGTCGAGCGCGAGGTGCCCGTTGACCTCGGAGCCAACGGCGGGCTGCTCGAGCTCGAGCTCAAGGAGGCCGATTTCGGCACCGCTCAGCGAGTGGTCAGCGCGATCAACGCCGAGTTCGCCCGGCCGGTGGCGGCGGCCCGCAATGGGCGCGTCATCGCCCTCGATGGCCCCCGCAACGCCAACTCACGGGTCAACTTCATGGCGCGGGTCGAGAACATACGGGTCACGCCCACCGAGGCGCCGGCGCGGGTGGTGCTCAACTCGCGCACCGGCTCCATCGTGCTCAACGGCAACGTCACACTGGGTCAGGCGGCCGTCGCCCACGGCAATCTCTCCATCGTCATCGATACCGACGTCGGGGTGAGCCAGCCCAACCCCTTCGGCGGCGGCGAGACGGTGATCGTCGAAGATACCGAGATCCGCATCGAACAGCAGCCCGGCACCCTCAAGGTCGTGGAAGGCGCCGATCTGCTCGAGGTGGTGAACGCACTCAACTCGCTGGGCGCCACGCCCAATGACCTGATGTCGATCCTCGAGGCGCTCAAGGCCGCGGGATCGCTGCGCGCCGAGCTGGAGATCATCTGATGAGCATGAGCGCGCCAGATACCATGAGCGGCCAGTTCGCCCTCGATGTTCAGGGCCTCGAGCGGCTCAAGCACAGCGCCCGCGAGACGCCGGGTGAGGGGTTGGACGCCGCCGCCAAGCAGTTCGAGGCGCTGTTCGTGCAGATGATGATGAAGAGCATGCGCGACGCCGTGCCCTCTTCGGGGCTGCTCGACAATCGCCAGACGGAGTTCTTCCAGGAACTGCTCGACAAGCAGTGGTCGCAGGGCATAGCCGAGCGCGGCGTGGGCCTGGCAGACCGTCTGATGGAGCAGCTCGACGGGCGCGGCGCCAGCGCGCCGCAGGCTCGCAATGGCGAGATCGAGGCGCTGATCGCCGGTATTCCCCGTGGCACGCCACGTCCCCTCGAGGACGCGTTGCGCCCGGAAACGACACCCGTTGCGGACGACGAGGTGCCGATGCCGAGCTCCTTCACCGACGCGCTGCAGACGACTGCACAGGCGGCCAGCGGGACGAACGCCGAAAGCGAGACTCTTGACCGCACCTCGGGCCGCGACGCGGATCGCGAATCACCGGCCCACGTGCGTGACTTCCTCGAACGCCTGGAGGCCCCCGCCCGGACGGCCAGCCGCGCCTCCGGCGTGCCGGCCGAGCTGATCCTGGCTCAGGCTGCACTGGAGACCGGCTGGGGCCGACACGAGATCGCCACCGCCGGTGGCGGCAACAGCCACAACCTGTTCGGCATCAAGGCCGGCAGTGCCTGGCAGGGCGAGACCACCGAGATACTGACTCACGAAGTGATCGACGGCCAGCGCCAGGCCGTGCGCGATCGCTTCCGGGTCTATGGCTCCTTCGAGGAGGCCTTCACCGACTATGCCCGACTGATCGGCAACAATCCGCGCTACGCCGGTGTGGTCGCGGCGGGCAGCGCCGACCAGGCCGCCCGTGCCCTGCAGCAGGGCGGCTACGCCACCGACCCGGCCTATGCCGACAAGCTGATCGCCGTGATGGATACCCTAGGGCCGCTGGCCGGTGACACGACCCTGGCAAGTCGCGGTTCGGCCAGCGGTTTCGGTTCCTCCTACTGACACGACTCTCAAGATTGCCGTTGCACTGCCGATGACTCTCTTATCGGCCTAAGGAAACCACGCCATGAGTATCTTCTCCACCGGACTGAGTGGCCTCAATGCGGCCCAGAACGCCCTGGCGACCACCAGCAACAACATCAGCAACGTCTTCACCCCGGGCTATAACCGCGAGGTGACGATTCTCGGTCAGACCTCGACCGGTGGCGGGGGGGTGCAGGTCAACGACATCCAGCGCCAGTTCAACGACTACGTGGCCGCACAGCTCAACGCCGCCACCAGCAAGTCCAGCGCTCTGGAGACGTACGCCAACCAGGTTGGCCAGATCGACAGCCTGCTGGCGGATCGCGAGGCCGGCTTGGCGCCGCTGATGCAGAACTTCTTCTCCTCCCTGGAAGATCTGGCCAGCGCGCCCTCCGATCCGGCGGCCCGACAGGGCGTGCTCGGCTCGGCCGATAGCTTAAGCGCGCAGTTCCGCTCCTTCGACGGCTACCTGCAGGACATGCAGCAGGGCATCAACGGCCAGATCGCCGACGAAGTCACCCAGATCAACAACACCACCGAGCAGCTCGCCGGCCTCAACCGCGAGATCGCCCTGGCCCGGGCGCGCAGCGGCGAGGCGCCCAACGGGCTGCTCAATCAGCGTGATCAGCTGGTCAACGAGCTCAGCGAGCGCATGGACGTGCGCCTCAACATCCAGGACGGCAAGACCTACAACGTCAGCCTGCCCAACGGTCAGCCCCTGGTCGCCGGCACCCAGCAGTTCAAGCTCGAGGCCATGGACTCCCCTGTCGATCCCCAGCGCACCGTGCTGGGCTATCGCGACTCCGCCGGCAGCCTGGTGGCGCTGGATGAGGACACCGTCACCGGCGGCACCCTGGGCGGGCTGATGGACTTCCGCGCCGAGACCCTGGACAAGACGCAGAACCAGATCGGCCAGATGGCCGTGTCGCTGGCCGTGGCGTTCAATCAGCAGCATGCCAACGGGGTGGACCTCGATGGAGAGCCCGGCGGCGCCTTCTTCGACATCGGTCAGCCTCGGGCCTTCTCGGCGAAGGGCAACGATGGCAGCGCAGAGGTGGTCGGTGCGGCCTTCGATACGGCCAATATCGATCAGCTCAAGACCAGCGACTATCGGATTCGCGTCACCAGTGCGCCGCCCTCTGGCCCCGCCGATTTCGACGTCACGCGTCTCGACGGCGGCGGCAAGCTGGATATCTCTGAGCTCTCGTTCGAGGATCCGAATGGCAACGGCACGGACGCCACGCTGAGCTTTGGCGGGGTGACGCTGACCTTCGACGATACCGCCAGCATGGCGCAGAACGACCGGTTCGACGTGCAGCCGGTGCGTCGCGCGGCTGGCAATCTGGAGAGTGCCATCGCCGATCTGGACAAGATCGCTGCCGGCAGTCTGGTGCACGGTGATACCGATGCGATCAAGGATTATCAGGCGGAGCCAGGCCAGGCCCTTGCTTCCGGCAATGCACCCTGGAGCCTATCCGTCACGGATACCGGCGGCGGTAGCTTCGAGATTGTCGCCACCGATGACGCCGGTAATGCGGCGACGGGCGCGCCTTTCACTGGCATGGAGCCCGGCGATGAAATTACCGTCGACGGCATCACCCTGACCCTGGGAGAGCTCGAGGATGGTCAGACCCTGACCCTGGATGCCAACGCCACTGGCAGTGGCGATAACCGCAATGCCCTGGCCCTGCAGGATCTGCAGGACGAGAGCATCGTGGGCGACTCGGCCAGCCTGAGCGGCGCCTACGGCGCCATGGTCAGCGATGTGGGTAATCGCACCAATATCGTGCAGGTCAACCTGGATGCTCAGCAGGGCCTGACCGACCAGCTCAAGGCCGTGCAGCAGTCCGAGTCCGGCGTGAACCTGGATGAGGAGGCGGCCAACCTGATCCGCTACCAGCAGTTCTACCAGGCGAATGCCAAGGTCATCGATACCGGCAAGACGGTTATCGACACCATTCTCGGTCTGCGCAACTGATTTCCGGAGAGTCCTAGATGCGTATCAGCAGCGTCACCATGTTCGAGCAGAGCGTCTCGTCCATGAATCGCCAGCAGAGCGATTTCCTCAAGGTCAGCCAGCAGATCGCCAGCGGCCGTCGCGTGGTCAATCCCTCCGACGACCCCCAGGCCGCCTCCCGCGCCGTGGGCGTCGACCAGGCCCGGGCGGTCACCCAGCAGTATGCCGATGCCCGGGTCAGTGCGCGCAACTCCCTGTCCCAGACCGAGAGTGTGCTCAATAGCGTCAGCGATGCGGTCACCAGCGCCAAGACGCTGCTGGTCCAGGCCTCGAGCGAGACCCTGAGTGACGTTGATCGTCAGTCGGTGGCCTCGGAGCTGCGCGGCGTCTACGAAACGCTGATCGGCCAGGCCAACGCCACCGACGGCAACGGGCGCCACCTGTTCGGCGGCTACCAGGACAGTACCGAGCCCTTCGTCAAGAAGGATGGCCGAGTCGAGTACGTAGGCGACAGCAACAATCGCGAGCAGCGCGTCGATGCCTCGCGGCTGATGGAGGTCAGCGACAACGGCCAGGCTATCTTTCAGAGCGTGCCCAGCGGCGCCGGCCACGTGGCCACCGTGGATACCGGCAACACCGGTAGCATGACCTTCAAGGGCCCGCAGATCGTCGATCAGGAGCGCGTCAAGCCCACTCAGGCCTATGACATCGACTTCGACGACACCTCCGGTGACATGCGCTATAGCGTGACGGACAGCGACGGCAACGTCGTGGCCGATGGCGTTTACCAGGCCGACGGCGAGGAGTCGATGCGCGTCGAATTCGAGGGCCTGTCCATGGAGTTGTCGGGTGAACCCGCCGATGGCGACGCCATCGCGGTTAACCCCGCCGACCAGGGCAATACCGATCTCTTCGCGACCCTCGAGAACGCTATCGCCGTGCTCGAGAGTCCAGCCGAGAATGCCAACGACAAGGCGGCCCTGCGCAACACCCTGAGCACCTCGATGCGCGAGCTGGACAACAGCTTGGACAACGTTCTGACTACCCGCGCCTCTGTAGGCGCGCGCCTCAACGAGCTGGACGTGGTCGATTCCGTCGGCGGCAACCGCATGATCAACTACGAGCAGACGTTATCGGACCTGGTCGATCTCGATTATTCCGAGGCGATCGGTGAGTACAGCCTGCGTCAGGTGGGCCTGCAGGCCTCTCAGCAGGCGTTTGCCGATATGAAGGGCATGTCGCTCTTCCAGTACCTTTAGAGCGCTGTAAGAGGGAGCGTTGTCGGATCGTTTTGAGAGAACCGGTGTAGCGCTCCCCGAGGCCTGCGACCTCCAGATCCCTCCGCCCCGCTGCCTGTCCTGGCCGGGGCGTTTTCTTGTCAGCCAGTGATCGGCAGCGGCGCCATGGTCTCCAGCAGGTTCTGCAGGAAGGCCAACCCTTGGCTGAACAGCCGCTCCAAGAAGCTCGCCAGGTCGGTCATCAGCACCATCAGCAGGATCAGGCCGACCGTCAGCGACGTCGGGAAACCGATGTTGAAGACGGTGAGCTGCGGCGCCGAGCGGTTGAGGATGCCGAGCGACAGGTTGATGATCAGCAGTGAGGCCACCAGCGGCAGGGCCAGCAGCAGGCCGGCGGTATAGATGGTGCCGCCATAGCGGGCCAGCATGATGAAGGCCTCAGGGTTGAAGCGGCCGATACCGATTGGCAGGGTCTCGAAGCTGGCGATCAGGATCTGCAGCACCATCAGGTGGCCGTTGAAGGCCAGGAATATCAGCAGCGTGATCATGTATAGGATGCGTGACAGCACCACCATGTTGGTGCCGCTGGAGGGGTCGAAGAAGGTGGCGAAGGCCAGGCCCATCTGCAGGCCAATGAAGTCACCCGAGGCTTGCACCACGCTGAGCATTACCTTGACCGTGAGCCCGATGGCGGCACCGATCAGCAGCTGCTCGACGAGGATGCCGAACCCTGCCCAGGAGAATAGCGGCACCTCGGGCATCGGCGGCAGCACCGGGGCGATCACTACCGCCACGGTGCCGGCCAGGCCCAGCTTGGCCCGGCGCGGGACGCTGGAGTGACCCCATAGCGGGGCACTGAGCATCAGCGCCGTGATGCGCGCGAAGGGCCACAGGAAGGCGACGATCCAGCCATGCAGCTGTGCGAAGGTGACCTCCACCATCAGCGTGCGCTTCTCTTTACAAGAACATCTGGGGTCACAAGATCATGTGGGGTCACGAGATCATCGCGGGTATGTTGCCGAACAGCTCGCGGGTGAAGTTCATGATCAGGGTCAGCAGCCATGGACCGGCCAGTACCAGCACCGCGAACACGGCGAGGATCTTGGGGATGAACGACAGGGTCATCTCGTTGATCTGGGTGGCGGCCTGGAACAGGCTGACCAGAAGGCCGGTGGTCAGGGCGGTGAGTAGCAAGGGGCCGGCCAGCAGCAGCGTAACGCGCATCCCTTGGTAGGCGATGTTCATCACCTCTTCCGGTGTCATCCTGGTCTCCTCGTCAGTGCGTTCGTGCCGCGTGGCATCGGGGAACCTGAAATACCGGCACATGGATTCACAGATAGAAGCTCTCGGCCAGCGAGCCGATGATCAGCTGCCAGCCATCTACCAGCACGAACAGCATCAGCTTGAACGGTAGCGAGATGGTGATCGGCGGCACCATCATCATGCCCAGCGACATCAGCACGCTCGCCACCACCAGGTCGATGATCAAAAAGGGGATGAAGATAGTGAAGCCGATCTGGAAGGCGGTCTTCAACTCGCTGGTGACGAAGGAGGGCACCAGGATGCGCATCGGCACGTCCTCGGGCCCCTGGAGCTCGCCGATATCGGCTAGGCCGGCGAACATTGCCAGGTCGGGCTCGCGGGTCTGGGCCAGCATGAACTCCCGAAAGGGGCCCTGGGCGCGGGTGAGAAACTCATCGAAGCTTATCGTGTCGTTGGAAAGCGGCACCCAGGCCAGTTCGTGCACCTGGTCGAGCACCGGCGACATGATGAACAGGGTGAGAAACAGCGCCAGCCCCAGCAGCACCTGAGTGGGCGGCGTGGCCTGGGTGCCCATGGCGGTGCGCAGCAGGCTAAGCACGATGATGATGCGCGTGAAGCAGGTCATCATGAGCAGCACGGCCGGCAGGAAAGCCAGCGAGCTGAGCAGCAGCAGGGTCTGCAGCGACAGCGACCACTTCTGGCCACCATCCTCCATCGGCCGGCTGACGATGCCGGGGATCTCCTGGGCCAGCGCCATCGCGGGTGAGGCCAGCAGCAACGTGACGGCCAGTGTCAGCAGTATTCGCTTCGAGACGGTATGGCTCACGCCTTGCCCCCTCGGTCGATGCCGGCGTTGTGCCGGATCGCCTTGGCCAGGCGGGTGGCGAAGGCGTCACCCGGTGCGAAACTCGGCCCTTTCGAGGGAGTGGATTCCTGAGGGGAGGCCGGGGCCGGCAGGTCATGCAGCTTGTTGACCTGGCCGCCGCCGACGCCGAGCACCAGCCAGGTGTCTTCCACCTCGACGATCACCACGCGCTCCTTGGTGCCCACCGCCGTGCTGCCGACGACCCGCAGATGGCGGCCATGGCGCTGATGGGGCAGGCCCCAGCGGCGCAGTACGGCGGCGGCCACCAGGATGATGACCAGGATCAGCCCCAGGGCGGCGGCAGTCTTGCCAAGCGTGGCCATGCCGATCAGCGATTCGCCGCCGCTGACGGCGGCGTCCAGGCCGGCGGATGACGTGTCGGTCGCGCCCTCGCTCATCGGTTGAGTTTCTGGACCCGTTCGGAGGGGGTGATGATCTCAGTAATGCGGATGCCGTACTTGTCCTCGACGACCACCACCTCGCCCTGGGCGATCAGATAGCCGTTGATCAGGATGTCCATGGGCTCACCGGCCAGGCCATCCAGTTCGATCACCGAGCCCTGGGCGAGCTCCAGCAGCTGCTTGATGGTCAGCTTGGTGCGGCCGAGCTCCACGGTGAGCTTGACCGGGATGTCCATGATCATTTCCAGGTCGCGGCCCGAGGCCGTACCCTGGCTCGCCTCGAGGGGCTGGAAGACGCTGCTGCCGGCGGATTGGGCGGATGACGGGGCGGCAGTTGCCTCGGCCTGCGGTTCTGGTTCCGGTTCCGGCTCCGCGGCTGCCTGCTCGGCCATCGCCTCCGCCCAGGGGTCGTCCTCGGCGGCGGGCGCCTCGTCGTGCTGTTCCGACATGGCGGCGGCCCAGTCGTCGTCGCTGATGTTCTGATCGGGGGTGTTGGGATCAGTCATGGGAAGATTCCTTGGGTTGCGGCCTGGAGCCTTTCACGAAGGCGTCGGCTGGCGCATGGTCGGCGGCATGGTCGAAGATGCGCAGCACGCGCAGGGCATGCTGCTCATTCTGGCTGCCGTATTCACACTCCATCACGGGTACGCCGTCCACGCTTGCCGTCACCGTCTCGGGAAGCTCCATGGGCAGCACATCGCCGGCCTTGAGGGCCATGACGTGGTCGATGCGACTCGGGATGTCGGTGAAGTTGGCGACCAGTTCGATCTCGGAGTGACGGATCTCGCCGGCCATGCGCCGGGTCCAGGTGCCATCCTGGTCCTGGCTGCCGTCGCTCAGGGGATTGGTCAGCAGGTCGCGCAGCGGCTCGATCATGGCGTAGGGCATGCAGATCTGGAAACTGCTAGCCAGGTTGCCTACCTCGAGGTTGAAGCTGGTGTTGACCACGATCTCGTTGGGCGAATTGGTGATGTTGGCGAACTTCGACTGCATTTCCGAGCGCAGGAAGCTGATCTCGAGGGGATAGACGGACTTCCAGGACTCGCTGTAGGCGTCGATGGCGAGGTTCAGCAGGCGCTGGATGATGCGCTGTTCGGTGTTGGTGAACTCGCGACCTTCGGACTTGGTCACGAAGCGACCGTCACCGCCGAACAGGTTGTCCACCACCATGAATACCAGGCTTGGGGGGAACACGATCAGGGCAGAGCCACGCAGAGGCTTCATGGCGATCATGTTGATGTTGGTCGGCACCGGCACGTTGCGCGAGAACTCGCTATAGCTCTGATAACGGACCGATTCCACGGTGAGGTCGGCGCTGCGGCGAATCAGGTTGAACAGCCCCATGCGGAAGTGCCGTGCGAAGCGCTCATTGATGATGTCCAGCGCATGCAGGCGCTCGCGGATGATGCGGTGCTGGGAGGCCGGGTCGTAGGGACGCACGCGTGCTGTCCCGCTGCCTTGGGTCGCTTCCGGCTCGTCATCACCGCTCACGCCCTTGAGCAGGGCATCGATCTCATCCTGGGACAGCAGATCATCTTGGGACATGGTGTGTTGGCTACCCCCCAGCCTATTGCACGATGAACTCGGTGAAGAGCACGTCATCGATGGCCAGTTCCGGCTGGTTGTCTGACATGGGCGCCTCGAGGGCGGCGATGACCTGCTCGGCCAGGCGCTGCTTGCCGCCGGGCGAGGTCAGCTCGCCGGCCTGCTTGCCGGAGAACAGCATCAGCAGGCGGCTGCGTACCTGAGGCATGTGCTGCTCGAGCAGGGCCTGGCTCTGCTCATCACCGAGCTTCAGCGACAGGCCGGTATAGAGCAGGCGGGGCCCATACTGGTCGTCGGCCAGATTGACGGTGAAGGGCTCGATCGGCAGGAAGATCGGCGCTGGCGGTTCGGGCACCTCCTGGGCGCTTAGCGCCGACTGCGCCTCGTTCTCGGGCTGGCTGAGCACCATGTAGAGCGCCACTGCCGCCGCCGAGCTCGACAGGATCAGCAGCACCATCATCGACCACAGAAGCTTGCGGGAGCCGCCGCTGGATTTCGCCATTCTCATTCCTAGATTGCAGTAGATTGCCCACGCTGACGGCGCAGTATGCGGGCAGTGACGGGATCATGATGATCCGAACAGGCCCGAAGATGGCGCCTATCTTTCGCGTTTGGTGCTCGGTCAGGGGCGGCTCAGGCGTAGAGATCGACGCGGCCGTCCAGGGGCTGTTCGCGAGCGGCCCGATCGTCGAGGGCACTCGGCGCGCCCGCATCCGCCGCGTCGTCTGCGCCCGAGGCCAGCATCTCGCCAGGCCGGCCTGAGGTGCCGTTACCCTCGGTGCCGCCCTGGCGCTGCTCGCCCACCGACGTTTCGCCCAGGCTGATGCCCTGCTCGGCCAGCGCCTCGCGCAGCTGCGGGATCGCCTGCTCCAGCGCCTGGCGCACCTGGGCATGGGCGGAGACGAACTGCGCCTGGGCGCCGTGATCGCCCATCTTCAGCGAGACCGATAGCGGTCCGAGCTCCGCCGGATGGAGCTTGAGCTCGACGCGCTGCTCGCCGCCCTGCTGGCTGAGGCGCACCATCTGCTGCCCCAGCTGCTGCGACCAGGCGGGACTCGCGACCGGTGCCGTCAGGCTGGCCTGGGCCGTGGCGGACGCGCCGGCCGTCGCACCGGGCATGCTGCCTCCTGTCGTGCCGTTCATGGCATTCGCCACGCCCTGGCCGATCAGTTCGCTCCCCCCCGGGGCCCGCGAGCTCTCGCCGCGCTGGGCCAGCAGGGCGTCGCTGACGGCCGAGAAACGAAGCGCCTCGTCGGCCGCCGCCGTGGTCTGCGCGTTGCCGGCGACAAGCTCGGTCGGGCGCTCGGCGTTGGCAGAGAGCGCCGCCGCGTTCGACTGAGGCGGGCCGGCAAGCGCGCGGCGGTCGGCGGCGATCGCCTCGAGCAGCGGGTTGGTGCGAACTGCCTGGCCGGTGGCATTCGCGGTGCTCGGCGCGTTGGTGACGGCCGGACCCCCGGGGGCGGCCAGGGGCAGCAGCGCGAGGGCGTCGTCCGCCTCGGGGCGGCCGGCCTGTTCGATCAGGGCGAGGCGCTCCTGCACGGCATCCCAGACGCCGTGTCCCGTCGTATTGGTACCTTGCGATGGCTGCTCGGCCTGCTTCAGGACCTGCAAGGCGGCCTCGATGTCGTCGGCCGAGAGGTGGGGCAAGGCCGCTTGGCCCTGCTGAGACACCGCCTGGGCTCGCTGATCCAGCGCCTCGGGGGCGCCTGGGCCGGCGTTCTCGCTCATCTCTCCGGTGACTCCCGCCGAACCTGAACCTGAACCAGAACCCGAGACCTTGGCCAGCAGGGCCTTGAGCGTATCGCCCGGCGTGGCGGCGTCGGCAGGCGCCTCATCCTGACCCTGACCTCGCGTCGCGGCCAGCGGCGAGGAGGTGGCCTGCCGGGATGGCGCCTGAGCCGACGGCTCGGCGGTCTCTCGGCTGGCGCTCGGTCGGGCCTGGCTCGCGCCGGCCAGATGGCGGGCGAACTCGTTGCCCGGGGCCTTGGCGACCCCGTCGGCGGCGCGTTTCCCGGCTCCATTTCCGGGGGCGCTGACCAGCAGCTGGATATCCATCGCAGTCTCCTTGTCGGCTCAGTGCTCGAAGTGCGACGAGCGCTGGCGGACCAGTCGGTTATTGACCAGGTCATCACTGACGTGCTGTTCCCGGCGTTGTTCATCGCGGCGCCTGACGGCCTCCCGGCGTTCGGCCAGGGTGTCGTAGGACGACAGGCGCTGCTGTTGTTGTTGCCAGTGCTGGCGAGTTCGTTCGACCCGCTGCTGCTGGGCGGCCAGGGCCTGGCGAGCGCGCCCCAGGGCGTCGTCCAGGGAGGCGAGGAACTGCTGGTAGTTGCGCATGGTGGCCGGATCGATGCCGTCGCGCACGGCCGCGTTCAGCTTCTCGGCATACTCCTGGCGGTAGCGGTGCAGCGAATCCAGCTGCTGGCTGACCTGGCTCGAGGTGCGCTGTTCACCGGCCAGGGTCTGCCCGGCCTGGTCCCGGGCCTCTCGGGCGAGCTCGACGAGGGTGTCGAGCGAGGTGCGATCGCGGCTCATGACGGTCCTCCGAGGACGCCGGCCAGGGCCTGGCGGGCGTCGTCCATGCTGCTGTTTTCCTCGATGCGCTGCTGCAGGAAACCCTCGAGCTGCGGGTAGCGCCGTACGGCCTCGTCGAGCTGCGGATCATTGCCCGGGTGATAGGCGCCGACGCTGATCAGGTCGCGGTTGCGCTGATAGCGCGAGAAGAGTCCCTTGAACTGCTGGGCCTGGCGCTGTTGCCCGGCATCGACGACGGCGGTCATCACGCGGCTGATGGAGGCCTCGATATCGATTGCCGGATAGTGGCCCGCCTCGGCCAGGGTCCGCGACAGCACGATGTGGCCGTCGAGGATGGCGCGCGCCGAGTCGGCGATGGGGTCCTGCTGGTCGTCGCCCTCGGTGAGCACGGTATAGAAGGCGGTGATCGAGCCGCCGCCGCGTTCGGCGTTGCCGGCGCGTTCGACCAGGTTCGGCAGTTTGGCGAAGACCGAGGGCGGGTAGCCCTTGGTCGCCGGCGGCTCGCCGACGGCCAGGGCGATCTCGCGCTGGGCCATGGCGTAGCGGGTCAGGGAGTCCATGATCAGCAGCACGTTGCGTCCCTGGTCGCGAAAACCCTCGGCCAGCCGCGTGGCGTAGGAGGCGCCCTGCAGGCGCTGTAGCGGCGAGGTGTCGGCGGGCGCCGCTACCACCACGGAGCGGCGCAGCCCCTCCTCGCCGAGGATATTGTCGATGAAGTCCTGAACCTCGCGCCCCCGCTCGCCGATCAGGCCGACCACGATCACGTCGGCGCGGGTGTAGCGCGCCATCATGCCGAGCAGCACCGACTTGCCGACCCCGGAGCCGGCGAACAGCCCCATGCGCTGGCCGCGGCCGACGCTCAGCAGGGCGTTGATGGCGCGGATGCCGACGTCGATCTGCTCCTCGATGGGGGCGCGCGCCAGGGGGTTCAGCGGCGGCGTGGAGAGCGGGGCGCGCGGCGCATCGGCCAGCGGCGCCAGGCCGTCCAGGGGGACGCCGTTGCCGTCGACCACGCGACCCAACAGAGCCTCGCCGAGGGGGAAGCGTCGCGCGCTGTCATTCGCGCCGTCGGTCAGCGCGAAGACCCGGGCACCCGGCATCAGGCCGCTGATCTCGGCCAGCGGCATCAGGTAGAGCCGATCGCCGGAGAATCCCACCACCTCAGCCTCGGCGAAGCGTTCCTGCCCGCTGTGCCCGGCCGGGAGCTCGATGCGACAGGCGTTGCCCAGCGCCACTTGAAGGCCGACCACCTCGATCACCAGGCCCGTGGCCCGCACCACCCGGCCGCTGGTGCGGCAGGGCGGCAGCGGTTCCACACGACCGCGCACGCCGCGCAGGGCGCGCTGCCAGTGAGCCTGGTGCGAATTGGTGGACAGCGTCTCGGCCACTACTGATCATCCTCCGATCGAGGGGTGGTGGGGCCCCGGTGGCGGACCTGCGCCTTCACGGCCTGCCAGCGGCTCTCCCAGGTGGCATCGAGTTCGCCGTTGGCGCTGGTGACTCGACAGCCGCCGCGGCTCAACTGGTCGTCCGGCTGCAGCGTCCAGCCGGCGGCCGAGAGCTCGTCGCCCAGGTGCGTCTGTACCAGCTTATGGTCGAGCGGGTGCAGCCAGAGCCGCTGCTGGCCGACCAGCGGCGGCTCGGTGTGCAGCAGCGCACGCACCAGTTCCAGCACCTGGCGGGGCCTTGCCTTGAGGGCCTCGCCGGCGAGCTGGTGCCCGGTGGCCAGTGCCAGGTCGACCAGATCCTCGGCGACGCGCTCGTCGAGGGTCTCGAGTGCCTCGCCGAAGGCGCCGGCGAGCTCGGTGAGGGGGATGAGCGTCTCGGCGAGCCGCGCGTCCATCTCGTCCTTCGCCTGCCGGCGTCCCTCCTCGAGACCCTGAGCCAGACCTTCGGCATGGCCCTGTTCGCGGCCGGCCGCGAGGCCCTCCTCATGGGCCTCGCGGCGGATCCGCTCGCGCAACGCCTCGAGCTCGGCCTGGCGGCGCACGGCGTCGCGCCGCTCGGCCGAGCGCTGCGACTCCTGAGGGCGCTGGGCCTCGTCAGGGCGCTGCGCATGGCTCGGCGGGGCCTGCAGCTCGCCCATCTGCCAGCGGCGCCAGGGGGAGCGGCCGTCGTCCCGGTCCGCTGAACCGGGCTCAGACATAGGTGTCGTCTCCGCCGCTCAGCACGATCTCGCCGCCGTCGGCGAGGCGTCGCACCACCTGCAGGATGGCCTTCTGCTCGGTCTCCACCTGGGAGACGCGGATCGGGCCGCGGGCCTCCATGTCCTCGCGCATCAGATCGGCGGCGCGCTGGGACATGTTGCGCATGAACTTGTCCATGAGCGTCTCCGGCGCCCCCTTGAGAGCCACCACCAGCGAGTTGGTGTCGATCTCCTTGAGGATCATCTGGATGCTGCGGTCGTCCAGATCGATGAGGTTCTCGAACAGGAACATCTCGTCGATGATCTTCTGCGCCAGGTCCTCGCTGTGGGAGCGCACCGTCTCGATGGCGGCCTCTTCCTGGTTGGAGTTCATCAGGTTGAGGATCTCCGCCGCGGTGCGGGCACCGCCCATCTTGCTGCGCTTGAGGTTCTGGCCGTCGAGCATGTTGGTCAGCACCTCGGTGAGCTCCTGCAGGGCGGCGGGCTGCACGCCGCTGAAGGTCGCGATGCGCAGCACCACGTCGTTGCGCAGCTTGTCGTCGAACAGCGCCATCACGTCCGCCGCCTGGTGGCGATCCAGATGGATCAGCACGGTGGCGATGATCTGCGGGTGTTCGTCGCGGATCAGCTCCGCCACCATCGAGGCTTCCATCAGGTTCAGGGCATCGATACCGGTACCCGAGCCGCTGGTTTCCAGCACGTCCTCGATCAGGCTGGAGGCGCGGTCGCTGCCCAGCGCCTTGGTCAACACCGAGCGGATGTGCTCGCTGGAGTTGAGATTGAGCGCGATGAACTCTTCGGTCTCGTTGTGGAATTCCTGCAGCACCTGGCGCATCTCGTCATGGGAGACCTGATCCAGGTGGGCCATCTCCGTGCTGATCTGCTGGATCTCGCCGGGAGCGAGATACTTGAACACCTCGGCCGCGCTGTCCTCGTCCAGGGCCAGCAGCAGGATCGCGCTGCGACGCGCGCTGCTCATCTCTTGTGGCTTACTCATGCTTGTTCATCCAGCTGCGAACGATCATCGCCACCATGCGCGGATCCTCTTCGGCCATCTCGCGCAGGTCCTTGAGGTTGTCCTCGTAACCCGAGGCCTTGCGCGCGCGTCGCGGCTTGTCGTAGGTGGTCTCGTCTTCCCGGCCGTCGGCGGGCGCGCTCTGCTCGTCTTCTCCGCCGACCCTGGTCTGGAAGGTGGGAGCGGGCTGCGTGGCCGGCTGCGGGGCCTGGGTCGCGCGCTTGATCAGCGGCCGCAGAATCAGCAGGTACAGCAGCAGGATCGCCAGGCCCACCAGCAGGTAGCGTCCCAGATTGAGGGCCAGCTGCTGGACATCGGGCTGCTGCCACCACTCGAGGGGCTCGATCTCCGGACCCGACTGCGTGAAGGGGCTGTTGACCACGGCGATCTCGTCGCCGCGTGCCTGGGAGAACCCCATGGCCTGGCGCACCAGGCGCTCGATCTGCTCGATCTCGGCTTCGCTGAGCGGAGTCGGCTGCATCACGCCCTGCTCGTCCGGCGTCGGGCGATAGTTGACCACGACGGCGGCCGACAGCCGCTCCACCTGTCCACTGCGGTGCTGAACATGGGCGATGCGCCGATCGACCTCGTAGTTGATCACGTCATCGCGGTTGAGGTTGCTCGTCGCCTGGGGGGTGTCCTCGCCGGCCTGCTCGCCCTCGCCGTCCTCTTCCCCTTCGGGCGGATTCGCCACCGGGGAGGGCGCGGCGCCGGGCGGCGTGTTGCTCAAGGCGCCGGGGATGCCGCCGGCCAGGTCGTCGCTGCCACTATAGTTGATGCTGCTCTGGCGGCTGCGCACGGCGGCCTCGTTGGGCGGCTGGTTGGGCGCGTAGCGCTCCGAGGTCTCTTCCCTGCGGGAGAAGTCCACCTGGGCAGTCACCTGAGCCTTGACGTTTTTGCTGCCCAGAATCGGCGCCAGGATGGATTCGATGCGCCGCTGGTAGGAGCGCTCCACCTCGGCGACGTAGTCCAGCTGGGTGCCGTCCAGCCCCAGGCCGTTGCTCTCTGGGGCGGTCAGCAGGCGGCCATCCTGGTCGACCACGGTCACCGCATCGGCGGCCAGGTCCGGCACGCTGCTGGAGACCATGTGCACGATGGAGTTGATCTGCCCCTCGCCGAGTACGCGACCGGCATGCAGAGAGAGTACTACCGAGGCCTTGGCCGGCTCGCGGTCGCGCACGAACACCGAATCCTTGGCCAGGGCGAGATGCACGCGGGCGGCATTGACCGGTCCCAGCGATTCCATGGAGCGCGACAGCTCACCCTCCAGGCCGCGCTGGTAGTTGATCTGCTCGGCGAACTGGCTGATACCGAAGGCCTGGTTCTCCATCAGCTCGAAGCCGACGTTGCCACCCTCGGGCAGGCCCTGCTCGGCCAGCTGCAGGCGCAGCGTATGCACCCGGTTGGCGGGCACCAGCAGTGCCTGGCCGCCCTGACTGAAACGATAGGGCACGCCGCGGGTATCCAGCTCGTTGATGATGCTGCCGCCGTCCGCCTGGCTCAGGTTGCTGTAGAGCACGCGGTAGTCGGGGCTTTGGGCCCACATCAGCAGCGCGGCGATGATCGCGATCGAGGCGGCGCCCGCGACCAGCAGGAAAACCAAAGGATTGCCGCGCAGCTGATCTTTCAAGCGCGTGAGTCCCGCCGAGCCTTGTGAGGGCTGGCGTTCGGTGGCTGAGGCGCCACTGCTCATATGGGCCTCCCGGCGTGGCGGGAGGCGTGAGCGAAGTTCGTCAAGGCAGAAGACATCGAGTGCTGTCCGTCCATCGCGGTTTGCCGCCCCTGGAGTGGGCGGAGCTCTGATGGCGGCCATTATCCGCCCCCGCTGTCACCCTAAAGGCCAGAAAAGCCCCGTTTTTATGAGGCATTTGGCTGCTTGGCCGCGCGGCTCGGGCTGGTAGTCTGCCTGTCCTATTCCCGTGTCCTACAGGTCAAGGTGGTTGTGATGAGCGCGCCCGCGATTGAATCGATCCTCTCCCAGATGCAGTCGTTGTCCAGCCAGGCGGCGTCGCAGCCCTCCAGCGGCCAGCGGGTCGATACCCAGGTGGGCGGTGGCGGCTTCTCCGGCGAGCTGCAGTCGGCCATCCACCGCATCAACGAGCTGAAGCTCGAGGCCGGCGCCCAGGCCGAGGCCTTCCAGGCCGGCACGCCCGGCGTGGAGCTCAATGACGTCATGGTCGACATGCAGAAGGCGAGCGTGGCCACCGAGATGGGCATCCAGGTGCGCAATCGCCTGGTCACGGCCTACAAGGACATCATGAACATGCAGGTGTGATCGTTGGGCCGGAACCCCGGCCCATCCACGTGGCCTCCCTCCGGTCGGACGCGGGGGCAGCCGCGGACGCTGGTCGCGACTTCATTGATCTGCATCAAGAGAGTGGCAGCTCTTATGGTTCACTCGGCCGGCCAGTCCGCATAGAGTGCATCGTGTTTTCTTGATATAGATCAATCCGTCCTGCGATTGGGCCTTCTCAAAGCGAGACACCATGACGCAAGAGCTCCCTGTCGAGCGCATTATGAATACCGGCCTTCTGACCTGCCCGCCGGAGACGCCGCTGTGTGAGGCCGCGGCCCGCATGGCCGAGCGGCGTGTCAGCGCGATGCTGGTGGTGCGGGACGAGCAGGCGATCGGTATCTGGACAGAACACGACAGCCTGTCCGTTGACTTCACCCGTCCCGAGGCCCTGAGACTGCCCATCGAGCGCGTGATGAGCCATCCCGTGGCCACGATCGATCAGGCGACGCCGGTGGGAGAGGCCGCCGTGCGTTTCCGTACCGAGCAGCGCCGCCATCTGCTGGTGGTCGACGATGCCGGCAGCCCCAGGGGCATTATCTCCCAGACCGACATGGCCCTGAACCAGGGCCTGGAGCCCTACCTGCGTTTGCGCGAGGTAGGCGGTGCGATGCGCCTTCAGCCTCTGCTGCTGCAGGGCGAGCTGTCGTTGAACGATGCCGCGAGGCGCATGCGCCGAGAGGGTTGCAACGCCGCCG
The DNA here is from genome assembly GCF_900116405.1 of Halomonas saccharevitans. Classification (GTDB taxonomy): domain Bacteria; phylum Pseudomonadota; class Gammaproteobacteria; order Pseudomonadales; family Halomonadaceae; genus Halomonas; species Halomonas saccharevitans. The sequence continues at coordinate 23,771 of NZ_FPAQ01000008.1, read as the reverse complement.
TGGTGATGTGTAGCGGCGAGGAGCTCGGCATTCTCACCGAGCGCGACCTGGTGAAATTCGTGGCCCGCCACCCGGGCGCCACCGCCATCGGCGAACTCGCCAGCCGGCCGCTGCTGACGATAGGCCTCGATGAGGCGCTGATCCATGCTCGGGACATGTTGATCGATCAGCGGGTGCGCCATCTGGGTGTGATCGACGGGGAGGGCAACGTCGTCGGCCTGCTGGGGTTTCAGGACCTGCTGGCCGGCGCCGAGCATCTCTATCTGGAGGATCTGCGCGAGGCGCTGGAGCAGCGCGATCAGGCCCTGGGCCAGTCGCGCCGTAACCTGCAGCTGGCCGAGCGGGTCATCGAGTCTTCCCTGGAAGGCATCATCATCACCGATGCCCAGACGCGCATCGAGTTCGTCAATCCGGCCTTCACGCACCTGACCGGCTACAGCCTGGAGGAGGCGGCGGGACGCACGCCGGCGCTGCTCTCCTCGGGGCGCCACGGTGCCGACTTCTATCAGGGCATGTGGCAGGCCCTGCAGGAGCACGGCTACTGGCGCGGCGAGATCTGGAACCGACGCAAGAGCGGTCAGCTCTATCTGGAGCTGTTGACCATTACCGCCATCCGCAACGATCAGGGCGAGGTCAGCAATTACGCGGCGCTGTTCAGCGATATTACCCACGTTCGCGAGAATGAGGAGCAGGTGCGCCGCCTGGCCTACTACGACCCTCTGACCCGGCTGCCCAACCGACGCCTGCTGGAGGATCGCCTGGAGCTGGCGATCCGCCATGCCCGCCGCCAGCAGCAGCGCTTGGCCGTGATCTTCCTCGACCTGGATCACTTCAAGCAGGTCAATGATGCCCTGGGCCACGCGGTGGGCGACGAGCTGCTGCTCAAGGTCTCCCAGCGGCTGCGCGCCCAGCTGCGCGAGGACGACACCCTGGCCCGCCAGGGCGGTGACGAATTCATCGTGCTGCTCAACGAGATTCGCGAGGTCGAGGAGGTCACGCGCGTGGCGCGCCGGCTCGTCGAATCGGTGAGCTCGCCCTTCGAGGTGGGTGGCCAAGTGTTCCGGGTCGGCTGCAGCCTGGGCATCAGTCTCTTCCCGGACGACGGTGCAGAGGTCGAGATGCTGGTGCGCCAGGCCGATGCCGCCATGTACCGCGCCAAGCAGGAGGGCCGCAATACCTACCGGCTGTTTCGCGCCGACATGCACCGCCAGGATCGTGGGCGGCTGGAGCTGGAGACCGCGCTGCGCGATACCGCCGAGACCGGCGAGGGGCTGGGCGTGCACTATCAGCCGCTCTTCGATCGCGATAGCGGCGAAGTGCACGGCGCCGAGGCGCTGCTGCGCTGGCATCATCCGACCCTCGGCCATGTCTCTCCCGGCGACTTCATCCCCCTGGCCGAACGCTCGGGGCTGATCCTGCCACTCGGCGAGCGGCTGATGCACCTGGTGGCCGCCCAGCAGCGTGACTGGCTGGACGCCGGTCTCGCGCCCCCCCGCGTCGCCGTCAACCTGTCGGCGCGCCAGTTCTGGCAGAGCGACCTGGTCGCCCAAGTGCGCGAACTCTACGCCGCCTATGACCTGCCGGCGGGGCAGATCGGCTTCGAGCTCACCGAGAGCATCCTGCTCGACAAGCAGCAGGAGGCGATCCACACCCTGCAGGCGCTGCGCGATCTCGGCTGTCGCATCGCCATCGATGACTTCGGCACCGGCTACTCCTCGCTGAGCTACCTGCAGGACCTGCCGGTGACCACCCTCAAGATCGACCGCAGCTTCATCCAGAAGCTCGGCGAGAGCCGCGGCAGCTCGGCCATCGTCGCCGCGGTGACGGGCCTGGCCAAGGAGCTCGGCCTGCGGGTCGTGGCCGAGGGCGTGGAGACCGATGAGCAGCTGCAGGCGCTCTCCCGCTATCACGTCAACCTGATCCAGGGGTTTCTCACCGGCCGTCCGGCGGATGCCGCGACCTTCGCCGAGCGCTACCTCGTCCGCGACGGCGCCCCGGCCTGAGCGCCCGCGCCGTCGAGGGCACAGGCCTGTCGCCATCGGAATGTCATAAATCGCTGATATAACGCGAATCAGGCCGCTTGCCGGCCGCCCGATTCCCAGCGACAGGACCCCCGATGCGACTTCTCGATCGACTGACCATCCGGCTCAGCTGGAGCCTGGTGCTGATCGCCTTCGGCGCGATCATCCTTGGCACGGGCGCGCTCGGCCTCTACGCCAATCATCACGGCCGCACCGCCTTCGTCGACCTCCGCGAGCGCCAGGGGCAGCAGTCCAGGGCCCTCCACCAGGCCTATATCGCCACCCTGAGGGCCCAGGTTGCCATGGAGCGCGCCGCTCACCTGCTGAGGGCGCCCTCCTTCGATCGTCCGGGGCCTGTCATCGACCAGGCACGTGCCGACATGGACGCGGCCAAGACGGCCTTCGAACGCTTCCAGGCACTGCCAACGACAGAGGCAGCCACAACGGCGGCCACAACGGCGGCCGGCGAGGAAGCCGTCGAAGCGCTGGCTTCGCGCTTCCACTCCCTACTCGGCACGGGGCTCTCGCTGCAGCTGATGCTGCTGGAGGAAGAGGATCTTAAGGGCTACGACGCCGGCAAGTCCCGGGTGGCCCAGATGAGCCAGGCCTTCATGGACGGCGCCGATGCCTTCTTCGCCGCCTCGGTCGCACGCGGTGACGCCCAGGCCGCGCGCTTCACCGCCATGGCAAGCTGGCTCAACCTGGCCCTGGCCGCCGCCCTGGCGAGCGCGCTGGCGCTGGTGCTGGTGGTGGTCTGGGGCGTGCGGGCCAACGTTATCCGCCCGCTGTCACGCATCACCGGGCACTTCCGGCGCATCGCCGACGGCGACCTCTCGACACCGGTGGAGGCGCGAGGCAGCAACGAGATCGGCCAGCTATACGCCGAGCTCGACGGCATGCGCCGGGCCCTGGCACAGACCGTCGAACGCATCCGCGACGGCGGCGGTGCGGTGCTGGAGACGGCAGGGCGCCTGAACGAGGGCAACCAGGAGCTCTCGGCGCGCACCCAGCAGCAGGCGGCGTCGCTGGAGCAGACCGCCGCCAGCCTGGACGAGATGACCGCCTCGATCGCCGATACCGCGGGTCACGTCCGCGAGGCCAACGAGCTGGCCGAGCTCGCCACCGATCGGGCCCACCGAGGCAGCGAGGGGATGAGCGCCTTCATCGAGACCATGGGCGAGATCCGCGAGCGCTCGACCCGCATCGGCGAGATCGTCGGCCTGATCGACGACATCGCCTTCCAGACCAACCTGCTGGCGCTCAACGCCTCGGTGGAGGCCGCTCGGGCCGGCGAGCACGGCCGAGGCTTCGCGGTGGTGGCAAGCGAGGTGCGCCAGCTCGCCTCGCGCAGTGCCCAGTCGGCCAGCGAGATTCGCGCGCTCACCGAGGCCTCCTGGGCCAGCATCGCGCGGGGCGACGGGCTGTCGCGCCGGGCCGGCGAGGAGATGGAGGCCATCGTCACCGCCATACACGGCCTCGGCGAGCGCATCGGCGGGATCGCCCACGCCGCCACCGAGCAGCACCGCGGGCTCGACCAGATCAATCAGGCGCTGCACCAGATGGGCACCGTCACTCAGCGTAATGGCGAGAGAGTGGCCGACGCCCAGCGCACCGCGCTGGCCCTGGAGGACGAGGCCGAGCAGATGCGGGCCTTCACCGCGCGCTTCTGCCTGCCGGTGCTGGCGACTTCGGACGATGACGAGACCGCCCCGGACGCCGGGTCGACGTCCGAGCATACCCAACCGGCGAGCGATGCGCGTGAGGCGCGTGCCGTCCGGGCCCCGACGGCGCAGACGGCCTGATGGGAGAGAACACGATGCACGATATCGCCGCCCCGGGCAGCGCCGCCGATGCGATGATCGATCGCGAGGCCTGGGAGCTCGACCGCATCCTGCGCGAGGAGGCCATCACGCCGCTCTTCCAGCCGATCGTCGATGCCGGCTGCCAGGGCATCTTCGGCTACGAGGCGCTGTCGCGCGGGCCATCCGACTCGCCGCTGCATTCGCCGGTAACGCTGTTCGACACGGCCCGGCTGACGGGCCGCCTGGTGGAGCTCGACCTGCTGTGTCGGCGCCTGGCCATCGAGGCCTTTGCTGCCCTGGACCTGCCGGGGCGCCTGTTCCTCAACGTCATGCCGACCTCGTTGCTCGAGGAGGATTTCCGCGAGGGGCTGACCCGCGCTTTCCTCGCCGGCGTCGGGCTGTCGCCGGAGCGGGTGGTGATCGAGCTCACCGAGCATCTGCCGATCCACGACTACGCACTGATGCGCCAGGCCGTGGATCACTATCGGCGCATGGGCTTCCAGGTGGCGCTGGACGACCTGGGGGCCGGCTACTCCAGCCTGCGCCACTGGGCCGAGCTGCGCCCCGATTTCGTCAAGGTGGATCGCCACTTCGTCCAGGAGGTCGACCGCGACCCCGGCAAGGCGCAGTTCCTGCACTCGCTGCTCGAGGTGTCGCGCAGCCTGGGCTGCCGGGTCATCGCCGAAGGCATCGAGACCCCCGGCGAGCAGCGCTGCCTGCGGGGCATGAACTGCGCGCTGATGCAGGGCTACCACTTCGCGCGGCCTTCCCGCGAGCCGCCGCGCCGGCTCGAGCAGCCCGCGCCGACGCCCGCGGCGGTGTCGGGCTCCTTCGGCGCCAGCGCCGCGATGCTCTGCCGCCACCTGGCGCCGGTGGCCCAGGGCACGCCGGTGCCCGAGGTGGTGGCGCGCTTTCGCGACGACCCCGAGCTGCGCTGCCTGGTCGTGCTGGACGCCGAGCAGCGACCGGTGGGGCTGGTGCGCCAGCACGCCTTCCTGTCGCTGTTCACCAATCCCTTCAGCCACTCCCTGCACGCAAGGCGGCCCATCGACGCGGTGATGGATCGGCGCATGCGCCTCGCCGAGGAGTCGATGCCGCTGGAGGCGCTCAGCCGCCACATCACCGGCTCGACCTCGGGAAGCCAGGACGACTTCGTCATCGTCGATGCCGACGGGCGCTACCGCGGCCTGGGCCAGGTCATCGACCTGCTGCGCGAGATCACCGCCCTGCAGGTGCGCAGCGCCCGCCAGGCTAACCCGCTCACCGGGCTGCCCGGCAACGAGGCGATAAACGACACCCTGGCGGCGCGGCTGGCCGACGACGCGCCCTTTGTCGCGGTCTATGCCGACCTGGATCGCTTCAAGGCCTATAACGACGCCTACGGCTATGCCCAGGGGGATCAGGTGATCCTGGCGGTGGGGCGCCTGTTGCAGGAGGCGGTCGGCGAGGCGGGGTTCGTCGGCCACGTGGGCGGCGACGACTTCATGCTGGTGCTCGACCCCGACGGCGCTCGGATGAGCTGCGAGGCGATCCTTGCGCGCTTCGCGCGCTTCATCCCAACCTTCTATGACCAGGCGCATCGCCGGGCCGGTGGACTCTCCGGGCGTGATCGCGACCACTGCGAGGTGACGGTGCCGCTGATGACGCTCTCGATGGCCGCCTACCCGGTGGCGAGCGGCTCGGGACTGACCGCGATGGAAATCGCCAACGTCCTCGCCGAGCTCAAGGGGCAGGCCAAGCGTCAGGCCGGCAATAGCCTGTTTGTCGATCGGCGCGGGGACGGGATCATGCGCTGATCACGGCGTTGCGTCCCTGCGCCTTGGCGCGATAGCTCGCGGCATCGGCGCGTCGCACGGCGTTCTCCACGGCCTGGTCGCCGCGCTGGAAGGTGCTCACGCCGATGCTGACGGTGACCCGCCAGGTCTTGCCGCGATGCTCGAGGCCGTTGGCCTCGATCCGGGCCCGCAGCGCCTCGGCGATGCGCATGGCTCGGGGCCACTCGCAGCCCGGCAGCAGCATGGCGAACTCGTCGCCACCCTGGCGGGCGGCGTGGTCGCTGCTGCGCGTCACGGCCCCCATCGCGTCGGCCACCTGACGCAGCATGCTGTCGCCCAGGGCATGGCCGCCCTCGTCGTTGATGGGCTTGAAGTGATCCAGGTCGAACAGCAGCAGCGCCGAGGGGGTGTCGGCCTTCTCCCAGGCGGCGAAGGCCTCCTCCAGGCGGCGCTCGAAGCCGCGGCGGTTGAGCAGGCCGGTCAGCGGGTCGTGCTCCGCCTCCCAGCGGCGCAGCGCGTCCTCATGCTGACGCTGGGTGATGTCGCGCACGGCGCCCACCAGGCCGATGAATTCGCCCTCCACGTGGATCGCATTGGTATGCACGTCGAGCCACAGCGTCTCGCCGTGCTCGTCGATGTAGCGGAACTGGCGCACGACGTCCTGGTGCTCGAGGAGGCTGGCCCGCCAGGCCTCGACCATCGGCGTGCGATCCGCTTCATGGATGCGCTGCGCCCAGGCCGTGAGGCGGATCGGCGGGGTGATGTTAAGCAGCTCCTTGAGCGTCTCGTTGACGAAGGTCAGCCGTCCGCGAGTGTCGGTCACGAACATGCCCTGGGGCGAGGCGTCGAGGATCCCCCGCAGGAAGGCCTCGCGCTGCTGAAGGTCACCGAGGCTCTGCAGCCGCTGCTGTTCCAGCTCGTTGAAGATATCGACGACGCGGCGCAGCTCGGTCATCCGGGTGGGGATCACCAGCTCGCGTCGGCGACCGAGGCTCAGCTCCTTGATCTGCTGCGCCAGGCGCGTCAGCGGTCGCAGGGTCAGCCAGATCAGCGCGCCCATCAGCGGCAGCAGCAGGCCAAGAGCCCACCAGGCCCGTTGCGTGATGCGCTTCATCACGCTGGCCAGGGGCGCATAGGCCTGCTCCATGGGCAGATAGATACCCACCACCCAGTCGGCGGGCCAGATCTGACGATAGGCCTTGAGGGCCTCGTGGCCCTGGCCGGTCTCCCCGAGGGTCTCGCCCTCCCAGCCCAGCAGGGCGAGATTCATCCCGGGGTCGTTCAACGCGGCGGCGGAATCCGGCCGGTCATCGCGCTGCCCGGGGTGATAGAGCAGCTGGCCCGAGGCTGTGGCCACTACCACGTGGCCGGCATCGCCGAGGCGCAGGCGCTTGAAGTCCTCGAACAGCTCGCTGCGGTCGATTTCCACCAGCCCGCCGAGGAAACCGGCGTAGCGGCCCTGGGCGTCCCGGCGGGGCACCAGCATCATCACCATCGGCTTGCCGGAGACGATGCCGATGAAGGGGTCGCTGACGTGGGGGCGTTGCACGTGGCGCATGAAGCGGGCGTAGGCCCGATGACTGATGTCGAGGCCGTTGCGCCCCGCCAGTCTTGGCCAGTTATCGACGACGGTGTTCTGGGCATCGACCAGCACCAGGCCCTCGAAGAGGGTGAGTAGCGCCTCGTGGTTGCCCTCGGCCAGGGTGCCGGCGGCGGCATGCGGCAGCCGGTCGGCCATGCGCTCCAGTGCCTCCAGGCGCTGCTCGATCTTCTGAGTGATGGCATTGCGCACCAGCTCCGCCTCGTAGCGCAGGTGCACGCGGTTGGACTCCTCGACCAGCAGGGTTCCAGACTGCCAGCCGAAAGCCAGCAGCATCACGCACAGCAGGCCCCACACCGCCGCGACGCCCAGTAGCAGGCGTCCGCGTAGGGAAAGCAGGTGTCGCCGCAGGGCGGCTGTCAGGGGCTCGAGGATCGTCAGGCTGGCTACCACTCAGGTTGCAGTCGTTTTTACGAGCGGGAAGGCATCGTTCACGTATACAAGAAAGTATGTTGCCAGCCTGAGGCGCGGGCTCCAATCCCCGGTGTCACGATTTATTAGGCTTCGTTTGTGCTTTTTTCGGTGGCGTCGAGTTTGTTGTTCTCGCTCAAGTCTTGGCGACGCAGGCCGATAGGTCGGTTCGTCGGCACCTGGCACCCGGGGTCGGCCATTAAAAACTCCCCTACCCATGAGAGTGCCCATGCTGAGTTCTCTGAGACTGCGAATCCTCGTAGCCACCCTGGCGGTGATCGTCGTAGCCCTGATCATTAACGGTGCGGCTAGCTATTTCACCGTGAAATCCCACGGCGATCAGCAGAACGCGAAGCAGCTCGACTCGTTCACCGGGGGTAACGCCTTGGCGATCGAGGAGTGGGTCGCGGCCCGTGTCGGCATGGTTGAAGCGGCCCGTGAGCCGGTTCAGGGCGAGGCTCAGATGCAAGCACTGATCCAGCTGGCCGAGTCTGGCGGCTTTTTGACGGCCTTTTACGGCCAGGCCGACGGCAGCCACCTTTCTTCTGACGGATGGATTCCGTCCGACGACTACGATCCACGGCAGCGCGGCTGGTATCTCGCTGCCGCCCAGCAGGATCGCACCATCGTTTCTCTGCCTTACGAAGATGCCAATTCCGGTAAGGTGGTGGTCACCTTCTCGACGCCGGTGAAGCGCGACGGGCGCTTGCAAGGCGTCGTCGCCGGAGACGTGGCCATCGATGCGTTGATCGAGCAGGTGGGTGCGATTCGCCCCACACCGTCAAGCTTCGCCTTCCTGAGCAGCCAGGGCGAGACCCTGATCGCCCATCCCGACCGCGACCTGACCCTCGAACCCTTGACGCGGGTCGGCGCGCAGCTGACGCCGACCCTCATTGAGAACGTGCGGAGTGAAGCGCATGCCGTGGAGCCGGTCGTCATCGGCGAGGCCGACACGCTGCTCGCCGTAAGCCCCATCGCCGGCACCGATTGGGAACTTGGTGTGGCACTGGACGAATACGAGGCCAGCGCCGGGCTGCGCGGCGTGATGGGCGTCTCGGCGATTACCCTGGTGGTGGTTGGGTTGGCCGCATCGGTGCTGCTTGGACTGCTGCTCAAGATGGCCTTCCGCCGGCTGCTGGCGGCGCGCGATGCCATGGAGAGCGTGGCCAGCGGCAGCGGCGATCTGACCCGGCGCCTGCCCGAGGACGGCAACGACGAGGTGGCGCAGATCGCCAATGCCTTCAACCGCTTCGTCTCGCGCATGGAGACAGTGATGCTGACCATTCGCGACAGCAGCGAATCGGTGCACGTGGCCGCCACTGAGATCGCCCAGGGCGGCCAGGATCTGTCGCGGCGCACCGAGAACGCCGCCTCCAGCCTGCAGCAGACCTCCGCTTCCATGGAGGAGATCACCAGCACCGTGGAGCACACCGCCGAGTCCTCTCGCCAGGCCAACGGCCTGGCCGAGACGGCCGCCGGTACGGCCAAGCGCGGCGGCGAGGCCGTTGAGCAGGTGGTGACCACCATGCAGGGCATCACCGACTCCTCCCGGGAGATCAGCGAGATCGTCGGCGTGATGGACGGCATCGCTTTCCAGACCAACCTGCTGGCGCTCAATGCCTCGGTAGAGGCCGCCCGGGCCGGCGAGCAGGGCCGCGGTTTCGCGGTGGTCGCCGGCGAGGTGCGCCAGCTGGCCAGCCGCTCGGCCGACGCCGCCAAGCAGATCAAGGCGCTGATCGATACCTCCGCGGAGCGCACCGAGCAGGGCGCCAGCCAGGTGCGCCAGGCCGGTGAGACCATGACCGAGCTGGTGGCGAGCGTGACTCGTGTCGCCGACGTGCTGGGCGAGATCACCGCCGCCACCGGCGAGCAGAGCGACGGCATCGGCCAGGTCAACGTGGCGGTCTCCGAGCTCGACCGCATGACCCAACAGAACGCCGCCCTGGTGGAGGAGTCCACCACCGCCGCCGAGCAGCTCAAGGAGCAGGCCAACCGCCTCGCCCAGACGGTGGGCGGCTTTACGCTGAGCCAGCGCTACGCGACGGGGTTTAGCGGCTCGCCCTCTCAATCGGGTCTCGAGACCGAGCGGGCCTGAGGCTTGAAACCGGCCTGAAGCAGGTCGGCTTCAAGCACAAAGCCCGCGGCGCAGTTCATTCACATCGCCGCGGGCTTTGTCGTTCATGGGGCCGTCAGGTGGCCAGCGCCTGGGCGCGCTGGTAGAGCGTGCGCGCACTCTCGATGGCCACAATCTCGTGGGCGTCCAGTGTCAGCACCGCGCCCTGGCGGCTTCCTTCAGCTGGCATGAGTAGCGCCGCATCGGCTGCTCGATGCGAATTAGTGCGGCGTCTTTTCTGGTGACCAGTTGGCCTGTCGCGGTCGATATCGCATGGCAGTCACTCTCTAGGCGCCAACGGAGGGGCGTTTAACGCTGCCGTGATATTCAAGTCCTGGTGGCCCATGCCGATAGCGTGGAGGACGCCGGCATCTGGCACCCGGGGCCGGCACAATAACAACCCCTCCACGAGAGTGATCATGCTGACTTCTCTGAGACTGCGCATCCTCCTTGCCACCCTGGTCGTTATTGCCGTGGCGCTGATCGCCAACAGCGCGGCCAGCTATTTCACCGTCAAATCTCACAACGATCTCCAGATCGCCCAGCAGCTCGATGCCGTGGCCGGCGGCAATGCTCAGGCGATCGAGGAGTGGATCGCCGCCCGCACCCGCATGGTCGAGGCGGCTCGCGATCCGGTCACGGGCGACGCCACGGCCCAGGCGCTGGTCCAGCTGGCCGAGTCCGGCGGCTTCCTGTCGGCCTACTTTGGCAGGCCCGACGGCACCCTGGTCTCCTCCGACGGCTGGGTCCCGCCTGACGACTACGACCCGCGCCAGCGCGGCTGGTACCTCGACGCCACTGAGCGCGATGAGACCATCGTCTCGCTGCCCTACGTTGATGCCAACACCGGCGGCATGGTGGTCACCGTCGCTACGCCGGTCGAGCGCGACGGTCGGCTGATGGGGGTGGTCGGCGGCGATGTGGTGATCGACCAGCTGGTCGAACAGGTCGCCGCGATTCGCCCCACGCCCGCCAGCTTCGCCTTCCTGAGCAGCCAGGGCGAGACCCTGATCGCCCACCCCGATGCCGATCTGATCCTCGAGCCGCTGACCCGGGTGAGCGAGACGATGGTGCCCTCCTTCATCGCGGAGCTGGGCCGTACCGAGGAGGCCTGGCAGCGGGTGGTCGTCGAAGAGGCCGACAAGCGTCTCGCCGTGACGCCCATTGCCGGCAGCGACTGGGAGCTGGGCGTCGTGCTCGACGAGCACGAGGCTACCGCCGGGCTGCGCGACGTGGTGAGCGCCTCCGCGATTACTCTTGTCGTCGTCGGCCTGCTGGCGGCGCTGCTGCTAGGGGCGCTGCTGAAGGTGGTATTTAGCCGGCTGCTGGCGGCGCGCGACGCCATGGAGAGCGTGGCCAGCGGCAGCGGCGACCTGACCCAGCGCCTGCCCGAGGACGGCCGCGACGAGGTGGCGCAGATCGCCAATGCCTTCAACCGCTTCGTCTCGCGCATGGAGACGGTGATGCTGACCATTCGCGACAGCAGCGAATCGGTGCACGTGGCCGCCACTGAGATCGCCCAGGGCGGCCAGGATCTGTCGCGGCGCACCGAGAACGCCGCCTCCAGCCTGCAGCAGACCTCCGCTTCCATGGAGGAGATCACCAGCACCGTGGAGCACACCGCCGAGTCCTCCCGCCAGGCCAACGGCCTGGCCGAGACGGCCGCCGGTACGGCCAAGCGCGGCGGCGAGGCCGTCGAGCAGGTGGTGACCACCATGCAGGGCATCACCGACTCCTCCCGTGAGATCAGCGAGATCGTCGGCGTGATGGACGGCATCGCCTTCCAGACCAACCTGCTGGCGCTCAACGCCTCGGTGGAAGCCGCCCGGGCCGGCGAGCAGGGCCGCGGTTTCGCGGTGGTGGCCGGCGAGGTGCGCCAGCTGGCCAGCCGCTCGGCCGACGCCGCCAAGCAGATCAAGGCGCTGATCGATACCTCCGCGGAGCGCACCGAGCAGGGCGCCAGCCAGGTGCGCCAGGCCGGCGAGACCATGACCGAGCTGGTGGCGAGCGTGACTCGTGTCGCCGACGTGCTGGGCGAGATCACCGCCGCCACCGGCGAGCAGAGCGACGGCATCGGCCAGGTCAACGTGGCGGTCTCCGAGCTCGACCGCATGACCCAGCAGAACGCCGCCCTGGTGGAGGAGTCCACCACCGCCGCCGAGCAGTTGAAGGAGCAGGCCAACCGCCTCGCCCAGACGGTAGGCGGCTTTACCCTGAGCCAGCGCTACGCGGAGGGCATGGAGAGCGCGTCGGCATCGCCGGCTCGCGAGGCCACGCCGGCCTGAGGCAAGCCGCCGGCCTGAGTATGAGGCCGGCTCATGGAAGAAGCCCGCGGCGTCCGCCGCGGGCTTCGTCGTTGACTCGGCCGTCGTATCGCCATCGACCTGGCGCGACGTGCCATCCCTGTCGGCTTCCTCCAGCTGGCGCGCTTAGCGCCGCATCAGATGTTCGAGGTTTATGCAGAGCGTAGAGAACTCAAGCTCGAACTCGATCTTCGGCTCTACCCCGTCGCGCTTGCTCGACCGCGTCGGTGGGGCGCCTTTCTTGTTAAAGTTTGCCCTGTCGCGGTCGATACTTCATGGCAGACATCTCATAGGCGCTCACGGAGGGGCTTTTACATGGCCAGCATCTCATCTCTCGGCATCGGTTCCGGCCTGGATCTCAATGGCCTGCTCGATCAGCTGCGCTCTGCCGAGCGCGAGAAGCTGCAGCCGTTGATTGTTCAGAAAAGTCAGGAGGAGTCGAAGATCTCTGCCTACGGTCGCCTGCAATCCGGTCTGGACAAGTTTCAGGACGCGGTGGCGGCGCTCAACGATACCTCTCTCTTCGAGGGGCTCTCCGCCAAGGTGCAGGGCGATGGCCTGAGCGCGACTGCCAGCGCCGAGGCCAGTCCGGGGCGCTACGAGGTCAGCGTCAACCGGACCGCCACTGCTGGTACGCTGGCGACCACGTCTGCTGCCACTCAGGATGAGGAGCTCTTCGCTAGCGCCTCCACCCTGACCCTGGAGTTCGGCGCCACCTATGACGCCGATGGCAACTTCGATGATACCGCCGCGGCCAAGAGCAGCCTGAATATCGATATCGCCGCCGGCAGCAGCCTGGAAGACGTGCGCGATGCGATCAACGCCAATGAAGAGGCCGGCGTGGACGCCTCCATCGTCAATGACGGCAGCGGCTACCGACTGGCGTTAAGCTCGAGAGAGACCGGTGCCGCGGCCTCCGTCGTGGGGCTCTCCTTCGATAGCGGTCCGCTGAACGAAGATGCCGTCACCCTGCGCCCGGGCCATGATGCCGAGCTGGGGATCAACGGCATCACTATCACCAGCCCCACCAACACCGTGGAGGGCGCCATCGAGGGCGTCACCCTGGAGCTGAATCCCTCCTCCGCCGGAGAGACGCTCAGCCTGGAGGTATCGCGCGATACCGGCGGGCTCAAGAAGGCCGTGAATACGTTGGTCTCCTCCTATAACGAGCTGCAGTCCACCATCGGCCGCATGACGGCGTATGGCGGCGGTGAGGGTGCCTCCGGCGAGCTGATCGGAGATCGCACCGTGCGCAACATCGAATCGGACATGGTGCGCGACCTGACCGGCAGGGTGGCGGGCGGGGAGATCTCTGTCATGTCGCAGTTCGGCGTATCGCTTAATGAAGAGGGGCGCCTGGAGCTGGATGAGGACACGTTCGACGAGGTTGCCGCGGCAGATCCCGAGCAGCTGGCCAGCTTCTTCGCCGGTGCCGACGAGGCGGGCGGGCTGGCTGGACGCATGGAGGCTACCCTGGGGCGCTTTCTGGGCGAGGAGGGGTTGATCGCCAGTGCGATCGAGGGCTCGGAGAGCCAGGTGGAGAGCCTAAGCCGTCGCTATACCCGCATGGAAGCGAGTGTGGAGCGCACCGTCGAGCGCTACCGCGCCCAGTTTGGCCAGCTTGATGCCATGATCGCTAACATGAACCAGACCAGCAGCTATCTCACGCAGCAGTTCGCCTCCTTGGATGCCCAGCTCGGTCGCGGATGACCCTGCAGCTCCGCTTGTCCTGCTCGAGCCTGTTTGTTCAGCGCCCCTGCCCTTGCGGTTGGGGCGCTGTCATGAGTGAGGTCTGTTCCGGCATGGGGCATGTCAAGCAGACCTGGCCAAAAAAAAGTGATGAAATCCTAAAGTTCAGCGCGGGGCGGTCGTTAAATGAAATAACGGCCAACGGCGCCGTTGTGGCAGGCCCGCTGGGCCTCGGGTAACTCGCAGCGGGCCCGCTAATGGAGCCCTCAACTACCGGGAAGGAATCACACCATGTCCGTGATCAATACCAACATCACCGCGATGATCGGCCAGCAGAACCTCAAGGAGTCCCAGAACTCCTTGTCCACCGCCATGGAGCGTCTCTCCTCTGGCCTGCGGATCAACAGCGCCAAGGACGACGCCGCCGGCCAGGCTATCGCCAACCGCATGTCAAGCCAGATCACCGGCCTCAGCCAGGCGCAGCGTAACGCCAACGACGGTATCTCCGTCGCCCAGACCGCCGAAGGCGCCCTGAACCAGGTCAATGACAACCTGCAGCGCGTGCGTGAGCTGACCGTTCAGGCTTCCAACGACACCAACTCCGCCGACGACCGCGCCTCCATCCAAGCCGAGATCGATCAGCGTCTGACCGAGATCGATCGCATCTCCGAGCAGACCGACTTCAACGGCGTCAAGGTGCTGGGTGAGAACCAGACTCTCTCCATCCAGGTAGGGGCGAACGACGGCGAGTCGATCGACGTCAACCTGGAAAAGATCACCGCCAGCACCCTGAGTCTCGACAGCTTCAACGTCAACGGCCCGGGTGCCAACCTTGGGGCGACTGCCACTGCTGACTACGAAGATGCCTACGGCACCGCAACCGGCATTGCTAACAATGCCGTGGAAGCGACCGGCTTCAAGAACGAGCTGGCGACCAACCTGGGCGTGGCAACCGGTTCCGTGGCGACTGCCGGTACTGCTCAGGTGGATGACAGCGGCAACTGGTACGTCGACGTGACCATCACCGCCGCTTCAGACTCCGAAGCCAAAGCGCTGGGTCTGCAGGGCATCGAGGCGACGTCCGGTACCGGCGTGACCTTCCAGGTCGCGCTGGACCCATCCGAAGCTGACATCACCACTGCTGCAACGACTGCCACCTTCAGCGTCGATGGCGCCGAGCTGGACGCTAGCGATCTGCTGAGCGCCGCGACGGCCAACCCGATGGAGCAGCTGGACGGTGCACTCAAGCAGGTCGACGAGCTGCGCTCCGACCTGGGTGCCATCCAGAACCGCTTCGAGTCGGCAATCACCAACCTGCAGACCAACGAGACCAACCTCTCGGCGGCCCGCTCGCGCATCGAGGATGCCGACTACGCCACCGAAGTGGCCAACATGACCCGCTCGCAGATCCTGCAGCAGGCCGGCACCTCAGTGCTGGCCCAGGCCAACCAGCTGCCGCAGAACGTGCTCTCGCTGCTGGGCTAAGCGATATCGCTTCAGGCCAACGACGCATTAGGTGCGTTGCACGGGCTCCCTCCGGGGAGCCCGTTTTCTTTGATGGGTGCTCGGCGTCAAGCGGCTATCGCCAGCAGTCGAGGGGGATAGCGGCGCTTTTCCACACTTTGCCCTGCCGGTTTCTCGGGTAGGCTTCAGGCTGCCCACGAACTCTCTTTGCCACCTGCAGGAAGTCTGTCATGTCTCGTGCCAAGTCTCATCGCGCCCGTCGCCACACTCCTCAACGTGCCGCAGCCGATGCGAGCCGACCGCGTGACGTGAAGCAGGCGATCACCTTGACCAGGCAGCAGCCAGAGAGCCCTGCCGCGTGGAAGCAGTTGAGCGCGAAGCTGTCCGAAGTCGGTCGACTCGACGAGGCGCTTGAGGCGTTGATGGAAGCGCAGGCACGAGCACCAGAAGATGCTGAAGTCTTGGCGTTGCAGGGGCGCATTACGCACCAGCTGGGTGATCCTGATCAGGCGCTGGTGCGGTTGAAACAAGCGCTGGAGCTGTCGCCGGGCTATGCCAAGGCCCATCACTATGTCGGCTATATTTACTATACGCAGTCACGCTTCGATCAGGCGCTTGAGCATGCCGAGCGTGCCTGCGAGCTGGTGCAAGATGATGTGGACATGCTCAACACGCTGGGCAATGTTTTGCTCCAGCGATTCGAATATGAGCGTGCCCGAGATGTCCTGGAGAAAGCCGCGAACCTGGCGCCCGATAACTATCTCTCCTGGAATAACCTGGGCAACGTGCACAATGCGCTGGGCAACCTGGACGCCGGGCTCGACAGCTACCACCGTGCACATCGTGCGGCACCCTCCGCACCCGGCCCGTTTTCCAATCTGATTACAACCTGCCACTATCACCCATCGAAAAGCGCCGTCGAAATCACGGCACTCTGCAAGCAGTGGCATGACACTTTCCCCCCGGCTAGGCCAAAAAGCACTTTCAACATCGAGCGAGTTGCCGATAAACGGCTGCGAATCGGATTGATCTCCGACGGTTTCCGTGGCCATCCCGTGGGGCGCATGATCACCTCGGCACTCGAGCAGGTCGCGCCAGAGCAAATGGCACTTTTCTTTTACAGCACCAACAATGTCAGCGATGGCATCACCGAGCGGCTGAAAGCCATTGCCGAGCGCTGGATGAGCGTTCAGCCGATGAAGGATGCCCAGGTCACCGAACAGGTACGCCACGACGAGATCGATATCTTGATCGACCTGGCGGGCCACAATGCCGGCAATCGGGTCATGGCCGTCGCCGATCGGCTGGCGCCTCTGCAGGTCAAATGGGTAGGCGGGTTGATCAATACCACCGGGGTGGAAGCCATCGACTACCTGATCAGTGATGCCATCGAAACGCCTGCAGGCGTGGACGGTGACTATGTCGAGAAGCTGATCCGGTTGCCCGATGACTATATCTGCTACGTGCCACCGAATGGCTATGAACCGAGTGTTCAGCCTCTCCCGGCGCTGGAAAATGGCTACATCACCCTAGGCTGTTTCAATAATGCCACCAAGCTGAATGACGTCGTGCTGGAGCAGTGGGCCGGCATCATGCATGCACTGCCCGGATCACGCCTCTTTCTCAAGAGCATGCAGTATCAAAGCCAGGAGCGGTGTCGTCAGATTCGGGACACCATGGCGAGTCATGGTGTTGATCATGAGCGACTGATCATCGAGGGGCCGTCCTCCCACGTCGATCTGCTGGACGCTTACAATCGAGTCGATATCGCCTTGGACCCCTGGCCGTACTCAGGTGGCTTGACCACCTGCGAAGCCTTCCTGATGGGGGTGCCGGTCGTCACCTTGCCCGGTCCTACCTTTGCCGGTCGGCACAGTGCGACCCACCTGGCCAACGCCGGCATGCCGGAGCTCGTTGTCCATAGCTGGGAGGAGTACCGTGAGCGTGCGCTGGAACTGGCTTCGGATCTCGAGAGCCTGTCGATCATCCGCCAGCACCTGAGGCAGATACTACTGGAGTCGCCGGTTTGCGATGCGCCGCGCTTTGCACGGCACTTCACGACCGCGATGCGGGCCATCTGGCAGCGCTACTGTGAAGGCAAATCGCCCGCCGCGCTGACCTTCGATGAGGCAGGGCAGGCTACCTTCGACGGCGACAGCCAGCCGGTAGCGCTCGTTGAGCCGGAGGTGATGGAAAGTGATGAGGGCCGCTTCCGTTGGAGCTTTACCGGGAAGGTGATCGTGCTGGACAACGGCGCCAAGCTGATGCAACGCAGTGCCGGCATCTATGGGCTACTGAAGCTGGGTGCTTTTGGTGTGGTCGCCTTTGACTCGGCCAGCCGTGTGACCAATCCCGAGCGTTTTGCCACCAGTGAGGATGTGCAGCTGCTGCCCCATGCCGCCCTGGGCGACGGCCAGCCGGCGACGCTCTATGCCACCCTGGATCCGGCGGCCAGTGCGACGCTAGAGCCTCTGCCGGCGGAGCGCCTTAGCCCCGAGCAGGCCCAGTCAACCCGGGTGGTGACAACGCTTCCGGTTAATACTGTCACACTGGATAGCATCGAAGGGCTAGATAGCCTCGACTGGCTGGTTCTGGATGACCGCCACGATGCGATGGCGATTCTCGAACACGGTGAGCAAGCCCTGAAAGATACCCTTTTGCTGCAGGTGCGGCTGGCCTTCCAGCCAACCCACCAGCACCAGCCGGATTTTGCTCAGGTCAGTCATTGGGCCAGTCGTCATGGCTTCCGCTTCTACCGCTTCAACGATGAGCATCACCGTAGCCAGCTGTCCGACGATGTGCCCGCAAACCATCGCCAGGCTACCGAGCTGGAAAGCGCCGATGCACTCTTCCTGCCCAGTTATGAACGGATGACCACTCTGAGTGAAAACCAACGCACGAAGCTGGCCTTCATCCTGGATGTCGTCTTTCGTGCCAAGGATGTGGCGCATGATGTGTTGCATGCGGTTAGCCCGGAAACTGCCAAACGTTATATGGCGTATAGCACGCAAGATAAGCTTCACCAGGCATCGCGTTCGGAAAAAAGTTCTGACCAATCGGTGACGGGGGGAGGGCATCGGCACGCAGCCAGTGCGACGCCCAGGTTGAATGTTTCGTACGACTGGCGACTCAATGAGAAGATCCATGTCGTCGATATTGGGGCGAATCCTATCGATGGTGAGCCGCCATATAAGGCACACCTTGATCGAGGCATGGTGTCGCTAGTTGGGTTTGAGCCCCAGCGACAGGCGCTAGCCAAGCTCAATGCTATGAAAGGCCCGAACGAGCTCTACTTGCCCTATGCGGTAGGCGATGGAAAGCCGACGCGTCTGTATTTATGTCAGGCTCCTGGTATGACATCTACCTTGAAGCCTAACACCACTCTACTCAATCATTTTCAGGGCTATCCCCTGTGGGGGAAGGTCAATCAGGTAGAGGTCGTTGATACTGTGCGGCTGGATGACCTCGGTGAAGTGGGACAGATCGACTGGCTAAAGATTGATATTCAGGGGGGTGAGCTTACGGTTTTCCAGAATGCCGAGAAGAAACTTAAGGATACTCTGGTGATACAGACCGAGGTTAACTTCATTCATTTATATGAAAATCAGCCGCTTTTTGCAGAGACTGATCAATGGATGCGTGATCACGGCTTCATGCTTCACACTCTTCTGGAGGAACGTAAGCGGTTGTATGCTCCAATGGTATTGGGAGGGCAGATTCATCAAGGGATCAATCAGCTGACGACGGCTGATGCCGTCTATATCCCGACTTTTGAAAGGATGGAGACGCTCGGCTGCAATGCGCTGAAAAAATTAGGCGTGATCGTGGGAGAAGTCTATCAATCCCATGATCTGGCAATGAAGATCGCGGTGCTTTTTGAGAAGAAGTTCGGTGGGTCTGCCGCTAGTATCATGGGCATGGAGGGGGAGGGATCGAATTCTTCGGCATCGAAGCCACCGATCTCGCATATGGGTAGTTGAGAAAATTGGTTCGTCACCATTAGCACCACAACACTCCGCGGATGACCTTCCATGCACCGACGTGACCTCCTGATAACCTTGGCCGCCCTGGCGGCCGCCCCGCTGAGCCTGGCGGGGTGTACGCCCGCCGAGCCGCTTACCATCGGCCTTCACCCCTGGCCGGGCTACGAGCCGCTCTACCTGGCGCGGGCCTTCGGCTGGCTGCCGGACGAGATCATGCTCCAAGAGGGAGGCAACGCCGGGGATTCCCTGGCCGGGCTTCGCCGCGGCGAGTTCGATGGCGCCGCGCTGACTCTTGACGAGGTGCTGGTGGCGCGCTCGGAGGGCATCCCGTTGACGGTGGTCGCGGTGTGTGACGACTCGGTAGGGGCCGATATGGTGCTGGCCCGGCCAGGCATCACTGCGTTAACGGAGCTTGCCGGGCATCGCATCGCCGTGGAGCAGACGGCGGTGGGCAACCTGATGCTGTCGCAATTCCTCGCGGCCGCCGGCCTGACTCGCGACGATCTGGAGGTGATCGACATGGCGCCCAACGAGCAGCTCGCGGCCTGGCGGACGGGAACCATCGAGGCGGCCATCACCTATGAGCCCACCGCCAGCCGACTACTGCGGGAGGGGGCGGTGCGCCTCTTTGATAGCAGTCAGTTCCCGGACGTCATCCTCGATGTGCTGGCGGTGCGCCAGGATCGCCTCACTGGGCGGAAGGCTGCGCTGAGCGCGCTGGTGGCCGGCCACTTTCACGGGCTCGACCATCTGCGAGTCAGCCCCCAGGACGCCATGCGTCGCATCGGTGCCTGGCGGGGGCTCGGCTTCGAGGAGGTGCGTGCTTCCTACGCCGGACTGGAGCTGCCGGGGCGCGCCGGCAACCGCGACTATTTCGGCCCGCAGGGCGATCTGGTGAGGGCGGCGCGACTGCTCAACGAGGTCATGGTGGCCAACGGCCAGCTGGTGCGGCCGGACCCTTTGGAGGCGCTCTCGACCCCGCGCTACCTGCCAGACATTGGTGAGCGCGCATGAGCCTCGGCCGTCGACTGCTTTTCGGGGCCCTGTTGCTGCTGCCCACCCCGCTGCTGGCGGAGGAGACCCTGACGCTGGGCGTCTTCGCCTATCGCCCCGAGGCGGTGATGGAGGCGCGCTATCGCCCACTGGCCGAGTACCTCGGCGCGCAACTGCCGGAGCACCGCGTCGAGCTCGAGGTGATGAGCCTGGACGAGATCGAGGAGGCGATCGCCCATCGGCGCCTCGACCTGCTGATGACCAACCCCAGCCACTACCTCGAGATTCGCAGCCGCAACAGCCTGACCGGAGCCCTGGCCACCGTCATCAATGTGCAGCACGGCCAGCCTGTCAGCAGCCTGGGCGGCACCATGATCAAGGCGGCGGGCAACGATGAGATCCAGCGCCTGGAGGATCTCGAGGGGCGGCGCATCGCCATGCCGGGGCGGCGCTTCCTGGGCGGCTACCAGACCCACGCCCTGGAGCTGATGGACGCGGGCATCGATCCGCGGCGCGGCATCACGCCGATGATCACCGGCAGTCACGACGCCGTAGTGGCGGCGGTGCTGGCCGGCGAGGCGGAGGCCGGCTTCGTGCGCACCGGCATCCTCGAGCGGCTAATGGGGGAAAAGGAGCTCACTCCCGGGCGACTGGAGGTGATCAACCCACAGCGGTTGGCGAGCTTTCCGTTCGCCGTCTCGACGCGCCTCTACCCCGAGTGGCCCTTCGTCGTCATGCCTCAGGTGGCGCCGTCGAGGGTGCGCCAGATCGCCGTGGCGCTCTTCACCCTCGAACCCGAGCATCCCGCCGCCCGGGCGGCGCAAATCGCCGGTTTCGCCCCGCCTCAGGACTACCTGCCGGTGGAAAACCTGGCGCGTCGCCTGCGCCTGCCCCCTTTCGATGCCATGCCCGACTTCACCTGGCGCGACATCTGGCAGCGCTATGCAGGAGTCCTGCTCGGCTTCGCCGCCGCCGGCCTTCTAGTGGCGGTGCTGCTGGTGATGCTGGCCCGTCGTAACCGGCTGCTGCGCCAGCAGCGGGAGCGCCTGAGCCTGCTCGCCGGCGTTTTTACCCACTCTCATGAGGGCGTAATGATCACCTCGCCCAATGGCGAGCTACTGGAGGTCAATGACGCCTTCAGCCAGATTACCGGCTATGCCCGCGACGAGGCGCTGGGGTGCAATGCGAGCCTGCTGGGCGCCGGCCGGCACGCCGCGTCGTTTTACGCGGACTTCTGGCAGCAGCTGAAGCTCACCGGCCACTGGGACGGCGAGGTCTGGAATCGGCGCAAGAACGGCGAGATATATCCCCAGCGGCTCACCATCAGCGC
Source organism: Halomonas saccharevitans (assembly GCF_900116405.1). Lineage (GTDB taxonomy): Bacteria > Pseudomonadota > Gammaproteobacteria > Pseudomonadales > Halomonadaceae > Halomonas > Halomonas saccharevitans. The sequence goes on along the minus strand of NZ_FPAQ01000008.1, from coordinate 2,287 downwards.
CGTCACCGATAGCGCGGGGGCGGTGCAGCGTTACGTGGGCCTGCTCTCCGATATCACCCGTCTCAAGGAGCACCAGCGTGCGCTGACCCATGCCGCCCAGCACGATGCCCTCACCGGCCTGCCCAACCGCGCCCTGCTCGCCGATCGGCTGCGCATGGCCATGGCCCAGGCCAACCGCAGCGCTGAGCGCCTCGCCGTGGTGTTCATCGATCTGGACGGCTTCAAGGCGATCAACGATACCCACGGCCATGAGATGGGCGACCGCCTGCTGGTGGCGCTTGCCGAGCGCATGCAGGGCGAGTTGCGTGCCAGCGACACCCTGGCCCGCCTGGGTGGCGACGAGTTCGTGGCCGTGCTGCTGGATCTGGCGAGCGGCGAGGAGGGCGAGCGGGTGCTCGAGCGATTACTGGCGGCCACCGCCGCGCCCGTGGAGGTGGCCGGGCGCCGCCTGCAGGTTTCCGCGAGCCTGGGCGTGGCCTACTACGACGCGGCCGACGGTGGCGATGAAGACCAACTTCTGCGCCATGCCGACCAGGCCATGTACCGCGCCAAGGAAGCCGGCAAGCACTGCTTTCGGGTCCATGGAGTGACCAGCCAGCAAGAGGAGCGGCCTATCCGGGCGCCAGCCTCGATCATTTCGGAAGAGACGCGATGAAAGTGGCAGCCTGAGCCCGTGGCGTGGGCGCATTGAGTGCCGCCTTGCCTGCACGGAATGCGACGATCGTCGAGCCGTGTCAGGGCTGTTTTTGTTTATTTAGTGTATGCAGATGTATAGAATTGTGCCCATCCAAAAGGAGCTTGAACTCACCGTCTGGCCCGGTAGGGGCCATCCGTCGACGGCGGGCGCTTCCAGTGCGACATCACCGATTATCGGGAGCAGCCGGCCCTCCGATAGGCAATAAAAGAACAAGGCCGGTCATCTGGAAACAAGGGAACTGAAATGAAGAAGTTGAAGATCACCGCCGCCGTTGCCTCCCTGTCGCTGCTGGCAGGCTGTGCCTCTATCGTGGGGGAGAAGGATCAAACGGTCACCATCAACAGCAGCCCGAGTAACGCAAGCGTTCTGATTACCGATGAGCGCAGCATGGAGGTGCACTCGGGCACCACGCCTACCACCGTTCAGCTGCGTAAGGCGGATGGTAGCTACTTTGGCGGCAAGACCTACACCGTCGAGCTGGCCAAGGACGGCTATGAGAGCCGTACCATGATGATCAACTCCACGCCTAATGGATGGTACATCGGTGGCAACCTGATCTTCGGTGGCTTGATCGGTTGGTTGATCGTGGACCCGCTGACTGGCGCGATGTATAACCTCTCCCCGGACACCCTCAATGCTTCCCTTGGTGAGAGTGTCGTGGCCACCTCCGGAAGCGACTCTGAAATCACCCTGGTGCTGGTTGAGGATGTACCGGTTTACATGGTCGATAAGATGGAATACCTGGGCAAGATCTGATCGTTTTCTAGAAGAGTTGAGCGCTACCTTGCGTCTTCTTGGGTAGCGCTACTCTCATGTCCCCTCTCGACGAAGCACGTCCAGCCTGGCTCCAGGCTCTAGATGTGCCGCACCGAGCTCGACCTCACCGACGAGGGGCCGTGGTTGAATTGCCTCGAGATTTTCCACGTGACCAACCTGTCTGTGCTCAGCGCGCCTCTGCCGTGATCTGCCTTTCACGTTGCCGGACGGATGTGGTGAGGCGATTCGTGGCCCATCGATGGTTATCGACGCCGCCTCAAGTATCGACCATTTATGCCGATAAGCTTCCTTAGGTAAAGAGTTTGATGAGTGGTGGTGGTTTATCATCAGGTAGGCTGAGCATCCTGCGATAAGTATGCCTCTGGGTTATCGCAGGTGTTAATTAAAACCAGGGGCGCTAGGAGAACGTTGTGGCGTACACAAAGTTGGTTATGGAAAACCCGAACACTGGGCATATCAAGGAAGCGCCGGTAGGTGTCGGGTCCCGTGTGATTGACCACCCGCTTGGTAAATAACTCAGGTCGCTTGGCCTGCCATTCCTTCATCACCGCAATCGGTGATTGATGGTGCAGCGCCTTCTGGGGAATGTGGTGATTGTATAGCCACGTATAGCGTTTCAGCGTCTGCTCCAGATCTTCTCCTGAGGTATAGCGCCTTGTCGCTAGCACATCGCTGATGCGGCCATTGAAGCGCTCCACCATGCCGTTCGTCTGCGGCCTTCCCGGCTTGATCAGACGATGTTCGATACCATCGGCCTGGCACTCTTGGTCAAATGCATGGTTCCCGCTGGGCTTTCGCTCACCGGCCCGAGTG
>NZ_FPAQ01000032.1 GCF_900116405.1 Halomonas saccharevitans | reverse complement strand
CCATGAACCTGCTCCCGAATGAATTGCTGTAGAAGCTCTCTGGCTGCTAGCAGAGGATAACTTCTATAGGCGATCTGATCATCCGGGATCCTACACGTAGCCATCCACCGTATCTCATGCACCACGGCCACTGCCCCCGGGTAGTGGCCGTTTTCGTGGACATTCGTCCCCACTTGCGGCAGCGTGAATCGCCAGAATCACATGAGCGAGAGGCGATTCACCACATGATTTCACCCTCATGGCGCGAGGAAGTCCTGACGCTGGCGCGCACCGTCCACCTGCAGGTCGACCGCGGCGGGCGCGTCCTGGATGCCATCGGCGACACCGACTCGCTGCTCGGCGAGCCCCGCGAGGGGCTGATCGGTCGCCCCCTGCATGAGCTGACCGACCCGCGCGTGCGCCTCGCCGCCACCCTGATCGAGCAGCTCAGCGCCCGGCCGACCGAGCCCGGCCAGACACGCGTCGTGGAGACCGACGCCTGCGGCGTCTATGCGCTCGCCAACGGCAACGTCGCCCTGCGGCTGACCGCTCAGGCCGCGGACGACGACGGCGTGATCCGGCGACTCGCCGACCGGCTGCCGGTGATGGTCGCCTACGTCGACCCGGACGGCTGCTTTCGCCTCAACAACCAGGCCTACCTGGACTTCATCGGCCTCAGCCGCGAGGCGCTCTACGGCCAGCCGGTGTCGTCGGTGCTCGACGAGGCCTCCTACGCCAAGGTGGCGCCGCGCTTTCGTCGCGCCCTGGCCGGCGAGGAGGTTAAGTACGAAGACCGGCTGACGCTGACCGACGGCCGCACCTACTACTTCAAGGTCCACTACGTTCCCGACTATATCAACGCCGAGGTCGCGGGGTTCTACGCCATCATCCAGGACATCTCCGAGTACGGCGCGATGATCCAGCTGCTGCGCGATGTCCATACCGGCATCAACCGCACCGATATCGGCACCCGGGAGATCGTCGAGCGGCTGCTGGATGATGCCCTCGCCTACCTCTCCCTGGAGATCGGCCTGATCAGCCACATCGAGGACGAGCGCTACACCATCTGGTGGGCCGCCTCCCGCGGGCCCGAGATCGCGCCGGGCACCACCTTTCCACTGGGCGACACCTACTGCCGGCTGATGCTAGACGAGGCGGACGTCTTCCATACCGTCCGGGCGGGCGAGGATCCGCGCATCAGCGGCCATCCCTGCTACCGGACGTTCGGCCTGGAGAGCTATATCGGCATCCCCCTGCGCGTCGACGGCCAGGTCTGGGGCACCCTCAACTTCTCCAGCACCGCCCCGCGCGGTCGACCCTTCAGCGAGATCGAGGAGGAGCTGCTGCGGCTGATCGCCAACGCGGCGGAGCGCGTCATCACCCACGAGGTCGAGTTCGATCGAGTGCGCCGCGAGCGCGACCACATGGCCAACCGGGCGATGACCGATCACCTCACCGGCCTGCCCAACCGCTCCGCCCTGGAGCGCCACATCGAGCGACTGATGCAGGCGCGGGCCGACGGCGCACCGCCCTTCTCGCTGGCGGTGCTCGACATCGATCACTTCAAGGTCATCAACGACACCCACGGCCACGATATCGGCGACCGCGTGCTGTGCTGGCTCGCCGAGCGCATGGCGCAGTGCCTGCGCGACGGCGACATCGTGGCGCGCACCGGCGGCGAGGAATTCGTGATCGTGATGCCGGGCGCCAGCCAACGGTCGGCTCGGGAAATCGTCGAGCGCGTGCGGACCCACGTACGCCACGGACGGGTGACCCTCGATGACGGGCAGACGCTCAGCGTGACCGTCAGCGGCGGCATCGGCGAGCACCAGCCGGGCGAGCCCTACCCCGACCTCTTCCGGCGCACCGACACCGCCCTCTACGCCGCCAAGCGCGCCGGGCGGGATCGCACCCACCTCGCCGCCTGCCCGGCGTGACACCCATGTTCTCGCCCGTCATCCCGAACGGGCACGACAAACAATAACGAGGATCCTTCCATGCCCTACTCCCCCGCGGAAGACCGCTACGAGCGCATGCCGTACCACCGCTGCGGGCGCAGCGGCCTGAAGCTGCCGGCGCTGTCGCTGGGGCTATGGCAGAACTTCGGCGAGACGGCGAACCCCGACAATGCCCGGGCCATCTGCCGCACCGCCTTCGATCACGGCATCACCCATTTCGACCTGGCCAACAACTACGGCCCGCCCCCCGGCAGCGCCGAGACGCTGTTCGGGCGCATCCTGGCGAGCGACTTCGCCGGCTACCGCGACGAGCTGGTGATCTCCACCAAGGCCGGCTACCGCATGCACTCGGGGCCCTATGGCGAGTGGGGCAGCCGCAAATACCTGCTCTCGAGCCTGGATCGAAGCCTCGAGCGCCTGGGAGTCGACTTCGTCGATATCTTCTACTCCCACCGCTTCGACCCCGAGACGCCGCTCGAGGAGACCATGGGCGCCCTGGACCAGGCGGTGCGCCAGGGCAAGGCGCTGTATGCCGGCATCTCCTCCTACAACGCCCGGCGTACCCGCGAGGCGGTGGAGATCCTGCGCTCGCTGGGCACCCCCTGCCTGATCCACCAGCCCAGCTACTCGCTGGTCAATCGCTGGATCGAGGACGACGGCCTGCTCGACACCCTGGACGACCTGGGCATGGGCTCCATCGTCTTCTCGCCGCTGGCCCAGGGCCTGCTGACCGACAAGTACCTGAACGGCATCCCCGAGGACAGCCGCAGGGTCCGGGGCAAGGCGCTCAAGGACGCCCACCTGTCGCCGGAGAACCTGGCGCGGGTGCGGGCGCTTAACGAGATCGCCCGACGGCGCGGCCAGACCCTCGCCCAGATGGCCATCGCCTGGACGCTGCGCGGTGGCCGGGTGACCTCGGCGCTGATCGGCGCCAGCCGGCCCGAGCAGCTGATCGACAGCGTGGGCGCCCTCAGCGGTCCGGCCTTCAGCGACGAGGAGCTCGCCGAGATCGATCGCCATGCGGTGGAGGGCGGCGTGAACATCTGGGCGGCCTCCTCGGAAAGCTGAGGCCGGCGACGCGGTAAAAGACGGTCGACACAATGCACGGCCAGACACGGCATGCCACCGGCGGCGTTGCGATTTAATCAGCTGATTAATACACTGCGGCATGGCGTCGGGCGTGCCCGATGCCCATCGCTCGCCGTCGAGGATCCTTCCATGCCGCTCCCCCGTCGCCTGCCGGCCCTCTGGCTCCTGCTGGCCGGCCTCACATGGCTCGCCGCCGGCTGCTCGCCGGAGGCAGGCGCGCCCGCCGCGCCGCCGCCCACGGTGGTGGACAGCCACGTCATCCAGGCAGGCAACGGTGCCGCCGTCACCCGCCTCTCGGGACGGGTCAAGGCCGCCGAGCGCACCTCGCTGAGCTTCGAGATCCCCGGCGAGATCCGCCGGCTCAATGTCGACGTGGGCGAGCGCTTCGCCGACGGCGACGTGCTGGCCGAGCTCGACGACGCCCGCTATCGCCTGGTGGCCGACCAGCGCCGCGCCGAGCTGCAGGAGGCCGAGGCGGTGCTGCGCGAGAAGCGCGAGGACTTCCGCCGCCACGCGAGCCTCGCCGAGAAGGGCTACGTCAGCCAGACGCGCCTGGATGCCGCCCGGGCCGCCCTGGGCACCGCCGAGTCCCGCCGGGCCTCGGCCCGCGCCGCCCTTGAGCTCGCCGAACGCGACCTCTCGCTGACCACCCTCGCGGCCCCCTTCGACGGCTCGGTGAGCCGACGCCAGGCCGAGCCCTCTCAGCGGGTCGGGGCCAGCCAGCCGGTGCTCGAGGTGATCTCCGACCGCGAGGGCTTCGAGGTGGAGACCAGCGTGCCCGAGACGCTGGTCGGCACCCTGGCGGCGGGCTCGACCCATCGCGTGATCCTGCCCGTCCTGGGCGAGGCCGAGAGCGCGGCCACCCTGCGCCACCTGGGCACCCAGCCCCGCTCCTCCAACGACTATCCGGTGATCCTCGGCGTGGATACCCCGCCGCCCGGCCTGCGCTCGGGCATGACCGCCCGGGTCGAGCTGTCGCTCGACGCGCGCGAGGCCGCAAGCGTGGATGCACCTCTACTGCCGGTACCGATGACCGCGCTGGTATTCGGTGACAAGCGCGACGCCGAGAGCGAGGGCGATAGCGGACAGAGCCGCGCCCACGTGCTGCGCATCACCGAGGAGCTGACCCTCGAGCGGGTCGCGGTGGAGGTGGTGAGCATGGGCGAAGGCCGGGCCAGCGTGCGCGGCGCGCTCTCGCCGGGGGAGCGCATCGTGGCCCGCGGCGTGGAGTTCGTGCGCCCCGGCCAGACCGTGAGCCTGCTCGGCCACGGCCCCGAGCGCTACCACTGAGGCCGCCATGAACCTGAGCGAACTCGCCCTCAAGCGTCGTCCAGTCTTCTTCCTGGCCACCGTGGTGGCCATGCTCTTCGGCCTCTACAGCTACGCCACCCTGCCGGCAAGGGAAGACCCCGAGATCACCGTGCGCGAGGCGGTGGTGACCACCGCCTTCCCCGGCCTGCCGGCCGCCCAGGTGGAGGAGAACATCACCAAGCCCCTGGAGGAGAGCATTCGCACCATCGGCGAGGTGGAGCGGATCCGTTCGACCTCCATGCGCGGCCGCTCGATCCTCCACGTGGAGATTCAGGACCGATATTTCGACCTGGAGCAGATCTGGGACGAGGTGCGCCAGAAGGTCGAGGCGGCGACGCCGGCCCTGCCCGCCGGCACCCAAGACCCGGTGCTCGACGACGACTTCGGCGATGTGGCGGTGGTCACCGCGGCGCTCACCGCCGCCGACTTCCCCCAGGCCGAGCAGCAGGAGATCGCCGAGCATATCCGCACCCGCCTCTACGGCGTCGCCGGCATCAAGCGGGTCGAGCTGCTGGGCGTGCAGGCGCAGCGCATCTTCATCGACATCGCAGAGGCGCGCCTCGCCGAGCTCGGCCTCTCCCCGACCGAGCTGGCCGGCCAGATCCAGCGCCGCAACATCTTCCCGCCCGGCGGCATCGTCGAGGCCGGCGAGCAGCGCCTGGCACTCGAGGTCAGCGGCGAGTTCGCAAGCCTCGAGGCGCTGGGCGACACCGAACTGCGCCTGCCGGACGGCGGCACCCTGCGCCTGCGCGACCTGGGCGAGATCCGCCGCGGCTACGAGGATCCGGCGGACAAGCCCGCCTACTTCAACGGCCGGCCGGCCATCGTCTTCGCCGTCTCGATGCAGGAGGGCGAGAGCGTGCTGGACGTCGGCCGCGCCATCAAGGCGCGCCTGGACGAGATTCGCACCACTCTGCCGGCCGGCTACCGGCTCGACATCATGACCTACCAGCCCGAGCAGGTGGCCAACGCCGTCTACGGAGTGACCGCCAGCGTCATGCAGACGCTGGCCATCGTGCTGGGGGTGGTGATCCTCTTTCTGGGGCTGCGCACCGGGCTGATCGTCGGCTCGATCATTCCCGCGGTGATGCTGGTCACCCTGGCCATCATGGGCCTCGGCGAGCTGACCCTGCAGCGGGCGAGCCTCGCCACCCTGGTGATCGCCCTGGGCCTGCTGGTCGACAACGCCATCGTCGTCGCCGAGGACTTCAAGACCCGGCTGGAGGCCGGCAGCGACCGCGACGAAGCCCTGCGCGAGACCGGCGCCGAGCTCGCCCTGCCGCTGCTCTCCTCGAGCCTGACCACCATTCTGGTGTTCCTGCCGCTGATGCTAGCCGAGCACGCCTCCGGCGAGTACACCCGCTCGATCTCGATCGTCATCGCCATCACCCTGCTCGCCTCCTGGTTCCTGTCGATGACCGTCACCCCGGTGCTGTGCCATCGCTTCCTCAAGGCGCCATCGGCGAAGCGGCGGGACGCGCACGGGGCTCATGACACTCCCCGGCTCTCCGATCGCGCCTTCGGCTGGGTCGCCCGGCGCTATGGCCGCGGGCTCGCCGGGCTGCTCCACCACCGGGTGCTGTTCCTGGCCGTCATGGCCCTGACCCTGGTGGCCGGGGTGGCCATGATGCAGCTGGTGCCCAAGAAGTTCTTCCCCGACTCGGACCGCAACCAGGTGCTGGTGACCATCGACTTCCCCTCGGACATCGCCGAGAACCTCACCGGCCGGCGCGTCCAGGCGCTGAGCGATGCCCTGCTCGACGCCCCGGCGCTCGCCGAGGACGTCACCGGCGTGGCCGCCTACGCCGGCTTCGGCGGGCCGCGCTTCGTGCTCTCGCTCACGCCGCTGGACCCGGCGCCCAACAAGGGCTTCATGGTGCTCAACGTCGCCGACCGCGAGCGGGTCGAGGCGGTGATCCAGGCGACCCGCCACTTCCTCGCCACCCGCCACCCGGATCTCTCGCCCCAGGTCACGCGGATGTTCCTCGGTCCCTCCGACAGCACCCTGCTCCAGGTGCAGATCAAGGGGCCGGACCGGGAGGTGCTGTTCGCGGCCGCCAAGCGGGTCGAGGGCATCCTGCGCGACCTGGACGGCGCCCGGGACGTGCGCCAGAGCTGGGAGGCGCGGATCCCGTCGCTGGCCATCGAGGTCGACCAGGCCCGGGCGCGCAGCGCCGGCATCACCTCCGAGGACATCGCCCGCTCGCTCAGCGGCGCCATCGACGGCTACCGCCTCAGCCACTACCGCGAGGGCGACGACATCATCCCGGTGGTGATGCGCTACGCCGACGCCCAGCGCGGCAGCGTCGAGCGGCTGAAGTCGCTGATCGTCTATCCGCTGAACGCCCCGGGGGCCGGCGTGCCCCTGAACCAGGTGGCCGAGGTGCGCCTCGACGACGGCTACTACCGCATCGACCGCGAGAACCTGGTGCGCACCATCACCGTCGAGGGGCGCAACCGCCACTACACCGCCGAGGACATGGTGCCGCGGGTGGAGCCTGCGCTGCGCGAGCTGGAGGCCACCCTGCCTGCGGGGCACTGGATCGAGTTCGACGGCGTGGTGGCGGAGTCCCGGGAGGGCCAGGCCGCCCTGCAGGCCAACCTGCCGCTGTGCATCGGGCTGATCTTCATCCTGCTGGTGGGGCAGTTCAACTCCTTCAAGCGTCCGCTGGTGATCGTCGCCACCATCCCGCTGGTGATCGTCGGCGTGGCGCTGGGCCTGCTGGCCACCCGCGCCGACTTCGGCTTCATGGTGCTGCTAGGCATCTACAGCCTGGCCGGCATCATCATCAACAACGCCATCGTGCTGATCGACCGCATCGACATCGAGCGCGCCGACCCCGAATTGAGTGGCCGCGACGCCGTCATCAAGGCCTCGGCCCGGCGCCTGCGGCCGATCCTGATGTCGGCGATCACCACCATCCTCGGCTTCCTGCCGCTGATCCTCGGCCGCGACCCGCTGTTCTACGGCATGGCCGCGGCCATGGCCTTCGGCCTGGGCATCGGCACCGTCATGAGCCTGGGGGTGGTGCCGGTGCTCTACACCCTCTTCTTCGGCATCGACACCCGCGCACCGGCCAGGGAGGCGTGACGCCATGGTCCCCCATCCCGATGGTGCCGACACCCGCGACCGACTGATCCAGGCCGGCATCCGGCTGTTCGGCGAGCACGGCTTCAAGGCCACCACCACCCGCGGGCTGGCCGAGGCGGCGGGGGCCAACATCGGCTCCATCGCCTACCACTTCGCCAACAAGCGCGGGCTGTATCTCGCGGCGGCGCGCTATATCGCAGAGCAGCTGAGAACGCGGTTGGCGCTCGACGAGACCGCCGCGCAGGCGCCCGTCGCGGATCGCGACGCCGCCCTGGCGGCGCTGCGGACCGTGACCCGGCGCATGGTGCGCACCTTCTCCGAGGACGAGGCGTGCCGCCAGTGGCTGCTGCTGGTGATGCGCGAGCAGGTGCAACCGGGCGAGGCCTTCGAGATCCTCCAGGCCGAGGCCTTCGACCTGGTGCAGGCCAGGCTCGGCGGCCTGATCGCCCGGCTCACCGAGCGCGCGCTCGACGACCGCCGGGTGATACTGGAGACCCACACCCTGGTCGGCCAGATCGTCTTTCTCCTGGTCGGCCGCGAGCCGCTGCTGCGCCGCCTGGAGATCGAGGCCTTCGACGAGACGATCCTGGCCGAGATCGAGGCGGTGATCGACGCCCACCTGCGCCTCTATGCGGCGCCGGACGCTGACCCGACGCCAACACGTCCGACCTGAGGAGGCCGCATGCAACAGCCGATCGTCGGCTATCATCGCGACGAGGAGGATCACTGGGTGGCCGAGCTCGCCTGCGGCCATAATCAGCACGTGCGCCATCAGCCACCCTGGGCCGAGCGGCCCTGGGTGCTCACCGAGGCGGGCCGTCGCTCGCGGCTCGGCCTGGCACTTGGATGCGTGAAGTGCGACCGGGGCGAGCCCCGGGATACGCTGCCGGAGGCGTGAGCCTGGCGTCGACGCCGTCGCGGCCTCACTTCAGTCGTGCCCCCAAAATGAAGGCGGGCCGCCCGAAGGCGGCCCGCATCGATACACGGCTGATTCGAAGCTTGTTCGACAATAGGCGTCGCTACCCCTTGGGGCCGAACAGCAGCCAGACGATCAGCCCGATCAGCGGGAAGAACAGCAGCACCAGGATCCAGAGCAGCTTGGCGAGCCCCCCGGCAGGGCTCTTGGCCACCTTGACGACGGCCCAGATCACGATGATCAACCAGATGAGGCCCAGCAGGCCACCGACTTCGATACCCATATGACGTCTCCTTGTCCGTAGCCCTTCGGCGAAGGGCGCTCTCGGGAAGGTCACCTCTAGGGGTAGCACAGCGGGCGCGAAACGCACAATCGTCGACCCGCCTTGGTCGACCCAGCGCCGTCGCCCCGCCGGCATTGACTCGCCCGTATCCGGCGCTTCCTTCAGGCAGCGACCGGGCGCCTCACTCGGGCAACAGGTGGCCCACCTTGACGTAGATCAGCGCGCCGTCCTCGCCGGTGAAGGGGGTGTGCTGGCTGCGATGGGGGCTTCGCAGCCAGCTGCCGGCGGGATAGGCGCCGTGCTCGTCGTGAAAGGTGCCCTCGAGGACCAATATCTCCTCGCCACCCCAATGGGCGTGCGGCTGGAAGCGGGTGTTCGGCGCCCATCGCACCAGCGCCACGTGCTCGCCCTCGACATCATGCAGCGGCAGCACCGAGAGGCCCTCGACCAGCCCCGGCCGCCAGTCGCCGGCCCGGGTGTCGATCGCCTTCTGCGCGGTGTCGTGCGGCGAGAACTGGTGCAGCTTGACGAAGATCAGCGCGCCCTGTTCGCCCACTCGGGGCGCGTGGGCCGTACCGATGGGGTTGCGCAGGTAGTGGCCCGCCGGATAGCGGCCGTGCTCATCGGCGAACTCCCCCTCCAGCACCAGGATCTCCTCGCCGCCGCCGTGCTCGTGGGTCGGGAAGGTGCTGTTCGGCGCGTAGCGCACCAGGGAGGTGGCGCGGGCCACCTCGTCGCCGACGCGGTCGAGCATCATTCGCTCCACCCCAGGGGTAGGCGAGTCCACCCAGCGGTAATCCTCGGGGGTGACTACCGCCCGGCGGTCGAAGTCGGCGTTGAGTCGCATGGCACTGTCTCCTGTCGATCGATGAGGGGCCCGGCGATGACGAGCGCCGAACCCGTCGGTGGTGGCGCCGGCATGACCCGAGGGCGGGCCCATCGAGTAACATGGGGGTCGCCCCCGCCCTTCGCAAGGAGTCACCCTTGGCCACCGACCTGCTGCTCAACGCCCTGATATTTCTCGCCGCGGCGGTGCTGATCGTGCCGGTCTTCAAGCGCCTGGGGCTCGGTGAGGTGCTGGGCTACCTGGCCGCGGGGGTGGCCATCGGCCCCTCGGCCCTCGCCCTGGTGGCCGATGCCGAGGCCGTGCTGCAGTTCTCCCAGGTCGGCATCATCTTCCTGCTGTTCGTGATCGGCCTGGAGCTCAAGCCCTCGCGCCTCAAGCTGATGCACAAGGCGGTCTTCGGCTTCGGCAGCCTGCAGGTCGGCGTGACCAGCCTGCTGCTCACGGCCTGCGGCTGGGCGCTCGGCCTGTCGCCGGTGGCCGCGGCGGTGACGGGTTTCAGCCTGGGGCTCTGCTCCACGCCCCTGGTGCTGCAGCTGCTGGGCGAGCGCCACGAGCTGCAGAGCCGCCACGGCCGAAACGCCTTCGCCCTGCTGCTCTTCCAGGACCTGGCGGCGATCCCGGTGCTGGCCCTCATCCCCATGCTGGCCGCCGAGGACCTGCTGGCGGGGGGATTCATGCCGATGCTCCAGGAGGTGCTGGTGGCCATCGGTGCCTTCGCCGGCCTGATCGTCGGCGGCCGGCTGCTGCTGCGCCCGCTGTTCCGCTTCGCCGCCGGCACCCGCAGCCGCGAGGTGTTCGCCGGCACCGCCCTGCTGGTGGTGATCGGCGCCGCCCTGCTGATGGAGCTCGCCGGCCTCTCCATGGCGCTGGGCGCCTTCATCGCCGGAGTGCTGCTGGCCGACTCGGAGTACCGCCACGGCATCGAGGCGGACATCGAACCCTTTCGCGGCCTGCTGCTGGGCCTGTTCTTCATGGCCGTGGGCATGACCGCCCAGATCGGCCTGCTGGCCGAGCAACCCGGGATGATCCTCGGCCTCACCGGTGCCCTGCTGGTGGCCAAGGCCCTGAGCGTGGTGGTGGCGGCCAAGGCGTTCGGCACCGGCTGGCGTGAGGCCCTCAACCTCGGCGTGCTGCTCTCCCAGGGCGGCGAGTTCGGCTTCGTGCTGCTCACCGCGGCCGGCGCCGCCGCCCTGTTGCCCTCCTCGCTGGTCAACCAGCTGGTGCTGGTGGTGTCGCTGTCGATGGCCGCCACACCGGTGATGTTCCTGGCCCATGCCAGGCTGGTGCGACCACTCTTCAAGGCCAGAAAGGCCCGCCCAGACTTCGACCCCCTGCCGGACGAGTCACCGCAGATCATCCTCGCCGGCTTCGGACGCTTCGGCCAGATCATGGGCCGCGCGCTGCAGGGGCTGAAGATCCCCTACACGGTGCTCGACATCAACGCCGACCAGGTGGCCTTCGTTCGTCGCTACGGCAACAAGGTCTATTTCGGCGATGCCTCCCGCATCGACCTCCTCGAGGCCGCCGGCGCCGACCAGGCCCGGGTGCTGGTGGTGGCCGTGGGAGACATCGAGGCCTCGATGCGCATCGTCGCAAGCGTACGCCAGCGCTTCCCCCACCTGCGTGTCTTCGCCCGAGCCCGCAACCGCTACCACGCCCACCTGCTGATGCGGACCGGCGTGAACGACCTGGTCCGCGAGCTGCTGCCGGCGAGCCTGGAGCTGACCCGCGACGTGCTGGTCGGCCTGGGCATTCCCCGCGACCAGGCCCAGCACACCATCGACACCTTCCGGCCCCATGACGAGCAGACACTGCGGCGCCAGCTGGAGGTGTTCGGCAACGAGAAGAAGCAGATTCAGACGGTCCAGGAGGCGGCCCGGGAGCTCGAGGCCCTCTACGAGGCCGACGAGGACGTCACCACCTCGCTGGAGGAGCCCCCCACCAGGCCGGCAGCCGGGCCTTGACCTCGCGCCGGGCGAAGCGGTCGTCCATCAGCACCACCGTGCCGCGGTCATCGGGCCCCCGGATCACCCTGCCTGCCGCCTGCACCACCTTGATCAGCCCGGGGATGTGATAGGCGTAGTCGTCGCCGCGCCCGAAGCGCGCGGCCAGGCGCGCCTTGAGTGCCTCATTGAAGGGGTCCGCCGGCGGCAGCCCCAGGGTGGCGATGAAGGCGCCGACCAGCCGGTCGCCGGGCAGGTCGATGCCCTCCGCGAAGGCGCCGCCCAGCACTGCGAAGCCGATGCCCCGCCCGCCCGGCGAGAACTCGGCCAGGAAGGCGTCCCGCGCCTCCTCGCGCATGCCGCGGCGCTGGGCGCGCGTGGGGATCTCGGGATGCGCCTCGCGAAAGCGTGCCAGGGCCGCCTCGAGATAGGCGAAGCTGCTGAAGAAGGCCAGGTAGTGGCCCGGCCGCCGGCGGAACTGGCCGGCCAGCTCGCCGACGATGGGCGCGAGCGAGGCCTCCCGGTCGCGCAGCCGGGTGGAGATGTCGGCGCGGATGCGCACCTCGAGCTGCTCGGCGGCGAAGGGCGAGGCCACCTCGCGCCAGACGGTGGCCTCGGGCAGGCCAAGCAGGTCGCGATGGTAGTGGGCCGGGCTCAGGGTCGCCGAGAAGAGCACGGCCGCGTGGGCGGCCGCGAAGCGAGGCGCCAGGAAGTCCGCCGGCACCAGGTTGCGCAGCCCCAGCACGGCCCGCCCGCGACCGTGGCGAGTCAGATCGCACAGCGAGTGATCGCCGAAACGCTCGGCCAGCCGGGTGAAGGCCAGCGCCTCGAAGAGCAGCTCCTGAAGCTCCAGGGAGGCCTGCTCCGGGTGCTCGCCGAGGTGCTCGGTGATGGCGCTGGCGATCCCCTGCAGGGCGGCGACCATGCCCTCCGGCAGCCCCTCCAGCACGCGGTAGGCGGGCCGCCCTGGCTCGCCGGCCTCGGCGAGGCCCGCCTCCTTGACCAGCGCCTGCCACTGGCGCGACAGGCGACCCAGCGGTCGCTTGAGGGCCCCGGGCGCCTCGCGGCGCAGCCGAGCCAGGCGGCGCTGGTCGAGCTCGGCGCTGTACATGCCCCGGGCCCGCTCCACCAGATTATGGGCCTCGTCGACCAGCAGCCCCGTGCGCCAGTCGTCGGCCCGGGCCAGGCCATGTAGCAGGGCGTTGGCATCGAACCAGTGATTGACGTCGCCGACGATCACGTCGCACCAGCGCGCCAGCTCCTGGCCGAGATAGTAGGGGCAGACGCCGTGTTCGCCAGCCACCGCACGCAGCGCCTCGCGATCCAGCCAGCCGCGCGCCACCCCGGCGCGCCGCGCCGCCGGCAGCCGGTCGTAGAAGCCCGCCGCCAGGGGACAGGCCTTGCCGTGGCAGGCCCGGCCGGGGTATTCGCAGGCCTTGTCCCGGGCGGTGAGCTCCAGCACCCGTAGCGGCCGGGGCTCGTTATCCGGATGTTGGGCATCAGCGCATTCGACGTCCGAGCGTTCGGCATCAGCAGATTCAGCGTCCGAGCGTTCGGCGTCAGCCGAGACCTCGGCGCCCAGCGCGGCCAGGGCATCCAGTGCCAGCCGGCGCCCGGGGGTCTTCATGGTCAGGAAGGCCACGCGGTCGAGCCCCCGGCGCGGCATCGCCTTGAGCAGCGGGAAGAGCGTGCCCAGGGTCTTGCCGATGCCGGTGGGCGCCTGGGCGAGCAGGCAACGCCCGGTGCTCGCGGCCTTGTAGGCGCTCTCTGCCAGGTCGCGCTGGCCGGGGCGAAAGTCCGGATGGGGAAAGGCGAGCGTGCCCAGTGCCGCGTCGCGGCGGACGCGGTGTTCTGCCTCCTGCTCGGCCCAGGCGAGAAAGCGCCGGCACTGGGTCGCGAAGAAGGCCTCGAGTTCCGCGGCGCTCGCCTTTCGGGTCAGCACGGTCTCGCGGCCGCTGGCGATGTCCAGGTAGACCAGCGCCAGAGTCAGCGAGGCGAGGCCGCGCTCGGCGCAGAGCAGCGCGCCATAGACCGAGACCTGGGCCCAATGCAGGGCGCGCTGATTGTCGGCCATGCGATCGAGCCGACCGCGATGGGTCTTGATCTCCTCCAGACGGTTGGCCGCGGGATCATAGCCGTCGGCCCGCCCGCTCACCGTCAGCCCCTCGAGGGTGGCACAGAGCGGCAGCTCGGCCTCATAGCCCTCGCCGCGCCGCGCCGCCACCATGGCGTGACCGGCGATGCCCTCCCGGGCGCTGGGGGCCGGCGTGAAGCGGTGATCGAGATCGCCCTCCCGGGCGGTGAAGTCGCACAGCGCGCGCACCGCCACCCGCCGGGGCGCGGCCTCACCCATCCCCGAGCGCCTCAGGCGTCTGCTGCCAGGCGACATGGCAGACCACCGCGGGCATGCCCTGGGCCCGGAAGAAGGCGAGCCAGCGACGCTGGTTGTCCTGCAGCCGGTCGCCCGGGCCCTTTACCTCGATCATCCGATAGCGCGGCTCGCCCGCCGGGGCCTCGGGGCGAAACTGGATCAGGTCCGGCAGGCCGGCCCGGTTGGCCTTGAGATCGCCGAGCAGGCGCTCGAAGCAGGCGCGCAGGTGGGCCGGCGGGAGGCAGGCCAGCGCCTGCTCGAGCAGCGCCTCGTCCAGCGCCCCCCAGTGCACGAAGGGCGAGGCCAGCCCCTGCTTCGCCCGCCAGGTGGCGAGTATCGCCTGGCGATGGGTGCCGTCGTCGAGCCGGGCAAGGCAGGCGTCGAAGCGCTCCCGACGGCGGCTGACGAAGTCCTCGCGATAGAGATCCGCCGGCCCGCGATGGAAGGGGTGGAAGAAGGCGCCGGGCAGCGGCGCAAAGAGCGCCTCCCAGCAGAGCAGGCCGAAAAGCCCGGTGAGCAGGGCATTCTCCACGTAGTGCACCGGGGCGGCTTCCGCATGGAGATGATCGCGCACCGCCGCCTCCACCGGGCCGGGCGGCAGGGTCAGCGACCAGCGCTCGTGATCAGGTTCGGGCCGTGGTGTGGGCGGGGCGAGACCGAGACGGCGGCAGAGCCGCGGCACCAGGCGCTCGAGCGCCTGGGCCTCCTCCTCGCTGGCCGGGGAGGCGGTGAGCGGCTCGGCCAGGACCAGCGCCGCGGCGTGCTCGCCGCGACGCTCCTGGAGGCGCAGGTGGCGGATGCGCGCCTCGGCGCTGCCGTCATGCGCTTTTTCCTTGAGCCCCGCCGAAGGCCCTGTCTTGGGCTCCGACGCCGGCCCGGTCAACGTTTCTTTCTCCGCTCCTGTCTCCAGCCCTGTCTGCGGCCAGCCGGCCCGGCGGTAGAGCGCCAGGGCCGACTCCCCCTGCCCTTCGCGCTCCGCCTGACGCCCCAGCGCCACGCAGAGCCGGCGATGCCGCGAGGCCAGCCAGGCGTTGTCCGCCATCGGCTCGGGCAGAGCCTCCATGAGGTCGACGACCGGCTCGCCGGCCGCCAGGCGCTCGCGCAGCCGATGCAGCGCCAGGTAGGCGTCGAGTTCCTCGCGGCGGCCGAAGGCGCGGGAATCGGCGGTGATCGCCACCCGCTCGTAGTGCTGCAGGCCGAGCTCGGCGAGCACGAAGGCCGACCAGTCCTGGCGCAGGTTGCCGAAGAACATCAGCCGCAGCCGCTCGCAGGTCGCCATGACGGTAAGCCGCACGAGGCGATCCGGCGCCCCGTGCCACCAGTCGGCGAGCCGGCGGGGCGCGTCGAGCCGCGGCGCCAGCGCGTCATAAAGCGCGCCCTTGCCCGTGGCGGCGGGCAGCCCCGCGGCGGCGATCTCAGAGGCCAGGGCGCGACGCAGTTCGGGCAGGCGCAGCTGCTGGAAGAGCATCTCGAGATCGAGTGCCGGGTCGTCCTCGACGAGGCCCGTCTCGACCAGCGGGGCGAGGGCGGCGTCGGCATCGCCGATCTCGGGATAGTCGAGTCGCGCGGTGCGAAAGTGCTCGCCCTTGCGCATCACCATGCGCACCAGCAGCGCCTGGGAGGCCTCGGGCAGGGCCAGGATGCGCGCGACGACCGCGTGCTCGGCCGCGCCCAGCAGGTCGCCGTGACGCTCGACCACCCAGTCCAGCACGAAGCGGAAGTTCGCCAGGTAGTAGCGCGGGTCGTCCAGGGAGGCAGTGACCGGCGCGCCGGCAGGGATACTGTTCATGCATCCATGGTATCAGGGCCCATCGGGCGGCGTCAGCGCGCCACGCCCCGGGCTAACTCACGCACCACCTCGGCCGCCGGCACCGCTCGGCAACGGCTGGCGTTCTGCCCGGCCCACAGCGGCGAGGCGTCACCAAGCCCCCGCGCCTCGGCGGCGGCACGTAGCGGGGCGATGGCCGCGCCGGCCAGCGGGAAGGCCGGCGCCGCCTCGCTGATCGGCCCGAGATCACGCATCAGCCGGGTGACGATCCCGCGGGCCGGACGGCCGCTGTAGAGGTTGGTCAGCGCCGTGTGGCGCGCCGCCTCGCTCATCAGCACCTCGCGATGGATGGCCGAGGCGCGGGATTCGGGGCAGCAGAGGAAGGCGGTGCCGACCTGAATCGCATCGGCGCCCAGGGCCAGCGCCGCCGCCACGCCGCGGGCATCGGCGATGCCGCCGGCCGCGATCACCGGCACGCTCACCGCCTGCCTGACCTGGGGCAGCAGCGCCAGGTTGCCCATCTGGCGTGACAGGTCATTGCTCAAGAAGTGGCCACGATGGCCGCCGGCCTCGAGCCCCTGGACGATCACCGCATCGACGCCGTGGGCATCGAGCCAGCGCGCCTCCTCCACCGTGGTGGCCGTGGAGAGCACCGTCGCGCACCAGGCCTTGACCCGCGCCAGCAGATCCGGCGCCGGCAGGCCGAAGTGGAAGCTCATCACTTCCGGTCGGAAGGGTTCGAGGACATCGCAGGTCGCATGGTCGAAGGGACGCCGTCCGGCGCCCTCCGGCACCGCCTCGAGGTCGAGGCCGAACTCGTCATACCAGGGCGACAGCGCCCGATGCCAGCGCGCCTGCCGCTCCCGATCGAGGGTCGGCGCCGCATGGCAGAAGAAATTGACGTTGATCGGTCCCGCGCTCGCCGCGCGGATGGCCTCGAGTTCCGCCGCCAGGCCCTCGGGGGAGAGCATCGCGCCGGGCAGCGCCCCGAGCCCGCCGGCCCGGGAGACCGCGATGGCCAGGGCGCTGTCCTGGGCGCCCGCCATCGGGGCCTGGAGGATCGGCCAGCGCAGGCCGAGAGTGCTCGTCCATGACATGGGGGACTCCTGGTCTAGGCGGGGTCGGTCACTCAGGCGCCGAGCGGGCCGTGGTTGATCGCGGTCAGGCCCTCGTTGACCTCGAGGATCTGCGCCTGGATGCCCTCGACGCCCATGTCGGCCAGCCGCGCGCTGTGCTTATCGAGGTAGGCCTCGGCGCTCTCGGCATCGTCGAACAGGTAGACGCCGCCGGCCAGATGGCGCTCCGGCGACTCGGTCCAGACCTTCCAGCGCAGGCCGGGCTCGTCGTTGATGCCCTGGGCCAGCGGCGTCAGGGCCTCGACCATCGCCTCGCCGAAGGGGCCAGGGAAGGGGAAGTGGATCTGCAGGATCACGGCCATGACACGGACTCCAACCTCGGAAATGGGCTCCCAGCATAGCGTCTCGCCGGCAGTCTGCCAGCCATGGCGCCTCGGCGCTTCGCGGAGCGCAGCACCATGCGCTCGCCGCGGATCTCGATGTCGAAGCGACCAAGGCAGCTCATGCCCAGAAGGACCACCCGCTCGTCGTGCTGCAGGTCGAGCACGAAGGCCGACCAGTCCTGGCGCAGGTTGCCAAAGAACATCAGCCGCAGCCGGTCGCAGATCGCCATCACGGCGAGACGCACGATGCGATCCGGCGCCTTGGGGCCACCCGTCGGCGAGCCGGCGGGGGATGCCTGCGCCGGGCGGAGCGTGTCAGGAGGCGTCTCCACGATCGCCGCCAGGGTGATCAGCGGCGTCGTACGTGCGGCCAACGCGGCGCCATGGCCACTTGCGGCCCAGTGTATCGGCGGCATAGGCGTCTCGCTCCCCCGGTGGGCGGAAGGCGCCAACGGTGGTATCGCGGTAGGTCTGTCGCTCCATTTCCGCGTTGAACTCTGCCCCCAGCAACACCACGAACGCCGACAGCCAGAACCACAGCATCAGCACCACCACCGCCCCCAGCGAGCCATAGATATCACTCGGCTGGATCACGCTGCCGAAATAGAACGACAGCCCGGCCGAGCCGATCAACCACAGCAGCGTTGCGACCACGGAGCCGACGCTGATCCACCGCCAGCGCGGCGACCGTCGACAGGGACCGAAGCGGTAGAAGACGGCGATGACCAGCATCATGACCAGCAGAAGCACCGGCCAGCGCAGCCAGGCGATGATCCTGACCAGCAGGGTATCGAGCGCCAGCATGCCGATGGCCAGGGGAAAGAAGGCGATGAAGGCGATGGTAATCAGCAGCACGAGGATCAACCCAAGCGTCAATGCCGCCACGAGCCCGCCGCGATGCAGTGCCCCCCGGCTGTCTTCCTCGCCGTACACCACGTTCAGCCCTATCACCATCCACAGCACGCCCTTGGAGGCGATGAACATGGCCACCACCACGCTGCCCAGGGCCGTCAGGCTGAGACCGGTGCTGGTGCTGTCGCCTATCCTGCGCGCCTGGTCGTTGATCAGGCTCGAGGCGTCGGGCGGCAGATAGCGGCTGAGTTGCACGATCTGGCCCGCCAGGTCCTGGGGATCCATCACGAGAGCCCAGATAGAGATGATCGCGGCGATCGTCGGGAAGAGCGCCAGCATGGCATTGAAGGCGACGCCGGCCGCCATCAGAGCCACGAGGTCCTGCATGACCTGCTGCTTGACGCGCCATACGATGTCCAGCCACCCGCTCACGGGAATCTGCTGGGGCTCGTCGGCGCAGCGACCACGCTTAAGCTTCGCTCTCACCATCTCAATGGCGCTGTGCAGGGGTCAGGGTCATACGCGAATCACGAATCTCGATATCGAAGCGTTTCAGGAAGCTCATGCCGAGCAGCGCCGCCTCGCTGCCAAGCCCCGCGCTGATCGAGCCGCGTACGTCTCGGGCCACGACGCCACCCAGGCTCACCTCATCGAGGGTCGCCAGGTCGCCGCGCACGCGACCGTTGGCGGTGTTGAACCAGGCGCTGCCGGTACGTTCGAGCCCCAGCCGCTCGGCAATCGCCTCCGGCACCGCCACGTAGGTGGCGCCGGTGTCGAGCAGGAACTCCACCGGCTCGCCGTTGATGCGCCCGGTGGCCACGAAGTGGCCGGCGCGGTTGCGCTCCAGCACCACCGGTTCGCCATCTCCCACCGAGACCTCGGCGAGATGAGCGTTGGGGTTGCGCTGGGCATCCAGATAGCCCTGGAACCACCAGGCGCCTCCCGCCAGGAAGAACACCCAGAACAGCAGCATCATGCCAAGCCCGGCCCGGCGTGTGGCTCGCTCATCGCTCATGCGCGTTCCTCCCGACGATGGCCCCGTGCGCCGTCATGCCACGGCGGCGAGCCGCTACCGTGTCATGCAGGCTCACCGATCATTCTAGCAGCCGTTGCGGGTCTCCCAGTCGCGGGCCGCCTGCTGACCGCGGGCCTGGTCGACGAACAGGCAGACCAGGATGGCGACGATGAACAGCGCCGCGCAGAGCAGGATCGAGGCCTTGAGCCCCACCAGCGACTGCAGCAGGCCCAGGCCGATGATGCCGATCACCCCGGCGAGCTTGTTGGCCAGCCCCCAGAAGCCGAAGAACTCGGCGGCCTTGCGCTGCGGCGAGAAGAGTCCCACCAGGGCGCGGCTGGCCGACTGGCTGGAGCCCAGAGAGAGGCCCGCCAGGCAGCCCACCACCAGGAAGAGATGCTGGGCCTCCCAGGCGAGGCCGAGGCGGGCATTCAGGAAGGCGGTGAGCTCGGGCGTCGCCCAGATGGCGAGTATCGCCGCCACCCAGAGCAGCAGGGTGAAGAGGTAGGTGACGCGCGTGCCGATGCGATCCTGGATGAACCCGAAGCCGAGCGCCCCGACCGCGGCGGTGATCTGCACGATGATGAACATCAGGTTGCGGATCGCCTCGTCCCAGCCGATCACCTGGGCGCCATAGATGAAGGCGAAGGCGATGACGATGTAGACGCCGGCCATGGAAAACAGCAGCGAGACCAGGAAGATGCCGAGATCGCGGAAACGCTTCAGCTCGTGCAGCGTGGTCGCGACCCGCGCCACGGCGATCTCGCGATAGGACTTGCCCGGCGGCTGGGGGGTGCCGCGCTCCCTGACCCACAGGAAGGTGGGCACCGCGGCGACCAGGAAGAAGCCCGCGGCGAAGGGCCCCACCCAGCGGACGCGCTCGAAGTTCTCGACCGTGGCCTCGCCCAGCATGAACAGCGAGAAGCCCGCGGCGAGCAGCCCCCCGACGTAGCCCAGCGCCCAGCCGAAGCCGGAGATCTTGCCCAGATCCTCCGGCGGGCCGAGGTCGGGCAGGAAGGCGGCGATGAACGACTCGCCCATGGAGAAGGCGTAGTTGGCGATCACGATCAGCACCACGCCCAGCAGCACCGCCCCCGGCACCACGAAGTAGAGCATCGCCGAGGCGGCCACGGTGGCCAGGTAGCTGACGAACAGGAAGCGCTTCTTTTCCGCCTGGTAGTCCATCACCGCCCCGCACAGCGGGCCGGTGAGCACCACCAGCAGGAAGCTCATGGCCAGCGCCAGGCTCCACAGGAAGTTGGCCAGCCGGTAGCCGTCGCCGCGGTCGCCGACGATCACCGTGGTGAAGAGCTCGCCGAACACCACGGTGATGATCAGCAGGGTGTAGGCCTGACCGGCGAAGTCGAACATCGCCCAGCCGAGGATCTCCTTGCGCGAGGCGCGCGGCGTCGCGGCCACGGCGGCGGGGGTAAGACTCATCGGCGCGTCCCGGTAGGAATCAGGCCGCCACGATAGCAGCCTCCCCTGCCCTAGACGAGGTCCCGGGGGATCGTCTCGTCCCAGGTCTTGGCGAAGATGCGGGTCTCGCCCTCCCAGGCGTCGAGAGTGGCACGGATGCGGAAGTTGTCGGCGTCACTGGTCAGCAGGGTGCGGGTCAGGGTGCTGACCTCCCAGTCTCCGCGCCGGAAGCTGCGCTGCCACTCGGTCCAGCCACTGACGCTGTCGTAGCTGCCGAAGGCGTAGGCGTAGCGCTCGGTGACCCGGGCGGCGATCTCCAGGTCGATGTCGTCGATCCGGTAGCGCCCCTCGTCGTGGACCACCTCCAAGGTGGTGCGGTCCTGGGCCAGGTCGCGGATCACCCGCCAGCTCTCCTGGCTGGGCTGGATCAGCGTCTTGGGAAGCGCCGGCGCGCCCTCGGGCTCGGCGAAGGCGGGCAGCGCCGCTTCCTCCGCGGGGCGCGGCTCGCGCCGGGGCAGCAGCAACCGACTGGCGCCGGGCCAGAGGGTGATCCGCACCGGCTGGGGCGATGGCCAGGCCAGCGGCCAGTAGCTGGTGGAGAGCGACAGGCGAATGGCGTGGCCCGCCGGGAACTGCTGGGCGATGTGCTTGAGCGGGATGGACACCCGATAGCGCTGGCCCGGCTCCAGCGGCTCGGGATGCTCATTGCTGTCGCGGTGGGTGAGGTTGAGCAGGCCGTAGGAGACGCGAGTGGCCTTGTCGTCCTCGCCGATATCGGAGAGGCGCAGCGCCACCATGGCCACCGGCTGGTCGGCGCTGAGCTCGAGCTCGACCAGCGGCGAGCCGCAGATCTCCAGCGCCGCCTCGAGGCGCGGCGTCTGGAAGACCAGGCAGCCACCATCCTCCTCGCGCTGGTCGTGGGGCAGGTCGGGAGGCGCATTGTAGGAGCACCACTTGCCCGCATAGAGCCCCACCGAGAGCGGCGAGCGGACGTCCAGGGTAGCCTGTGGCGGGTCGTCTCGCGATTCGTCCTCGGCCATCAGATCGTGGCCCGGAGTGAGCCGGTAGGCCTCGGGGGTGATGTTCGGCGACGGCCAGTCGGGCTCGGCGACCCAGCGTCCGGGGCGCTCGTCGTAGCGCGCCGACGGCGGCATCGACTCCTGCATCCAGACGCGCAGCATCGGCTCGTTCATGATCCCGGTATTCTCGCCCTTCAGCCACTGGTCCCACCAGCGCAGCGACTCCTGCAGGAAGCCGATGGCCGGCCCCGGCACGCCGAGGTGCGGATACTTGTGGGCCCAGGGACCGACCAGCCCCTTGCGCGGCACGTCGAGTCCCGCCAGCAGGCGGAAGACGGCGTTGCAGTAGCCATCGGCCCAGCCGCTGACGGCATAGACCGGGCACTGGATCGCCGTGTAGTCCTCGCACACCGAGCCGTGCTTCCAGTACTCATCGCGCCGCTGGTGCTCGAGCCACTGGGCGAGCCACATGCCGCTGCCGTCCAGGCGCTCGAGCCACATGTCGCGCCAGCGCTCGCCCACGAGCTCCGGGTCCGGCGGGCAGGCGTTGCCGTCGAACATGGTCGAGGCCCAGGAGAGGTTGTCGCCCAGCAGGCAGCCGCCCATGTGGTGGATGTCATCGGCGTAGCGGTCGTCGGTGAAGCAGATCGTGATCACCGCCTTGAGCTGGGGCGGGCGCAGAGCGGCGATCTGCAAGCCGTTGAAGCCGCCCCAGGAGATGCCGATCATGCCGACGTCGCCGGTGCACCAGGGCTGGGCCGCCAGCCATTCGAGGATCACCAGGCCGTCGTCCAGCTCGCTCGGCAGGTACTCATCGGTGAGCACGCCGTCGGACTCGCCGGTGCCGCGGATGTCGACCCGCACCCCGGCATAGCCGTGCCCCGCCCAGTAGGGGTGGCTCTGCACGTCACGTTCGGCGGTGAGGTCACGCTTGCGATAGGGCAGGTACTCCAGTATCGCCGGTACGGGATGGATCTCGGCGTCCACCGGCCGCCAGATCCTCGCCGCCAGGCGGCCGCCGTCGGGCAGCGGGATCCAGGTCTCCTCCTCCATGACACGACGCGGGAAGTCGTTGACGATGCGCATGATCCTGCTCTCCTTGTCCCGTGGGGGCCCTCTCTTGGGCCGGGCTCAGCCCTGGATCTGATCGAACTCGAAGGCCAGACGCGCCGCCAGCTGGCCGTAGCGCTCGAGCAACTGCTCCGCCGAATCGGCGCCCATCCAGACGAGGGCCAGGGCGAAGCTGTAGCTGTCCTGCTCGGGCAGCGAGGAGAGCCACTGCCCCTCCGCCACCTGGATATCGATCATCGCGCCGGGGAAGTCGGCCTCGAGGGCGGCGACCTCGTCTTCGGAGGGCACCCGGGTCACCACCGCATCGACGAAGAACACCCGATAGAAGAACTTGGCGGCGATGGCATAGTCGCCCTGGCGATGCGGCATATCGGGCCGCTGTCCCAGCCCCAGGTCGAGGGTGACCTGCTGGTTGCTGATGCCGTCGACCTTCTCGAACAGGTCGCAGTGGGACTGAGAGATGCGCGTGTTGATCTCGAGCAGCCAGATGCGGTCCTGCACCTCGTCCCAGAAGTACTCGACGTTGAAGGCGGCATTGTCGTAGCCGATATGCGTCATCACCGTCTCGGTCAGCTCGCGCATCTTGGCCTGGATGGGCTCGGGCAGCCCCGAGGGATAGCGGTAGTGGAAGAAGCTCAGCACCTGGGGGTAGCGCAGCGAGTCGACGATCCCGTAGCTGACCACCTCACCCGCGAAGACGTACCCCTCCACCGTGCACTGCCAGCCGCCGATGATCTCCTCGGCCATGCAGAAGTGGCCGTCCACGGCGGCGATCTCGTCGGGCAGCCGTGCCTGCTCCAGCACCGTGTTGAAGGGATCGGCGATCAGCCCGATGTCCTCGCGCAGCTTCTCGATGGCATGGTAGAAATCCTCCGGGGTATCGATGCGAAAGCCCAGCCGCGATCCCGAGGACTTGATCGGCTTGACGAAGAAGGGGAAGTAGAGCCCCGCCTCGCCGATCCGGACCAGCGCCTCGTCGTCGAAGGGGTCGAAGGCCGTGAAGCCCGGGATGAAGTCGGGGATGACCTCCTTCTGCGCCCGGCGGCTCCAGTACTTGTGCTCGCACTTGAGCAGGCTCGCGAGGGTTGTGGTGTGGGTGCCGAAGCGCTCGCAGAGGATCGGCAGCATGGTCGAGACGGGGAAGTCCATGTAGCCGACGATGGCATCGATGGTGCCCTCGAAGGCCTCGAGCTGTGCCGTCGCCTCGGCCAGCATGGCGGCGATGTCGAACTCCTCGGTGTCGTAGACCGCCTCGGGCGCGATGATGCCATGGAAGCGCCAGTGCTCGGCGCCGCGCAGCGTCTCGAGCCGCTGGCGATTGAAGTCGTTGAGCCCCACCACGAAGATGTTCTTTGCATCCGCCATGTCTCCGACCCTCTCGCTGCGTACCCGACCGGGCCGCTTCGAGCAGCATAGTTCAGCGCGCGGGCGATGCAGGACCGAATGCCAAGCCGGTTGCCGGGGTCAGGCGTGCCGCGAGGCCTCGCCGTCATCGGTGTCGCGGCCGCGGGCCAGACGATCGATGGCCTGGCCGCCCTGGCCTGCCAGGTTTGCCAGCCGATCGATCTGGTCGTCCAGGCGCGGCAGGGCCTCGCGGCGATAGCGGGAGAGGTCGTCGATGGCCCCGATCACCTCGCCGAAGGCCTCCTCCAGGGCCTGCATGTCGAGCATCGCCGACGAGGCGCGCTGCTGGATGTCCACGCCCTGCTGGCGCAGCGCCCGGGCGGTGCCGCCGATCATCTCCGAGGTGGTGGCGTTGAGCGACTCGATGCGGTCGAGCACCAGCCGCTGGTTGGCCAGCGCCAGGGCCACGGTCACCGCCACGGTCAGCGCCGAGACGGTGACGTTGATGGCGCGATCGACGCCGCGCATCAGCTCGCGGTTGTTGCGGATGATCACCTCGAGGGCCAGCACGCCCTGCTGGCTGACCGCCAGCTGCTGCTGCAGGTCGACGATGCGCTGGCGCAGCGGGAAGAGCAGCTCCTCCTCCAGGAAGCGCCGCTGCGGGTCATCGCCGTCGCGCCGCTCGATGGCGACCTGCAGGCGATCGTCGATGCGCCGCCCCAGGTCGATCTGGCGCGTGAGCCTGGCGAGGGTCTCGCGCAGCGCCTGCTGGTCGTCGTCGAGGGTCAGGTTGTCGCGGCGCAGCATGTCGCGCCCGCCCTCCAGGTCGGCGATGATCGCGTCCAGCGCCTGCTGCGCCGTCTCGAACTTGCGAAAATAGCGCTGCAGGCGGCTGCCGCCCCCCGGGATCAGCGCCCGCACGCGGTCCAGCGGGCCCGAGGCGAGGTTGTGCCGGGCGGGGTCCAGCGACTGCATGCGCCCGCGCAGGTCGACCAGCGCCTTGGCCACCGGCCCGCCCTCGTCGCCGTGGTGGGCCAGCTGGCGTAGCGGAGTCTGCAGCATGGCGCTCTGGTGGGCAGCCTGCTGCTGAAGCTCCAGGCCCAGCTCGTCGACGGCGCGGCGCTGACGCGCCTGGGCCTCGGCATCGCCGTCATCCAGCAGCACCTCGACGAAGGCATCGGCCTGGGACGCCAGGCTCGCCTCGTCGTCGGCGCGAGCGGAGGCTTCCCCGCCCTCCAGGTCGCGGGCGATCTCCTCCACCGGCGGCAGCGCCAGGCGGGCGCCATCTTGGGGTTGCTCGGTCATGGGCACCTCTCGAAAGGATCGGTCGGGGTGAGTTCAGGCTGGGATATCGACATGCGGCCAGGCCGCCGTCATGAGCCACTGCGCCCGTAGCGGTCGGCGCGGGAGACGAAGCGGCTCAGCTCCGCCAGCGCCCGCTCGGCGGTGACCGAGGCCTGGGGGCGGCCGGTCTCGATGCGCGCCAGGGAGACGGCAGTATCGTCGAGCACGGTCAGCGCCGCCTCGTTGCGCGCGGCCAGCTCGCCCAGCCGCCGCTCGGTCTCCTCGAGCAGCTCGAGGCGCCGCCGCAGGGCCTCGCGCTCCTGGGTGCCGAGCCGGCGCCCCTCGCGGCTCAGGCGCCGGCGCACGAAGTCACCGTCCACGTTGACCACGCCGCTGGCCTGGGCGGCCATGGAGTGCAGCGTATCCACCGCGCCGAGGCCGACCTGGGACACCAGTTCCCGGGCCCGGGCGAAGGCCAGCTCGCCGCGATCGAAGCGCCCCTCGAGCACGCCCAGCAGGTGGCGATAGCGGCTATAGAGGCGATCGGCCTGAACGGCCAGGTCGGGGCGATGCACGTCGAGCAGCGCCTGCTTGGCGCGACACAGCGCCAGCACCAGATCGTCGGCCTCGGCCGGCGGGTGGGCGGGGTCGAGAACCAGAAGTCCCGCCTCGTGGGCATCGCGCTCCTCCTCGGCCCGCCGCCGGGCGGCCTCGGCGGCCAGCCGCTCGCGGAAGCGCCGCACCCGCCGCCGCTCCAGGAAGCGGCGCAGGCGACGCTCCAGCGGCAGGGCCACGGGAATCGCCACCAGCCCCGCCAGCCAGCCGGTCAGGGTCGGGCCGAAGCCGCCCCACAGCGAGGTCAGCCACAGCAGCAGGCTGATGAAAGGCACCACCAGGCAGTAACGCAGGATGACCTGCAGCCGGCCCGGCGGCTCGATCGGCACGGCCAGGCGCGGATTGATCAGGCCCACCAGCAGCCACGGCAGGCAGGTCAGAAACAGGCCGTAGGAAAGACCCTGGAGGAATCCCAGCATAGGGCTGACTGTCCTTTGTCGGTCGGAAAGAGAGAAGCGACTAGATCAGAAGCGTGAGGAGCAGGGCGATCCCTCCAACCAGCAGCGCCACGCTCAACGCCACGACCACCAGCCGGTCGAGCCAGCGATCGAAGCCGGTCCAGTCGACGCGAGACCAGTCCCACCGTCGCCGGGCGTGTCGGCGGGTGGCGCCGCGACGCCGCGAGTCGCGTCCGGTGCGCATGGAGGGCATGGCCGACCTCCGGTTTCACCTGTGTTCCCCGAGCTTACGGCCTGCCAGGGCCGCTGACCACCATCATCGGCGCCGATCGTGCCGATGCTCCCGCGGCGGCAAGCAACACGCGAGGCGCGCCCCTTGCATTCCCCCTCGCTCGCCCCGATCTCGGTAGAAACCCAGCAGGCTAATCAATTTCGGAGCGCTACCCGCCATGTCCCGACTCGCCGATACGCCGCTCTCCGTGCTCGACCTGGCCCCGATCCGCGAGGGCGGCGCCATCGCCGACACCTTCCGCGAGAGCGTGGCGCTGGCCCAGCACACCGAGGCGCTCGGCTACACCCGCTACTGGCTCGCCGAGCACCACGGCATCGAGGGCATCGCCAGCGCGGCCACCGCGGTGCTGATCGGCCATGTCGCCGGCGCGACCCAGCGCATCCGGGTAGGCAGCGGCGGTATCATGCTGCCCAACCACCCGCCGCTGGTGGTCGCCGAACAGTTCGGCACCCTGGAGACCCTCTATCCCGGACGCATTGACCTGGGGCTCGGCCGCGCGCCGGGCTCCGACGGCCCCACCATGGCCGCGCTGCGCCGCGATCCCCACGCGGGAGTCGACGACTTCCCCAAGCGGCTGTCCGAACTGCAGGGCTTCCTCGACGAGGCGCGGCCGGGCCAGCGCGTGCGCGCCGTGCCCGGCCAGAGCACCCGGGTGCCAATCTGGCTGCTCGGCTCCAGCGACTTCAGCGCCCGGCTGGCGGCCCGCGAGGGGTTGCCCTTCGCCTTCGCCGCCCAGTTCGCTCCAGCCCGGCTGCTCGAGGCGCTCCGGGTCTATCGCGACAACTTCCAACCCTCGGCGATGCTGGACCGCCCCCACGCCATGGTGGGCCTGCCGGTCATCGCCGCCGACAGCGACCTGCAGGCCGACTATCTCGCCTCTACGGCACGCCGCAAGTTCCTGGGATTGATTCGCGGCGCACCCGGCCGGGCCCTGCCGCCGACGGAGACGCTGGACTGGTCGCCCAGGGAGCAGGCCCAGGTGGAGCAGTTCCTGGGGGCCGCGGTGATCGGCGGCCCCGAGACGGTCCGCGAGGGCCTGGAGCACTTCCTGGCGCTGACCGGCGCCGACGAGCTGATGCTCCACACCGACGTCTACGCCGCCGAGGATCGCCTGCGCAGCTACGAGCTGGTGGCCGAGGCGTGGCGCGCATAATTCGACACCGAATGCCGATCGCTTCCCCCGTCGTGCGCCGAGGCGCACGACGGGGCCGACATCGGGGTAAGACTGGAACGATTGCCCCGCCCCGGCCTCCAAGAGGCAGCCATTTCCGACGTGCCGGTGCCGCCGACACGCCCCACCGACCGCGGAGCCCTGCATGCCCGATTCTCGTGACCCCCGAAACAATGCCGCCTGGCGCGCCGCCCAGCAGTGGCAACAGCGTGCCCGTCAGACCCGTGCAGGCGGCCCCCTGGGCGGTCTGAAGCTGCTGTTCACCTGGCTGCTGTTCGGCGCCATGATGATCGTCGCCATGGTGCTGGGGCTGTTCTTCCTGCTCGTGGGCTGGGCGATGATGCCTTTCCTGCGTCACCGCATGAAGAAGCGCATGGAGCAGATGCGCGCCGATCAGGCCGAAGACGTGGGCGGCGGCGTTCACTATCGCGAGACCTACTATCGCGAGAGCCGTCGCGGCGGTAGCCACACCCACGAGCAGCAGGTGCTCGAGGGCGATTACGAGGTCAGAGAGGACGAGCGCGCGGATCGCTCCCGCGAATAGGATCGCGACAGGCGGCGGCGACTAGCCGGTGCAGCGCGCCTCCGAGGCCGCGCGGAAGGCCGCCATGGCATCGCTCATGTGGCTCTCGAGAGCCTCGATGCGGGAACCGTGCGCCGGGTGCGTGGAGAGGAATTCCGGCGGCTGACCGCCGCCCGCCTTCGCCATGTTGCGCCACAGAGCCACGCTGTGGCGCGGGTCGAAACCGGCCTTGGCCATGATGGCGAGCCCCATCTGGTCGGCCTCCTCCTCATGGGCGCGACTGAACGGCAGGGCGATGCCGAGGCGCGCACCGATCCCCAGCGCCTGCCGAAGACCCTCCCCGGCCAGCTCCCCCTCGCTGACGAGCCCTACCACCAGCAGCACCGCCTTGATGCCGAGCTGCTGGGTGAAGCGCTCGTTACCGTGGTCGGCCAGCACGTGAGCGACCTCGTGACCGATCACCGCGGCCAGCTGGTCGGGGGTCTCGGCCACCTGCAGCAGCCCGGCATGCACCCCGATGCGCCCGCCCGGCAGGGCGAAGGCGTTCGGGCTGGGGTCGTCGAACACCACCACCTCCCAGGCCTCGGGCATGCCCGCCTCGGGGTAGCGCGCCTCGGCCGCCGCGATCACCTCCCGCGCCACGCACTGCACGAGCCGGTTGGCGGCCGGGTCGCGGGCGACCGGGCGGCTCCGGCGCATCTCGGCGAAGGCGTCGCCGCCCATCTCGGCCATTAGCGCCTCGGGCACCAGGGCCAGCTGGGAGCGGCCGGTCGGCGTCTCGCCGCAGCCGGCAAGCGTCAGCATCGCCAGCAGGGCGACGAGGCCGCCCCAGCTCTTCATGCGCCAGCGCCTTTCCTGCCTGCTCCTCACTTTTCCGCGCCTCACTAGCCGGATCGTCGCTCGCCACGGATGTGTCGTACGCCGCATCGGCCCTACCCCGCCATCACCGCGTCCAGCGCGGCCCGGTAGCCCTGGCTGCCGAGTCCCGCGATCACCCCGTCGGCGCGCAGCGAGACGTAGGACTGGTGGCGAAAGGCCTCGCGCCTGTGAACGTTGGAGAGATGCACCTCGATCACCCGGCCGTCGAAGGCGTTCAGGGCATCGAGGATCGCCACCGAGGTATGGGTGTAGGCGGCCGGGTTGATGATGATCGCCGCGGTGCCGTCCAGGCGCGCGGCCTGGATGAGGTCGATCAGCTCGCCCTCGTGGTTGCTCTGCCGGCAGGCGATCTCCCAGCCGCCCAGCGCCGCCTGCTCGTAGAGGCCGTTGTCGATGTCATCGAGGGTCTCGTGGCCGTACACCTCGGGCTGCCGGGTGCCGAGCAGGTTGAGGTTGGGGCCGTGCAGGACCAGTACCTTGTGCATGTCGTCGCCTTCCTTGAGGGTGATGTCGGCTTGAGGATGTCGGTTTGAGAGCGATCCGATCAGGACGCCGGCTCGAGCAGGCGCTGCCAGAGCGCGATGACGGCATCGCGATGCGCCTGGAAATCGGCGTTGCGCCCGCGCGCCGGCTCGCCGGTCAGGGCCGCGCGATGGGCGGCGGTGCGACAGGCCAGGTAGGCCTCACGCAGGCGCCGACACTCGTCGGCGGACAGCCGCCCGGTTGCCTCGAGGGTCTCGAGGATGCGCATGTTGTCGCTGTAGACCAGCAGGTCGGGGGTCTCGCGGCCCATGGAGAGCACCGCGAACTGGCAGAGGAACTCGATATCCACCATGCCGCCGGGGTCGTGCTTGAGGTCGAAGTCGTCGCCCTGGCCCCGGGTGCCCAGGTGGTCGCGCATCTTGTGGCGCATCTTCACCACCTCCTCGCGCAGCGCCGCGAGGTCGCGCTCGCGGCCGAGGATCTCGCCGCGCAGCGTGTCAAAGCGCTCGGCCAGCGCCCGGTCGCCGGCCACCACCCGGGCCCGCACCAGCGCCTGGTGCTCCCAGGTCCAGGCCTGCTCGCGCTGGTAGTCGGCGAAGGCGTCCAGCGTCGAGACCAGCAGGCCCGAGTTGCCCGAGGGCCGCAGGCGCATGTCGACCTCGTAGAGGCTGCCCGCCGGGGTCACGGCGGTGAGCAGGTGGATGATGCGCTGGCCGAGCCGGGTGAAGAAGACGGCGTTGTCGATGGGCCGCGCCCCGTCGGTGCTGCCCTGGGTGGCGCCGTCGTGGAGGAACACGAGGTCCAGGTCGGAGCCGTAGCCGAGCTCGATGCCGCCGAGCTTGCCGTAGCCGACGACCAGGAACTCCGGCGCGTTTCCGCAGCGCCGCTCCTCACGACCTTCCCCGCGATTTCCCCCGCGACGTTCTGGGAAGCCGTGCTTGCGGGTCATGTGCTGCCAGGCCATGACCAGCACCGCCTCCAGCACCACCTCGGCGATGTAGGTGAGATAGTCGCTGACCTTCATCAGGTGGCGGGTGCCGGCGATGTCGGAGGCCGCCACGTGCAGCACCTGGGCGTGCTTGAAGACGCGCAGCGCCTCGAGCTGGGCCTCCTCGTCGTCCTCGGGGATCCGTCCCAGGGCCTGGCGCAGCTCGTCGGCCAGGCGCGCCTTGTCGGCGGGAGTGTAGAGGGTCTCCGGAGTCAGCAGCTCGTCGAGAAGTATCGGATGGCGCGCGAGCTGGGTGGCGATCCAGGGGCTGGCGCTGCACAGCTTCATCAGGTGCCCCAGGGCCTCCGGGTTCTCGCGCAGCAACGCCAGGTAGGCGGTGCGGCGCAGCACCGCCTCGATCAGCGGCAGTACCCGCTCCAGGGCGATATCGGGGGTCTCGCTCTCGGCCACGGCGTCGAGCAGCAGCGGCATCAGGGCATCGAGCCGCTCGAAGCCGATGCGCTGCATGGTCTTCACCGCGCGGGCGTGGCGCAGCGTGCGCAGCCGGCGCATGGCGACGTCCGGCTCGGCGAGCCCGGCCTCCTCGAGCAGCGAGCGTGCCTCGTCGTCCTCCAGCTCGCCGCGCCACAGCGCGCGCCACTCCTCAAGGCTCGCGACGCCGGTGGCCTCGGGCTCAGCGGCCTCCTCGACCTCCTCCTCGGGCTCGGCGATGACGGCGTCGAAGTGGCGGCGCACCCGCTCGCGCACCTCGTCGAGCCGCGCCATCAGCGCCGGCCAGTCCTCCATGTCCAGCGCCAGGGCCACCCGCTCGCGGTCGATGTCGCCGTCGGGCAGGGTCTGGGTCTGGCGATCCTCCAGGGCCTGCAGTACGTGCTCCAGGTCGCGCAGGAAGACGTAGTCCGGGGTGAGCTCATCGACCACCTCGCGGGGCAGCAGGCCGAGCTCGGGCAGGCGCGCCAGGGCGGTCTTCAGCGAGGTGACCTGCAGCTCGGTGTCGCGCCCGCCGCGGATCAGCTGGAAGGCCTGGACCACGAACTCCACCTCGCGGATGCCGCCGGGGCCGAGCTTGATGTTGCCCTGCATGCTGCGGCGGCGTACCTCGCGGTTGATCATCGCCTTGAGCTCGCGCAGCGATTCAATGGCGCCGAAGTCGAGGTACTTGCGATAGACGAAGGGGCGCAGGCTCGCCAGCAGCTCGGCGCCGGCCTCCAGGTCGCCGGCCACCGGGCGCGCCTTGAGCATCGCGTAGCGCTCCCACTCGCGGCCCTGGTCCTGGTAGTAGCCGGCCAGCGAGGCGAAGCCGCCTACCAGCGGCCCGCCGTCGCCCAGCGGGCGCAGCCGCATGTCGACGCGGAAGGCGAAGCCCTCGGCGGTCACGGCGTCCAGGGCGCCGATCAGCTTCTGGCCGAGCTTGGTGAAGTACTCCTGGTGCTCCAGGGACTTGCGCCCGCCCTCGGTCTCGCCCTTCTCGGGGAAGGCAAAGATCAGGTCGATGTCAGAGGAGAGGTTGAGCTCGCCGGCGCCGAGCTTGCCCATGCCCAGCACCACCAGGCGCTGCTCGCTGCCGTCGCGGCGTGGGGCGGGCCGCCCCCAGCGCGGCGCGAAGTGCGCCTCCAGCCAACCGAGCGCGCCTTCCAGGCAGGTCTCGGCGAGCCGCGACACGGCCGCTGCGGTGCCCCACATGTCGAGGCCCGGCGGGCGCGTCAGGTCCCGCCAGACGATGCCCAGCATGCGCGCGCGGCGAAAACGGCGGATGGCGGCGTGCAGGGCCGCCTCATCCTCGGCGGCCTCGAGCCGCTCGTCGAGCCACTGGCGCAGCGCCTCGGCCGAGGGGGGCTCCTCCAGCTCGCCGTTGGCGTCCAGGTGCAGCAGCCACTCGGGGTCGCGCACCAGGATATCGGCGACGAACGACGAGATGGCGAGCACCCGGGCCAGCTGCCGGCGCCGCGCGTCCGACAGCGACAGCCAGTCCTCCAGCGGGGAGTCGTTACCGGTCATCTCGGCCAGGTTCTCGGCCTCGCCGAGCGCGCTCGCCAGCCGCTCGCGGGTGTGCGCCAGGGGAGCCTTCAGCGGCTCGGGAATGTCATCCAGCGGCAGGAAGTCGTCGGGCAGGGCCATGGGCGTCTCGCATCCGGTTCTCGAATGCCTTCAGCATAAGCGAAGCCGGCCCCACCCCATAACCCGGCCCGGCGCCTCAGGCGAGGAATTTCTGCCAGGCCAAAAGGCCCCAGGTCAGCCCGGCGAGGGCGAGTGCCAGCATCACCGCCGCCGAGCCGATGTCCTTGGCCCGCCCGGCAAGCTCGTGGCGTTCGGGGCCGATGCGATCCACCGCGCACTCGATGGCGCTATTGAGCAGCTCGACGATCAGCACCAGCAGGCAGCTGCCGGCCAGCAGGATCCACTCCACCGGGCTCTCGCCGATCCACGCCGCCAGCGGCAGCAGCAGCAGGCAGGCCACCACCTCCTGGCGAAACGCCGCCTCGTGGCGGAAGGCCGCGGAGAGCCCCCTCAGCGAGTAGCGGGTCGAGTGGATCAGGTGACGCCAGCCGGTGTAGCCAGGCTTCATGTCGGTCGCTCCGGTGGGCTCAGTGGGCATCGATCATCTCCTCCAGGTCGGCGGCCAGCGGGTCGAGCACCTGACGCCAGCCGAGCCATGGGGTGGTGGCGGTGCCGTTGACCAGCGCGCTGAACACGCCCCACTGCCCGGAGCGAGTGCGGAAGTAGCCGCCCACGGCGCGCACGCTCACCGGCTGGTTGAGGGTGCCGGTCTTGAGCATGACGTGATGCTGGAAGGTGGCCGAGCCGCGCCGGTGGAAGCGCATCACGCCGTTGCCCGGCGACTGCAGGGCGGCGACGAAGCTCGGGAACAGCGACGGGCGGTGGTACATGTACTCCAGCAGGGCCGTCACCCCGGCGGCCGAGGTGCGATTCTCAGGCGTCAGGCCGCTGCCGCTGCGCAGGGTGACGGGGCCATGGTCGGGAATACCGGCCACGAAGGCCTCCAGCGCCGCGCCGCCCTGCGAAAGGCTCACCCGCGGCGTCTCAACCAGGCTCAGGGTCAGCACGTCGGCCATGAAGTTGTTGGAGTAGTTGAGGGTGCGCAGCAGCAGCTCCTGCAGCGGCTCGCCGTCCACCGCGGCCAGCTGTCGGGCCGAAGCCGGCGGCTCGGTGGCCGCCACCGCCACGCCGTCACCAAGGGTGATGCCAGCCTGCTCGAGCATCGCCCGCAGGGTGTGGGCGGTCTGCCACGCCGGATCGGAGCTCGCCCGGTAGATCTGGCGTGGCCGGGCATTGGTGGAGACCTGTCCGCTGAGCACCATGACGTCGTTGCCGTCGCGCTGAATCCGCTCGGCGTTGAGCTCGGTGCCGCTGTCGTCCGGCAGGGTCTGGACGCGGTTGTCGATCTCGACGATCGGCGCCTGGCTGTCGCAGCTGTCGATGCGCGCCGACTGCCCGGCCGTGGCGGCCGGCGCCACGGCGACGCACCAGCTGCCGAAGTTGACCCCGGCCGAAGAGAGGAGCGCGCTGTAGGCGTTGTCGACCCGCTCTCGCGCCTCGCAGCGATCGGTGGTCAGGCACTCGACCGGCCCGAAGCGCCACTGGCTGATCACCAGCCGACCGTCGACGCGCCGCACCCCGGCCTGATAAAGGCGCTGCACCAGCCGCCACAGGTCCTCGCTGGTCAGGGCGGGATCGCCGCCGCCGTCGAAGACCAGATCGCCCTTAAGCACGCCCTCGGCATCGGGCTCGACCGTGCTCACCAGCCGGCTGGTGAAGCGGTGCTGGGGGCCGAAGCGCGCCAGCGCCGCCGCCGCCACGTAAACCTTGGAGACCGAGGCCGGTGAGAGCTGACGCTCGGGCTCGATGGCCCCCAGGCGCTCGCCGCCGCCGAGCAGCCGTGCCTCGGCGCCGACCAGGAAGCCCTGGTCGGTGAGCTCGGCGAGGCGCGAGAAACCGCTCGCCTCGGCGAGCAGCGGTAGCAGCATCAACAGTGCGCCGTAGAGCGGGCGATGGAACATGGGACCTCCAGAAATCACCGAAGGCCCAAGCTTAATGGGACGCGACGGAAGAGAACACCTGAATCACCACCACGCCACCCACGATCATCGTAAGGCCCAGCAGCGCCGGCAGGTCCGGCTTCTCGCCGTAGACCAGGATGCCCACCAGGGTCACCAGCACGATGCCGAGCCCCGCCCAGAAGGCGTAGGCGATGCCCACCGGCAGGGTCTTCAGCACCAGGGCGAGCAGGTAGAAGGCCAGCCCGTAGCCGACCATCACCACCACGCTGGGCCACAGGCGAGTGAAGCCGGCCGAGGACTTCAGCGCGCTGGTGGCGACCACCTCGGCGATGATGGCGAGCGCCAGATAGAGATAGGTCATATGGCCTCCCGGCGCGCCAGCCGGCGGCGCATCACGCGATCGAACGCCGTGTTGAAGAACAGGGCATAGACCAGGAAGAACAGCATGAAGCCAAGATCCAGCCAGAAGGCCTCGACCAGCCCTATCTCGAGCCACCAGGCCACCACCGGCAGGGTGGCGATGAGCAGGCCCAGCTCGAAGCCCAGCGCCTGGGCAATGCGCTGTACCAGGCTGCGCCGCCGGGTCGGCACCCAGATATCGAACAGCCGGTTCCAGACCAGGTTCCAGAGCATCGCGGCGCTGGCGAGCCCCACCGCCATGACGCCGATGGCCCCGGCATCGTGGCCGCTGAGCACGCTGCTCAGTGGAATCACGATGGCAAGGCCGATCGCCTCGAACAGCACCATGTGGGTCACGCGCTCTTTCCAGGAACGCATCGTGCACCTCCTAACTCGTGAACGGCCGAGGCGCGGGGCCTCGACGGCAGCCCCCATTCTCGCCATCATGGCGATGGATGCGAGTTGGAAACCATCAGAAAAACAGATAGGTCATGCCCATGCGCTGGAGCCTCGATCAGCTGGAGATCCTCATCGCCTGCGCCGAGCGAGGCTCCTTCTCCTCGGCGGCACGCCACCTGGGGCGCGCTCAGTCGGCGGTCAGCACCGCCATCGCCCACCTGGAGGCCGACCTCGACTGCCCCCTGTTCGACCGCAGCGCCCGGCTGCCGCGCCTGACCCCCGCCGGCGAGGCCCTGCTCCACGAGGCCCGGGCGGTGATCCGCCAGTGCCAGCGGCTGGATGCCCGCGCCAGGGCCATCGCCCAGGGTGAGGAGGCCCGGCTGGTGCTGGCCATCGACGAGGCCCTGGTGGAGATGCCGCCGGTAGACGAAACCCTGGAGGCGCTGGCGCGCCACTACCCCGCCCTGCAGCTGACCCTGCTCTACGGCGCCCAGGGCGACATCGCCGGCTGGGTGGAGGATCGCACCGCCGATCTCGGCATCCTGCTGCGCCAGCAGGGCCAGGGCCCGGTGCTGGAGGGCATCCGCATCGCCCACCTGCAGCAGGCGCTGGTGGTCGCCCGCCACCACCCGCTGGCCGCGCTCTCCTCACCGACCGTCGGCGACCTCGCCGCCCATCGCCAGCTGCTGATCGCATCAAGGGGGGAGGACGACCGCCGGGCGCCACTAGCGGCGCAGTTCTGGCGGCTCAACAGCTTCTATTCCATGGCCGAGCTCGCCACCCGGGGGCTGGGCTGGGCGCTGGTGCCACGCCATATCGCCCGCTACCCGCCCTTTCGCGACGACCTGGTGGAGCTCAGAGGCGAAGGGCTCGGCATGGCGCCGGTCATCGAGGTAGAGACGGTGTCGCGGCGCGACGGCGCCGACGGGCCCATCGCCCGCTGGCTACGCCATACCCTCGGTGAGCGCTTCCGCGATCGGCGAGCGCGCTGACGCCCTCAGCCGGCGGGCACCAGCTCGGGCGCATGGGGCAGCTCGACCACCAGCCGCCACAGCGCCTGGCCGCTGGCATGGTACTTCTGCTCGAAGGGCGTCAGGTAGTCGGGCCCCGGCGCGAAGGGCTCGG
The DNA here is from genome assembly GCF_900116405.1 of Halomonas saccharevitans. Taxonomy (GTDB): domain Bacteria; phylum Pseudomonadota; class Gammaproteobacteria; order Pseudomonadales; family Halomonadaceae; genus Halomonas; species Halomonas saccharevitans. Next base: position 4,063 of record NZ_FPAQ01000032.1, on the reverse strand, counting down.
CCGCGGCGGCCACCCCGGTGGCCTGGGTCACCGCGAGGGCGAACTCCTCGACATAGATCCGCCAGTTGGAGCGCAGCTCCAGCCGACCGCCCAGCGCCAGGATCGCCGGCAGTACCGGGTGTCCCTGCCAGCGCATCTTGAGGTGCGCGGCCTTGGGATAGGGGTTGGGGTAGAGCAGGTAGTGGCGCTGCGGGCGCCAGTCGGCGTTCAGGGCCAGGCGCCAGAAGTCCACCAGGTCGGCGCGCACCAGCAGGGCGTTGTCCGGCAGCCGGCCGTGATCACGGGAGAGGCGATCGGCGCTGCGATCCACGCCGAGCACCGAGCAGTCGGGGAAACGCGCGGCCAGCCGCCGGGTCGAGAGCCCCACCCCGCAGCCCGCGTCGAGGATCAGCGGCGCCTCGCCGCGCTCGCCGAGCCACGCCTGCGCCGCGGCGAAGGCCTCGCGGGTGTGCGTGGCGAACGGCTTGCGCAGAGGGTGCGCCAGGGCGCGGGCCACGCGGCGGGAGAGGTCGTCGTGGGGGCCGGTCTGGCGGCTTTCGATGGATCGCGAACGGGCGGTCATGGCGGCGGGCTCGGGGGCGAAAAGGGCGGCGTATTCTACCAGCCGCGTGCGACAGATCCATGCGCGATCGCCCCGGGCGCAGGGGCGCCGGCATGACGCCACCGCGGGCCGGGTGCTATCATCGACGGTCTAGCATTGCAGCCACGACATCAACCGCACAACGAGGAACCCGGCTTGCCACACTTACCGGTGATCGTCGGCATGGGCGGCGTGAATCCCGCCGGCCGAACCTCGGGCCACCAGGCATTTCGCCGTACCGTGCTCGATGCCCTGCCCGACGACGTTCAGGCCCGTACCCTGCTCGGCCTCGCGGCCATGATGCGCCTGGCCGACGGCCAGGCCGATGGCGCCTGGCATGACGCCGAAGGCCACGCCCTGGATGCCGCCGGGATCGTCGAACAGACCCGTCAGCAGGTGCTCGACCATACCCTGATCCGGCGTATCGAGGATGCCCGCTTCAACGAGGAGGGCCTGCCGGCCAACCGCAAGGCGAGCCTCACCTTCGACGCGCCGCTGACCTTCCGCATCCGCCGCCGCCAGCTGCCCGATGCCCTGCCGGCCACTTGGCAGGTGCGCGAACTGGACCGCCAGAACCTGGAGGTCACCGTGCCCGCCGGCAGCATGGACGTGATGCTGCCCGAGACCCGCCAGGCCCAGGTGCGCGCCGGCGGCCAGCTGCCGACCGGTTTCGAGCCCAGCCGCCTCTATCGCAGCGTGCACCACCCCCGCGGCCTCGCCATGACGGTCTTCGCCGCCAGCGACTGCCTGGGCGACAGCGGCCTGGAGTGGGACAACCTGCGCGACCGCCTGGATCCCGACGAGGTCGCCGTCTACGCCGGCAACTCCATCGGCCAGCTCGACGACGAAGGCTGGGGCGGCCTGCTCAAGAGCTTCAGCTCCGGCAAGCGCGCCACCTCCAAGCAGATGCCGCTGGGCTATGGCCAGATGCCCGCCGACTTCATCAACGCCTATGTGCTGGGCAGCGTGGGCGGCACCGGGGCGGCGCTGGGCGCCTGCGCCAGCTTCCTCTACAACCTGCGCCTGGGCGTGGACGACATCCGCGCCGGACGGCGGCGGGTGGTGATGGTCGGTACCGCCGACGCCCCGATCACCCCCGAGGTCATCGAGGGCTTTCGCAGCATGGGCGCACTGGCCGACGACGACGGCCTCAAGGCCCTGGATGCCCTCGAGCTGCTCACCGACGCCGACTACCAGCGCGCCTGCCGCCCCTTCGCCCGCAACTGCGGCTTCACCATGGGCGAGTCCAGCCAGTTCGTGATGCTGATGGACGACGCCCTGGCGCTGGAGACCGGCGCCGAGATCCTCGGCAGCGTGCCGGCTGTGTTCGTCAATGCCGACGGCTGGAAACGCTCGATCTCGGCGCCAGGCATCGGCAACTACATCTCGCTGGCCAAGTCGGCCGCGCTGGTGCGCGACATGCTCGGCGAGACCGCGCTGCGCGAGCGTACCTTCCTCCACGCCCACGGCACCAGCACCCCCAAGAACCGCGTGACCGAGTCCCACGTCTTCGACCGGGTGGCCCGCGCCCACGGCATCAGCGACTGGCCGGTGGTGGCGGTGAAGGCCTTCGTCGGTCACTCCCAGGGCAGCGCCGCCGGTGACCAGCTGACCAGCGCCCTGGGCAGCTTCGCCCACGGCCTGCTGCCCGGCATCTTCACCCTGGACGCGGTGGCCGACGACGTGCATGCCGAGCAGCTGCGACTGTTCCGCGACCCGCTGCCCTTCACCGCGGACGCCGCCTTCATCAACGCCAAGGGCTTCGGCGGCAACAACGCCACCGGCGTGGTGCTCTCCCCCGCGGTGACCGAGCGGCTGCTGACCCAGCGCCACGGCGAGGCCGCGATGAGCGACTGGCGAGCGCGCCGCGAGGCCACCCGTGAGGTCGCCGCGGGCTATCACCAGGCCGCCGATCGCGGCCACTTCCAGGCCCGCTATCGCTTCGGCGAGGGCGTGCTGGAGGGGCCGGAGCTCGAGGTCGGCCGCGACCGGATCCACATCCCCGGCTATGCCCAACCGGTCTCGCTGGCCGTCGACAATCCCTTCGGACGCCTGGAGGACGAGGGCGACTCATGAATACCGCCGTCTACCCGGGGACCTTCGACCCCATCACCAACGGCCACTTCGACCTGATCGAGCGCGCCTCGCGACTGTTCGACCGCGTCGTGGTGGCCATCGCCACCAGCCCCGGCAAGGGGCCGACGCTGGATATCGACACCCGCATCGCCCTGACCCGGGAAGTCGTCGCCGGGCTCGACAACGTCGAGGTGGTGGGCTTCTCGGGGCTGATGACCGAGTTCATGAAGCAGCAGCAGGCCCGCGTGCTGCTGCGCGGCCTGCGCGCGGTCTCCGACTTCGAGTACGAGCTGCAGCTGGCCAACATGAACCGCGCCCAGATGCCGGAGCTCGAGACGGTGTTCCTGACGCCGGAGGTCGAGAACTCCTACATCTCCTCCACGCTGGTCCGCGAGATCGCCCGCCTCGGTGGCGACGTCTCCCAGCACGTGCACCCCAGGGTCGCCGAGACGCTCAACAGCCATTACAATACCTGACTCTGACGCTCGGGATTATCCCCGAGCTCGCTTGCCGGCCAGCGACTTCCATGAGGTACCCCATGGCCCTGATGATCACCGACGAGTGCATCAACTGCGACGTCTGCGAACCCGAATGCCCCAACGGCGCCATCTCGCCGGGGGAAGAGATTTACATCATCGACCCGAACCTGTGCACCGAATGCGTCGGCCACTACGACGAGCCGCAGTGCCAGCAGGTCTGCCCGGTGGACTGCATCCCGCTCGATCCGGAACGCTCGGAGAGCCGTGATGAGCTGATGGAGAAGTACCACCGCATCACCGCCGCCTGACGCGCCGGCGGGGATGCTCCGACTCGGTGCACCCCGCCGCACCCCCGTGCACCAGGAAGCGTCCGGTGCGACCTCTCCTCATCGGCCCGTCGTCGATAGAACGACCATGCGGCCATCTCGCCTACCTGCGCGCATTCCGCCCAGCGCGCTCAAGCGCCTGGTCCAGCTGCATCAACAACACCGACCACTAATTAATTAGCAATGATTACATTAAAAGATAACACATTATCGCCGCCTGGCGTTTTCGCTTCGCTTTCCCCCTTATGATGCACGAGCATTCACTCAACGCTTAAATGTAGGATCCCGGATGATCAGATCGCCTATAGAAGTTATCCTCTGCTAGCAGCCAGAGAGCTTCTACAGCAATTCATTCGGGAGCAGGTTCATGGACATCAAGCTGCATAAGCAGGCTACGACGACACCGAAGATCCGTGCCGAGATCCAGGCAGCCCCCTCTAGCATCACGGATAGCGAGTTGGCCCGCCAATACGGCGTCGCCACCGCGACTATCCGGCGTTGGCGGTACCGTGACGATGTCCACGACCGACCGCACACGCGGCACAACCTGCTGGCCACGCTCACGCCCGAACAGGAAGAGGTGCTGATCGCGGCTCGTGAAT
>NZ_FPAQ01000030.1 GCF_900116405.1 Halomonas saccharevitans | reverse complement strand
TGCCTGGAAGCCGGGGCAGACCACGTAAGCGCTGTCGATACATCGTGGCCGACAAGGGCTATGACAGTGATCCTCTTCGCCGCTACTGCGACCGGCACCGCATGAAACCGATCATCGCCCGGCGCAAGATGAAGCGAAAGCCTCGACCAGGCGCCCCTCGGGGCTTCGACAAGCCCCGTTATCGAGAGCGCAACATCATCGAGCGCTGTTTCGCGTGGATCAAGGAACTGCGCCGCGTCTGCACCCGCTACGACAAGTTGGCCAGCAGCTTCAGAGCGATGGTATGCCTGGCCTGCATAGATCGTTGCCTACGTGCTGACTTTCCAGACAGAACCTAGAAATGACAGGTTTGGGGGCCTGTAGAGGTGTGACAGGGGCTTTTTCAGAACCCTGCCCAGCAAGGATGCCCATAGCTTCTGTGAGAGCTTCTGCACAGCGCATGACAGCTTCACGCTTGGAACGGGTACGTAAGGAACGTCTAAATTCGGTCTTACCGATGGAGGAACGTTGCGAAGGAGGGATCACCAGACGAAAGTAGTAGATGCCGTGTCTGGATCGGATCAGGTAGGGAGGGTTAGAGGGCATTTGGTTCACCATTTTGGATGCCTTGACGGAACCAATGGTGAAAAACCCTTCAAAATCAATTAGATGACAGAAGATGGAGGCGGCCCCGAAAGCCACATCCCGGCACACGCGTCCATCACTACCGTTGCTCCCTTCCGGGCCTGGCGGGATTTGCGATATAGCGTTGCGGGAGGACCAACGGGGCCACCACAGCATGCGTCTCCAAGACGCCACGGCCAACGCGGGACACACCCTCGTTGACCGGGGCGCACTATACCAATGTGCCCTCCCGGCAACAAGGGTCGATGCGGGAATCGGGTGCTTGATTTCTACGTCCAATGCAGGCGTCATAGAGTCCATGACACCTGACGACAAGGAGTTCGTGTGACGAACCCACGTGACACGACAGACAGCCCCCTCAGCGATGTACCGAGAGCCAGCGACGAGCTTGCCGGCCTGCTCAAGAAGTTCGATGACACCGTCAGCCTGTTCAACGACGCAAGCGACAACGCCAAAGCGGGCATGCTCCCAGACCTTCTCGATATCGCCCGGCAGGTGATGCTGCAAGACGGCGGCTGCGACGCCATCGAGCAGCGAGCCCGCGCCTTCGAGGAGGCCGGCGCCTTTCGCGGGTCCGACTGGGAGACACCCCAGTACCTCGTGCCCTCCCTCACCCCTCATGCGCTGAAAAGCGCCGATCCCAATACCGTCGCGATCGAGGCGCTCAGCGAGCTGCGGCTGCTGGCCGTGGCCAAGGGCGACTTCCTGCATCCGCATATCTCGATGGAGCAGGCGCACCACTATCTGACCCAGGTGATGGCCATCAATCTCTGGCTGCTGTTCGGCACTCCCAGCGAGGCGGAACGCGAGTCCCAGGGACAGCTGGCGCTGGTGCCGCGACAGCTGTTCGGCCATCTGGCCGAGCGCATCGGTTATGAACACATCATCGACCGCCTGATCGAGGAGATCTGGCGAATCATCGAACAGCGGCCCATCCAGGTCGAGCCGGTCAAGCAGATGATCACCCAGATCGCCATCTGCCAGGCCAACCCCGACATCGACCTGGGGGCCAGCGGCCAGGGCGCCGACCGCCTGGTCAGCTCGCTGTTCGGCCCGACCCGGGCCAGCCGCGAAGACCCCGGCCTGGAGATATACCGCGAACGGCTGTCGAGCATGGACACTCCGGCTCTTCAGGGCGAGGCCACCGGTTTCGCCCGCGCCATGCACGACACCGGCCTGGTCTCCGCCTATCATCCGGTACTGCTGCGCCACCTGCTGGACTACAACGACCACCTGCTGGCGGAAGCGCTGGGGCTCTCGTCCACCGGCCGCGACTGCCTTCTCTGCTATCGCGAACTGGTACATGCGCTGATCCGCGGGGGCATCTATCCGACCACCCCGCAGGCCGCCTATGGCCTGGCGCTGATGCTGGAGCGCGGCATCCTCTACCAGCCGCCGGTGGCCCCGGCCATGTGGCGCCAGCTGGGGCTCTCCCTGTCGGAGTGGTCCCAGGCGCGCCTCAACCTGGCCTTCGGCGAGACCGTCTCGCCCCGCGCCCGGCTGCTGGAGGGCGTGCTGTGCATGCTGGGCCTGCCGCTGGGCGTGGGCCAGGGCAACAATCCCACCTGCCAGTCGGCTCGCGCCCTATCCATGTGGGCCTACAACGACCCGGACTACCTGCTGCAGATGGTGACCTGGGCGGCCCGTGACGACGACATCATCATCCATTTCGAGGGCATGCCGCTCTCCTCCATGGCGAGCCTCTCCGGGGTGGCCCAGTCGCTGCCCATGGACCTCGATCCGGTATCGCTGATCGTGGTGCCGCACCTGGATCGCATCTATGCGGAAATGATCCGGCGCTGCATCGGCCGAGAAGGCGACCCGCACCGCTGGGTCAACCCGGAGTTCCACGGCTGGTGGTCGGGCCGGGGCTTTCGCATCAATGTCGACGTGGCGACCGGCAAGCTGCATGAGCTGGACGACTTCCTGCGCCACTTCTACGCAAGCTATCACCCCTACTACAACGGCAATCAACCGCTGATCCACCCCCAGCCGGCGGGCATCGCCGTGACCGACAGCGCCGCCCGCTTCATCGGCTGGCACGCCATCACCATCCTGCGGGTTACCCTCGACCCTCACGACGTCATGCGGGTGTACTTCTTCAACCCCAACAACGACAGCGGCCAGGACTGGGGCGATGGCACCAAGGTGAGCACGGCAGACCAGGGTGAGCGCTTCGGCGAGTCCTCGCTGCCCTTCGAGCAGTTCGCCTCGCGCCTCTACATCTACCACTACGATCCCCTGGAGCGGGGTGAACTGGCGAAGATCACCCAGGAAGAGCTGGACCGGGTAACGGGCCATATCCAACGCAGCTGGGGCAGCGACCGGCTTCCCCCCGTCGGCCTGCAGGCCGACGAGGGTCCCTAGACCGAAAGGCTCGGTCGACGACCCCGCCCACCGCGACAGCCGCCCGACTCGATGCCCCCGTACCCCCTGGGTGCGGGGGCATCGTGCCGAGGAACTCCTCCCTGCCGGCATCACGCTCGCCTGCCTCTCGAGCAAGCGACGCGATATGCCATAATGGCGCTCCCGTTCACGCCTCGCCGGAGCCGCCATGCCCCGTCTCGATCAGTTGCTCGTCACCCAGGGCCTGGCCCGTTCCCGCACCCGCGCCCAGCGGTTGATCCGCCATGGTCGCGTGCGCCTGGCGACGGGCGATGCGCCGCTGACCAAGCCCGGCGAAAAGCTGCCGGAGACGACCGACCTGAGGGTGGAGGACGATCCCGAGGAGCGCTATGCCTCCCGAGCCGGACTCAAGCTCGAAGCGCTGATCGAGGCGCTCGGGCTGTCGCTCGCGGGGCGCTCGGTGCTCGATGTCGGCCAGTCCACCGGGGGCTTCACCGACTGCGCCCTGCACTTCGGTGCCCGTCACGTGATCGGGGTGGAGGTGGGGCACGACCAGCTCGACGCTCGCCTGCGCCACGACCCCAGGGTGACCTGCCTGGAGGGGCTCAACGCGCGCGCCATGGCGAGCGACCCGCGCCTCGCGGCGGCCTTCGCGGCGCTCGGGAGCGACGGCCCGGAGCTTGCGGTGATGGACGTCTCTTTCATCTCACAGACGCTGATCCTGCCCGAGCTCGCCACCCTGCTGCCGCCGGGAAGCGAGCTGCTGAGCCTGGTCAAGCCGCAGTTCGAGGTGGGCCCGGGAGGCGTCAACGCGCGGGGCCTGGTAGTGGATCAAGGCCGCTTCGCCGAGGTAGAAGCGCGCATCCGGGAGGTCTGTTCCGAGCTCGGCTTCGAGATCCTGCACTGGCAGCCGAGTCCGCTGCTCGGCGGCGACGGCAACCGGGAGTTCCTGCTCCACGCCGTGCGACGCTGACGCCCCGGCGCTTTCCGCCCTCCCCTTCCTCGGTCTCATCGCCCGGCGTCGCCGCCCCCATCACCGCCGGCATCGAACTCGCCCGGGTCGCCCTTCGCGCCCGGTGCCGGGCGGTTGGGCTCGGTCGGCCGCCGCGGTGAGACACTCTGGACCCTGCTGGCCTGACCGTCGGCCCGGTGCAGCCAGACGTCGAGCTGGTTGAAGGCGATGTCGATGCCATGCTCGGCGAACAGCTCGCCCACCCGGCAGTTGATCTCGTCGGTGGCGAACAGCCGGTCGCCCAGGCTGTTGACGAAGATGCGCAGCTCGAAGTCCAGGGTGCTCTCGGCGTAGCTCATGAAGAACACCTGGGGCTCGGGGTCCGCCAGCACCCGCGCGTTCTCGTCGGCCGCCTCGCTCAGCAGACGGTGCACCAGGCGGTGATCCGAGCCATAGGCAACCCCGTAGGTAAGCACCACCCGGGTGATGGTGTCGGAGAGCGACCAGTTGATCAGCTGGTCGGTGATGAAGGTCTTGTTGGGAATGATGATCTCCTTGCGATCGAAGTCGGTCACCGTGGTGGCGCGGATACGGATCTTGCTCACCGTACCGGTGAGGTTGCCGAGGGTGATGGTGTCGCCGATGCGCACCGGCCGCTCGAACAGGATGATCAGCCCCGAGACGAAGTTGGCGAAGATCTCCTGCAGGCCGAACCCCAGCCCCACGCTCAGCGCCGCCACCAGCCACTGCAACTTGTCCCAGGAGACGCCCAGGGTACCCAGCGCCGCGACCACACCGCCGCCGACGATGGCATAGGCAAGCAGCGAGCTGATGGCATAGGCGCTGCCCTGCTTAAGCGCCAGCCGCGAGAGTACCATCACCTCGAGCAGGCCCGGCAGGTTGCGCGCCATCGTCATGGTCAGCACCACCACCAGCAGGGCGGTGATGATGTCGGCTACCGAGACCATGTCGCCGAGTGCCTCGGGGGATTCTCCCTCGCCGGGCGACACCAGGGTGACCTGCTCGAGGTAACCAAACACCGAGAGCAGATCCGACCACACCAGGTAGAGCATCAGGAGGAAGCCGATCACCAGGATCAGCCTGGAGAGGCGCAGCGACTGCTGGTTGACCTGTTCCATGTCCAGCGGCGGCTCCTCGACGACCTCCAGGCCCTCGACGCTCTCCTGAGCCTGGGCGTGCCGCCGCGCCAGGGCACGGCGGTAGGCCAGTCGCCGTGCGGCCACGGCCAGGCCGCGGATCACCGTGGCCTCCACCAGGATCCAGAGGCCCAGCAGATAGAGCGAGATGACGAAGCGCCCCACCAGGCTCAGGGCGGTGTATTCGTATCCGGAGACGATCAGACCCGCCATCGCCAGCGGCACCAGCGCGATGGCAAGCCCCAGCAGCAGGCGGAACAGCTTGACCCCGAAGAAGGGCACGTGAGCCAGGATCAGCTTGGCCAGCACCAAGCTCATGGCGAGCAGGCCGCTCAACATCAGCAGCAGGCCCAACGGACGCTGATTCAGCGCGACGGCCGCGTCCCGAGCCAGCGGGGCAATCAGCAGGACCGGGACCAGCGCCACACCCAGCCACAGCAGCCATTTGCGAAGCGAGGCGGCATAGCCGGAAGACCAGTAGAAGTGACGGATGGCCACCCCGTGCGATGTCAGCAGGTTGCGGGCCCAGGTGAGCACGGCCCAGGCCAGGGCCAGGTGCAGCAGCGCCTCGCCGATCCCCTGCCCGATGCCCCCGGTGCCCGCCAGGAGCGCGATGCCGGCCGCCAGCAGGCAGAGCGGGCCGGGCAGAGCCAGCAGGGCGTTTAGCGCCACCGCCTGAGGCGTATGCCCCTGGGAGTCGCGCTTGAGATGACCGACCTCCTGGTGTAGCCGTGACAGTCGCGCCCGGAAACGATGGCGACAGGCAACCAGCCCCAGCGCCGCCAGCAGGACCGGCACGCCGAGCAGCGCCCGGGCGCTCGGTAGCCGCCAGTGTGCCGGCAGCAAGGCGCGCCACTCCCCCTCACGCCACTCCATGGCCAGATTCTCCGGCAGGTTGCCCAGCCAGGTCAGGCTCAAGGGGCGGGTGTTGGCGATCCAGAACAGCTGCTCATCGATGGTGGCGCGCAGCTCCTGGCTGGTATCCAGCAGCTGCTGCTGGGTAAGCTGCAGATCGATGGCCGCGCTGAGCATCTCGCCGTAGGCCTTTTCCAGCTGATCAACGAGCTCGCGACGCGCCTGGTAGAGATCGAGCAGCGACTCGACCAGTGCCGGCGAGGCCTCGGCATCGGCTTCATCGATGCGCTGGCGCGCGAGCTTCTCGCCCTCGCGCAGCTGGTCGCGCTGGCGGCCGAGCTCGAACTGCTTGAGATGCAGGTCGGCGATCTCCTCCTGAAGGCCAGTCCGCTCCTCCACCCGCGGCAGAGTCAATCGCTGCTCGCGGAGGATACGCGACAGCAGCATGCTGCCGCGGACGGCGTCGATCTGCTCGTTGAGGTTGCGCTGAAGCTGGCGGACCCGATCGAACTGACGACGCACCTCGAGACTTTCGCGAACCAGGCGATTGGCTCGATCGGTGGCGCGCAGCAGCTCGAGGCTCATGGTGCGGTTGATCTCCCGGGCCTGGCGCACCAGAGGATGGCCGATGATGCCCTCCCCCTCCTCGCTGACCGCCTCGGCGATGACCTGCTCGGACTGCTCGCGACGGCGACGATCGAGGGCCGCCTGGAGCATGGTCAGCCGGGCCTCCTGGCTGGCCACCTGGCGCTCGAGCAGGTCGAGATGCTCCTGGTCCAGCTCGCGCAGACGACTGTTGGTCTCCAGCTGTCGCTGATGCAGCGCCAGGGTCTGTTCGGCCAGCGCGCGTTCGATGCGCAGCTGCCAGCGTCTGGGGGCATCCGCCGCCACCTCGGCGCCGGCCAGCTCCTCCAGTTGGCGACGCCGCTCATCGACCCGCTGCATCGCCTCGCCGATGGCCTGCTGGGCACGCTCCGGCAGGGTCTGGGCATTGAGCAGCCTAGAGGAGACCTCGGCGAGCGTGTCCTGGGACGACGACAGGGCTTCCTGGGCATTCTTGCGGCGCGTCTCCAGCGCCTCGAGGGAGAGCTCCTCCAACTCCTCGATGGTGGTCTGCCGATCGACTCGCTCCATCTTGCCAAGCGCCTGCTGAATGCGCTGGAGGGCCTGCGGCGCCCGCTCGACCCGCGTCTCGAGCTCGGCCAGCTGCTCTTTCACCGCGGCCAGCCGCTCCAGACCCTCGAGGGCAGCGCGCAGCGCCTCGATCTCACGCTGGGTGCCCTCGGCGGGTGTCTCGCCCTCGGCCAGCTGGCGATCCTCGAGACGTGCCTTGACCTCCTCCCGTGAGGGAAGCGGCTGGTCGGCACCGGCCGGCGGGACGACCTCCTGGGCCAGCGCGGGCGTTGCCACCCAAAGCCCCACCACCAGGCACAGCAAGAGCAGCAGGCCGCAGCACACGGCAGCGCGCCGACGGCCGAGACGATAATAGGCGTTCAAGGGGCAGCCTCGGGTATGATGGGACATCGCGTGATTCTCGGCTCCCCGAAGCCGCAAGGCAATGACCGCCTGTCGCCCCGGGGTCACAGTTGACTTGCCGGACTGGCGTGATAGAAACGCTCGTGATCTTCCACAAGGTGCCTGACCATGATGCCTGCCCGTTTTCCCCTGTGCGCTGCGCTGCTGATGGCGAGCCTGAGCGGCACGACCCTGGCCGCCGAACCGTTGAGCGAGGTCGAGCGGCAGGCCATCGAAGCCCGCATCGCCGAACTCGAGGCAGAGATGGGCGCGCTGCGCCAACAGCTGCAGACGCCCGAGAACACGCCATCCGCCACCGCCGTCCTCGCCGATGACGACACCGGCCAGGAGCTCGAGGAGGCCGTGGACAAACGCCGCCAGCTCGAGCGCGCCTCGGCCAAGAACCCCTACGCCATCACCACCCACAAGCGCAACTACTGGTTCCCGCTGAGCTACAACGCTACGCCGAACGAAGGCGTCTTTCGCGACGTCAACGATGATAGCGACGCCGACCGGGCGGAGATGAAGTTCCAGTTCAGCGTCAAGTTCAACCTGGTCGAGGATCTCTTCGGCGATGTCGGCGGCGACCTGCACTTCGGCTATACCCAGCGCAGCTGGTGGCAGGCCTACAATGCGGATGCCTCCTCGCCGTTTCGCGAGACCAACTACGAGCCCGAGGTGTTCATCGACTTCGATAACAGCACCTCGCTGCTGGGCTGGACCAACATCCACAATCGCCTGTCGTTCAACCACCAGTCCAACGGCCGCTCCGGGGAGTTGTCGCGCAGCTGGAACCGGCTGATCCTCCAGTCCTCCTTCACCAACGACGACTGGACCGTGGTGCTGGCGCCCCACTGGCGCATCCCGGAATCCGAGGGCGAGGACGACAACCCCGACATCCACAAGTATCTCGGCTATGGCGACATCACAGTGGCCAAGCGCGTCAACGATGACAACGAGCTGAGCCTGATGCTGCGCGGCAATCCCGGCGAAGGCAACCTGGGCACCCAGCTGGACTACTCCTGGCCGATGTTCGGCAGCATTCGCGGCCACCTGCAGTACTACTATGGCTATGGCGAGAGCCTGATCGACTATGACGAGCGCACCAATCGCCTGAGTCTCGGCTTCAGCCTCAATCCCCTGTTCTCCTATGGCGGCCTCGAGCGCTGAGCCGGTTTCCGATTCGAAACGTATCGCCGGGGTGGATGGCTCGACGAAAGCGCCCCGGACATAAGCCCGAGTGGATTGAAGTGAATCGGCTGGATGCTATGCTGAGCCTGTCATTCACCGTCAAAGGAAGACCCGATGGCCCAACAACACTCGCGCACCAGCGAATCCACACAGCAGCTCAAGGACGACCTGCAACATCTCACCCAGACCATCGAGGAGCTGGTCGATGCCACGGCCGATGACTCGCGAAGCAACATCAAGGAGCTCCGCGAGCGCGCAGAGAAGCGGATGAAGGACACCCGAGAACGCCTCGAGGCACGCGGCGAGCGACTCTACGGCGAGGCGCGGGACAATGTGACCCAGCAGGCCGACGCCTGCGACCGCTACGTCCATGATAATCCCTGGACCAGCATCGGCATCGGCGCCGCCATGGGCGTGGTGGTTGGCATGCTGATCGGGCGGCGTTGATGGCGGCAAGCCAAGGACCGGCTCAACGGCTGTTCGGTGCCGGCAAGCGCCTGCTCGGCAGCCTGCTTGCCACCGGCGAGACGCGCCTGCGTCTCGCCGTGCTCGAACTGGAGGAGGAGCGTGCACGCCTGTTCGGCCTGCTGCTGCTGGCCGGCCTCAGCCTGATCCTGCTGCTGCTCGGTATCGGCGTCCTGACCGCCCTGGTGATCGTCGCCTTCTGGGAGACCCACCGCCTGGCCGCCATCGGCGCCAGCGCCGTGGTGCTGCTCGGCAGCGGGCTGCTGATGGCCTTGCGCGTGATGCAGCTGGCTCGGCGCCGCACTCTGCTGGCCGGCACCCTTCGCCACTTGGCTACGGATCGCGACCTGGTGGAGGCGAGCCGTGAACCGCGCTGAACGCCTAGCCCGCCGGGCCGAGCTCGAGCATGCCATCGAGCAGCAACGCATCGACTTGCTGGTGGCCGCCCACCGCTGGCGCACGGCCGAACAGACTCTCGATCAGGGCTGGCAGCTGCTGTCACGCTTCAAGACCCCGCTGCTCGTGGCGGGCGGACTGCTGGCCTATCGCGGGCTGCGCCACCCCGGAGGCACGGCGCGCCTGGCACGCCGGCTGACCACCGGTGCGCTGTTTGCCAAGAAGGCTCGCGATCTGCTGCGCTGAGTCAGACCGCCGCCCATCCCTATGATGATGCCGCCAGGCGAGCGACCTCCCCCACCCTCATGCTCGAAACGGGGCCTCGAGAAGGCCCTGACGGCCCCGGCCAGTTCGACCCTATCAAAGCCACTACAGGCCCTAAAGGATCTCCCTCATGCCCCTTGCCATCAGCCTGCACCTTCTCGCTGCCGTGATCTGGGTCGGCGGCATGTTCTTCGCCTGGATGATCCTGCGCCGGGTCGCCGGCGAGCTGCTCGAGCCACCCCTGCGGCTGACGCTCTGGTACCACGTCTTCCAGCGCTTCTTCCCCTGGGTATGGGCCAGCGTGATCGTGCTGCTGGCGACGGGGCTCTGGATGCTCTTCGGGACCTTCGGCGGCATGGCCGGTGCCGGCGTGCATGTTCACCTGATGCTGGTGACGGGACTCGCGATGATGGCGATCTTCCTGCACATCTGGTTCGCGCCGTTGGTGCGCCTGGGACGGGCCGTGGCCGGCGAGGACTGGCCCGCCGGGGGAAAGCAGCTGGCCCGGATCCGTCGGCTGATCGGCATCAACCTGATATTGGGGCTGGCGACGGTCGTTATTGCCTCCGGTGGTCGCTATCTATAACGCAGACGCTCGTATGTGAGCTCTAATGCAAGCATCCATGCAAGAGATGGATACCCACGCAAAAGGCAGGGCCTGAGCCCTGCCTTTCGCCATATTACCGCCGGCTAGATGACGGCCTGAACTGCAACGTTAGACATAGAAATCCAGGTCTTCCTGGGCCTTGAGCAGATCGCGCATCTTGATCGGGTCATCGCCGAAGAAGAACACCAGGCCCCAGTGCGTGCCGAAGGCTGAGCGATCCGGCACCGTCTCCTCGGTCGGCGCAACCAGTTCGTGAGAATCGAAATACGGATGCTCGGTGGTTTCCTTGGGCATCTCCAGCTTGCTGACGACACGACGACGCGGATACACGCCGAAGCAACCCGCATAGCCCTTGGCGTCGACCACTTCGCGCGGGAAGAAGTTGGCGACCTCCTCCTTGGTGCTCTTGGGGTCAAACACGACCATCGATGCCTGATAGGCATTGAAACCGTAGGCACGCTCGATGAGTTCGAAGGCCTTGAACCCGGGTGGGCGATAGGCGACTTCACCGAAGTACATCTCGCCATCGGCGGTCACGAAATACTCCGGGTGAATCAGACCGAACTGGATGTCGAACGTCTTGATCAGCTTCTCGATCTGCTTGGTGATGGCATCGCGCCAGCTCTCGAGCTCCCTGGTGGCAGGAACGAAGACCGAGTAGCCCAGTGTTACGTATTCGGAGATGTTGAGGAACTGGATCTTGCCATCGTGGATCCAGGCCTCGACGGCAAATTCCCAACCGTCCAGGTGACTCTCCATCAGCAACGGATACTCTTCATCCGGGATATGCTCGATCTCTTCCATCGTGCGGATCATTCGATGGCCGAGACAACCTGCCTTGTCGAAAGCCTTTACGTGGATCGGGTCGTCTGGATCACCGTCGAGCTTGAGCAGCGTCTGGTTGACGCGCTTCATGAAGCGAACGACGTCCTCCTTCTCGTGGGCCTCCTCGAAGATCCCCACGCGAATGCCACCCAGCTGGGCGCGGCGTTTCATCAACGCCTTGTCACGGAACAGGATGGACTGTCCGTACATACGGGGGCTGTCCATCAGCACGGAATTGATCGCGCCTGACCATTCGACGGTTTCCTCGAAGAGGGGGATGGCGACATCAACGCCCTCCTCCTTGAGTTTTTCGGCAATCTCCATCGAACGATCGTTCAGGCGGATGAAATCCCAGGCAATGAACGGAATCTTGTTAGCCGTGCAGAAATCCTCGGCCCACTCGGGCGCAACAACCACATAGCGACGATCAAACTGCTGTGCCGCCTTGATGGCATTGACGCTCCAACCCAGCAGGGCGATGTAACCCTTATTCGGATCCTTGGGCGTTTCCGTTCCGCGAACAGAGTCCATCGAAGGATCGGTCCAAGCGGCAACTTCCGGGGGCAGTTCAGTTTCTGTTGCTGGCATCGTCATTCGACATTCTCCTTGTGGTTTTAGGAAAAGCTAGCACTCGGAGCTGAGCGCATGCTCTATAAAACATGCTCTATAAATCAAGCCGCCAGGAAGTAATATTTAACGAAAACCAGGCCACCCGGCAGCATGTGCGGTGTGATGCGAAAAGGCTCGACAAGATCCGCCTGTGCACTTGAATCTTGTTCTCAAACCCAGTGTAGCGGCTCTGCTATCGAATAGGAAACGGAGTCAATAAACTCTAAATTAATGAGTTCTCGGCAACGAATTATCGCAATGCCGCACTAGCGGCCTGACGCCCAGCTGGCATGGGCCAGTCGCATGGCGCCTTGCACTTCCTCCGCCGGCACGCATTCAGGATCACCCTTCTCCAGCGGGTCGTAGTGGAAGACGTAGAGCCGCGACGCGAACTGGTCAACGGGTAGCGATGCCTCTCCATATAGCTCGCCGTTTCCCTGTGTTGAGGTGATGATTCCCTGCCCCCAGTCCTGACCGCTGTCATTGTTGGGATTGAAGAAATATACCCGCATTATCCCGCCAGGATCGAGGGCGAGACGCTGAATCGTGATGGCATGCCAGCCGAGAAAACGCGTGGCACTATCGGTCACGGCGATTCCTGCTGGCTGAGGATTAATGACCGGTATATCGCCATTGTAATACGGATGATACGTGGCGTAGAAATTTCGGATGAATCCCTCAAAATCCTTCAAGCCACCCGTAAAGACGTCGACGGCGATGCAGAACCCATGGCCGACCTGTTCTCCGTGGAACTCGGCATTGACCCACTTGTGCGGGTCCTCTCCACGACCGGCACTGCGACGTCCCATCTCGAAATAGATGCGGTCGAGGTGCGGAACGGTCAGCAATGAAACGGCATCCACGTCAACGGGCGGCTCACTCGCCAGGCCGGCGCCGAGTTCCCGCGAGGAAATAGGCTCGCCCTCGAAACGCATCACGATCTCATCATCGCGCGCCGCCCAGGCGAGGATGCGCAGCAGATCGGCCGGCGCACTGTAGGCCCACATGGAAAGGGCGCGTGTGGACTGGCAGGTAGGATAGTTGCCCTGCCCCACGCCAAGGGGATGGCCAAGGACGTTGAGAACATCCGCCAGCAGGAAGCATTCCGGTGAGCGCCGGCTACCGAAGACGCTGACGATCTTCTCGGCCGCCGCGTCACACAGGCTCAACCGCACCTGCCGCCACAGCGATGGAGCCACCGGCGGCGCATACAGGATGCCCCGCTCGAGCATCATGGCGAGGCCATAGACCGCCTGACTGGTTTCGGCGAACAGAGCTTGGTCGATCAGGGTGTGGATCAAGGACGGATAGCAGTGGAAGGCGTCTGCGCCGGTGTAGCTGAGGCCCAGCGCCGTAGGAATCAAGGCATTCCACCGGGTCCGCAGAAAACGTATGAAGCCCGGCATGTAGGGCGACACCAGGCCGGTGCCGTGCATCGCCTGGGCAAAGGCTATGGCCTCCTGCAGCAGAGAGGCCTCATCCATGGCCGCCAATCGCTCGGCATAGAGATCGAAGCCGGGATCCTCGCGGCAGCCCTCGGTGGGGCTAAACACGGCATTGATCAGTCGCAGCGCATCATCCCCGACGTCTCCCATCATCGCGTCGGGTTTGTGCAGGCAGGCGGCGATCTGCGTCACCATATGCTTGACGCCGTCGACCTGAACCGGGCGTTGCGCCAGCACTCGCCACACCTCGGCGACCAGATGCTCCAGCAGGTTTTCGTAGCCCAGATGACGCAGCAGGAAGTGATAGAGATTCTGGACCACGATGCCCAGCCCGTCGGGCCGCAGGCGGTCGCTCTCCTGAAGATCACTGACCACGAGATCGAGGTTCATGGCCATCACCTGGGCGAGGAAGTGATGGGCGTGCTCTGCCGAGATGGAGGGATGGCTGAAGTCGCCGCTGGCCACCGCCAGCAGGCGGACCTGGCTCAGGCTCTCCACCAGGGCGGCGACCGGGTCACCATGGCGAACCGTTCTGACAGCAAGGGATGGCACCAGCGTCTGGGGATAATCCCAATCGCTGCCGCGGAAGAACCCGGCGGCCTCGAGTGCCGGTATCC
This sequence comes from Halomonas saccharevitans, assembly GCF_900116405.1. GTDB lineage: Bacteria > Pseudomonadota > Gammaproteobacteria > Pseudomonadales > Halomonadaceae > Halomonas > Halomonas saccharevitans. The sequence continues at coordinate 27,489 of NZ_FPAQ01000030.1, read as the reverse complement.
GCGCATAGAGGGCTTCCATCCCCGCCTCGTCGAACATCAAGGCGCGTGCCGGCTCCAGGACCTCGAACACGGGCGAGACACCTGCCACGGCATTGGCGGCGGCGAGCCGCTCGATAGCAGCGTCGAGCTGCTCGACGGATGGGGCGACCGACGAATGATCGTCGTGGGGATCGAAACTGTGGGTACCATGGCTCATTCATCCACTGTCAATCCTCCCTCGAGACATGTCAAACGCGCGAGGGAGCCCCTGAGCCAGGTTAACGGTCACCTGAGGCGAACCCGGGACGGCGACTCCCCGGGTATTTGCCAGCCCCGCTGTTTCGTGGCGACGGCGTCCGACGCCAGGCTTTCCGTGAACGGTTGTGCCAGGAAGGAAAACCGCTACAGCGCCATACCGCAGGCCACGCCGGATGCCCAGGCCCACTGGAAGTTGTGGCCGCCGAGCTCGCCGGTCACATCCAGCACTTCGCCGATGAAACGCAGCTGGGGCAGCCCCGTGACCGCGAAGTGCTTCGACGAGATCGACCGCGTGTCGATTCCGCCCATCGTCACCTCCGCGGTGCGCCAGCCCTCGGTGCCGGACGGCTTGACCCGCCAGTCGCCGAGCCGCTCTGCCCAGGCCACCAGACGATCATTGGAATATTCGGCCAGCACCCCGTCATCGCCATGCCACTCCACCAGCGCCTGGGCGAGCCGCTTCGGCAGCCGCTCGCCAAGCCAGGTCGAGAGGCGGCGCCTGGGTGTCTCACGGCGCGCCGAGGCCAAGGCCTCGAAGGCATCGATACCGGGCAGCAGGTCGATGGAGAGGGTATCGCCCGGCTGCCAGACGCTGGAGATCTGCAGCATGGCGGGGCCCGACAGGCCGCGATGGGTGAAGAGCATCGGTTCGCGGTAGCGACGACCGCGACAGCTCACCGCCACCTCGACGCTGACCCCGGCTAGGGCCTCGGCCCGCGCCTTCCACTGCGAGGTCAGGGTGAAGGGCACCAGGGCGGCCCGGGTCTCGGTGACCGCGAGGCCGAACTGCCGGGCGAGATCATAGCCGAACCCGCTGGCGCCCATGGTCGGGATGGAGAGCCCACCGCTCGCCACCACCACGGCGCCGGCGTCGATGCGCCCCGCCGAGGTGGTCAGCCGCATGCCCTCCCCGGCGCGCTCCACGGCCTCGATCGAGGTCTTGAGGCGAATCTCGACCCCCGCCCAGTCGCACTCGGTCAGCAGCACGCGCAGGATCTCCTTCGCGGAGTCGGCGCAGAACAGCTGGCCCGGGGCCTTCTCCACGTACTCCACGCCGTGGCGGTCCACCAGCTCGACGAAGTGCTCGGGCCGGTAGCGCTTGAGGGCCGAGATGCAGAAGGCCGGGTTGTCCGAATAGAAGTTGGCCGGGCTGGAGGCCAGGTTGGTGAAGTTACAGCGTCCCCCGCCGGACATCAGGATCTTCTTGCCGGCCTTGTTGGCATGATCCACCACCAGCACGCGCCGCCCGGCATAGCCGGCAGTCAGCGCGCACATCAGGCCGGCGGCGCCGGCGCCGATCACTACCACGTCATACGTCACGGCCAGGGTCTCCTGCAGGCATCGAGTCGGGCCGCGCATTCTAGCAGTCCGCCGGTTCGACGCCGAGCACCGTCGGAGAGTGGTTATTTCTGTACAAGAATTGTACATTGGGATGACAGCAAACCACCTGTGCATTTCTTCCACACTGTGCTGTCACACTCTGCCACAGCCGAATTCCAAGCTGCTACGGGCCCGACGGAACGGGTACCCGCTCATCGACCATCGACAAGAAGCCCGCCATGATCTCATCGCGAACACGCCTGACCCTGCTGATCGGCCTGGCCCTGCTGGTGCTCTCGCCGCTGGTCATCGCCCAGCAGCCCACCGCGGTGATCGCCGCCCGCGCCAGCCTCGCCGCCTGGTCAGACCCGCTGGAGGCGTTGGGCACCCTGCGCGCCGACGAGAGCGTGACCCTCTCCGCCACCGTCACCGAGACCATCGCCGAGTTGACCTTCGAGGGCGGCGAGCGGGTCGAGGCCGGCGAGCTGCTGGTGCGCCTGGCCGATGACGAGCAGCGCGCCGACCTGCGGGTCGCCCAGGCGCTGCGCGACGAGCGGCGCAACGCCGTCAGCCGGCTCGCCCAGCTGCAGAGCCGCAACCTGGCGCCACGGGCCGACGTGGAAGACGCCCGGGCCCGCCTGCGCCAGGCCGAAGCGGAAATCCAGGCGCTGGAAGCCAGGCTTGCCGACACTCGCATCCAGGCGCCCTTCGGCGGCATCGTGGGCTTTCGCAACGTCAGCGTGGGCACCCTGGTGACCCCCGGCACCGAGCTCGTCACCTTGGACCGGCTCGAGGTCATGAAGCTCGACTTCACCCTGCCCGAGCGGGCCCTCGCTCAGATCGCGCCGGGCCTGACGCTGACCGCGACCAGTGCGGCCCTGCCCGACACCCCGTTTCGCGGCGAGGTGGCGAGCATCGGCACGCGGATCGACCCGATAAGCCGCAGCATCAGGGTGCGTGCCGAACTCGCCAATCCAGCGCTCGCGCTGCGCCCCGGCATGCTCATGCAGGTGAGACTCGAGAGCTCGCCCCGAGAGGCGCTGGTGATTCCCGAGGCGGCGCTGATGCCACAGGGGCAGCGCCAGTTCGTGCTGACCCTCCAGAGCGACGGCGAGGCCTACCGGGTCGAGGAACGGGAGGTGCGCATCGGCGCGCGTCGCGAGGGCGAGGTGGAGATCCTCGAGGGGCTCGCCGAGGATGACCTGGTGGTCGCCCACGGCACCGAGCGGGTCCGCGATGGCCAGCCGACTCGCCTGCTGGGCATCCTCGACGGCGACACCACCGTGCCCCAGCTGCTGCGTCGCAGCCGCGACGCCGCCGAGGTGAACGGCTGATGCGCCTCTCCGACCTGTCCGTCCAGCGCCCGGTACTGGCGGTGGTGATGGCCGCCCTGATCGTCGCCTTCGGCCTGCTGGCGCTGGAGCGGCTGCCGCTCCAGGAGTACCCCGCCATCGACCCGCCGGTGGTCTCCATCGACACCCGCTACCCCGGCGCCTCGGCCAGCATCGTGGAGACCCGCGTCACCCAGGTGCTGGAGGATCGCATCGCCGGGGTGGCGGGCATCGAGGTGATCTCCTCCTCCAGCCGCGACGGCCGCTCCAGCATCAACGTGGAGTTCAGCCTGAACCTGGACATCGACGCGGCCGCCAACGACATTCGCGATCGTATCTCCGGGGCCCGGGACAACCTGCCCGAGGAGGCCGATCCGCCCGAGGTGCAGAAGGCCGATTCGAGCTCCGAAGTGGTGATCTGGTTCTCGCTGAGCGGCGAGGGCTACGACGTGGCCGAGCTGACCGACTACGCCGACCGCTATCTGGTGGATCGCTTCTCGGTGCTGCCCGGCGTGGCCCAGGTGCGGGTCGGGGGCGGCCGAGAATACGCCATGCGTGTCTGGCTCGATGCTGACGCTTTGGCGGCGCGCGGCCTGACGGTGGGCGACGTCGAAGACGTCCTGCGTGAGGAAAATGTCGAGCTTCCCGGCGGCGCCCTGGTCTCCGAGGCACGTCAGTTCATCGTGCGCCTGCCAAGAAACTTTGCCACCCCCGCGGATTTCCGCCAGCTGGCCCTCGACGAGGGCGCCGACGGCTACCTGGTCCGCCTGGGCGACGTGGCGCGAGTCGAGATCGGCGCGGTGGAGGAGCGCACCATCTTTCGCGGTAACGGTGTGCCCGTGGTCGGGCTGGGGCTGATGAAGCAGTCTACCGCCAACGTGCTGGAGATCTCCAAGGGCGCCAAGGCGGAGATGGCGCGCCTGCAGGGCACCCTGCCCGAAGGCATGTCGCTGTCGCTGAACTTCGACTCGTCGGTGTTCGTCTCCGGCGCCATCGGCCAGGTGGTACAGACACTGTTCATCGCCATGGGCCTGGTGGTGGTGGCGATTTTCCTGTTTCTCGGCAACGTGCGCACCACCCTGATTCCGGCCGTGACGGTGCCCATCGCCCTGATCGGTACCTTCGCGGCGCTGGCGGTGTTGGGCTTCACCATCAACCTGCTGACCCTGCTGGCCCTGGTGCTGGCCATCGGCCTGATCGTCGATGACGCCATCGTGGTGCTGGAAAACATCCACCGGCGCATGCAGGAGCTCGGCGAGACACCACTGGTGGCGGCCTTCCGCGGCACCCGCCAGATCGCCTTCGCGGTCATCGCCACCACGCTGGTGCTGGTGGCGGTGTTCGTGCCGCTGAGCCTCCTGCAGGGCGACATCGGGCGCCTATTCTCGGAATTCGCCCTCACCCTGGCCGCCGCGGTCGTCATCTCCAGCCTGCTGGCGCTGACTCTGACGCCGATGATGGCCTCCAAGATCCTCAAGGCCGACATGCACGAGGGCCGCCTGGCGCGGGCCGTGCAGTGGGGCCTGGACCGTTCCCGCCGGGGCTATCGCCGTCTGCTCGAGCGCGTGCTGGGGCTTCGCCTGCTGGTGCTGGCGCTGTTTCTCGGCATCGTCGGCGCCACGGTGTGGCTCAACGGGCAACTGCCCAACGAATACACCCCCAAGGAGGATCGCGGCAACTTCTTCGTGCTGGTCAACGGCCCGCCCGGTGCGACCTACGACTACATGCTCGACTACATGGACGAGATCGAGACCCGCTTGCTGCCGCTCACCGAGCAGGGCGAGGTCGAGCGCATCCTGGTGCGCGCGCCGCGGGGCTGGGGCAACATCGAGAACTTCAACAGCGGCTTCGTCATCGTCACCCTCGCCGACTGGGCAAAGCGCCGCTCGGCCTGGACGATCATGGACGAGATCCGCGGCCGCCTCGCCGACCTGCCCGGCATCCGGGCCTTCCCGGTGATGCGACAAGGCTTCGGGTCGCGGGTCGAGAAGCCGGTGCAGTTCGTGCTGGGTGGTGGCACCTATGAGCAGCTGGCCGAGTGGCGCGACACCCTGCTGGCCCACCTGCGCGAGAACAACCCGCGCCTGACGGGGCTTGAGAGCAACTACGAGGAGAATCAGCCGCAGCTGCGCGTGGACATCGACTACACCCGCGCCGCCGCGCTGGGGGTGACGGTCACCGAGATCGGCCGCACCCTGGAGACCCTGCTGGGCGGGCGCACCGTGACCCAGTACGTGGACGACGGCCAGGAGTATGACGTCATCCTCGAGGGAGCACCCGGTTCCCGGCCGAGCCCCAGGTCCCTGGAGAGCATCCGGGTGCGCTCCGACCGCTCGGGCGAGCTGATCCCCCTGGCGAGCCTGGTGACGCTCACGGACTTCGCCGGGCCCAGCACGCTGAACCGCTTCAACCGGGTCCGGGCGATCACCATCGAGGCCAACCTGGCGGACGGCTATCCGCTGGGCGAGGCGCTCGAGTACCTGGAAACCACGGTGGACGAGATCCTGCCGCCGGCGGCCCAGACCGACGTCAAGGGCGCCTCGCGGGACTACCAGGAAGCCAGCGGCGCCACCGCCTTCCTGCTGGGACTGGGCGTCCTGGTGGTCTTCCTGGTGCTGGCCGGGCAGTTCGAGAGCTTCGTGCACCCCTTCGTGATCATGCTCACAGTGCCGCTGGCGATCTGCGGCGCCCTGCTGGGGCTCTACCTCACCGGGCAGTCGCTGAACATCTACAGTCAGGTGGGGCTGGTCATGCTGGTGGGGCTGGCGGCCAAGAACGGCATCCTGATCGTCGAGTTCGCCAACCAGTTGCGCGATCGCGGCATGGCCTTCCATGAGGCCCTGGTGGAAGCCTCAGTGACGCGCCTGCGGCCCATCGTGATGACGGCGGTGACCACCATGGCGGGCGCCGTGCCGCTGATCGTCTCCAGCGGCGCCGGCGCCGAGACCCGGTTGGTGATCGGCACCGTCATTCTCTGCGGCCTGGCCGCGGCCACACTGTTCACCCTGTTCGTGGTGCCGGTGGCCTACGACCTGCTGGCCCGGCGCACCGGCGCGCCCGGCGATGTCGCCCGGCGCCTGGCCGACGAGATGGGCGAGGAACCCGCCGGCCACTGACGCTCGGTCGACGCCGCCGTGGCTAGGCGGCGCCGATCGCGGCCGAGGGGTCACGTCGTTGAATCGGCGCGGTGGCCGGGAGGTGGCGATGGGCGAGCGCGCGGATCAGCAGTCGCCGAGGCGCCGGCCTTCCACGACGGTGGTCATATTGAGCTCGCCCGCGGCGGAGTCGACCAGGATGTCGACGTTGCCCTCGACCCGCTCGCCGAGAAAGTCCATGCGGCCAACGATGCTGGCCTCGCCGCCCTCGGCCCGGCACACCATGCGATAGTCCATGCCGTCGACCGTGACCTCGTGGTCGAGCAGCTCGCAGCCCTCCTCCTCCTCGATGAAGCTGAACTCCTCGTCTTCGAGGTCGCCCTGGGCGATGCACTCCTGGCTGGTCTCAACCTGGTCGGGAATCGGCAGGTCGCCGGCCACCGAGGTGGTGCTGGTGAACTCCCACTGGCCGGGCTCGATATTGGGGGCCGCGGCGGCGGCCACGAGCGGAGTGGTCAGCAGCGGGGTAGCCAGCAGCAGGCTGGCAAGAAGGGGACGAAACGACATAGGGCTCTCCCTGGGGTAGGTGATCTGCCAGGCCTTCGGCATCGCCATCAGCATATCCCAATCGGCCCCGCCTCCCAATCAAGCGCTAGAGCTCCTTGCCCACGGGCCCCTTGCGCGATGCGCGCCTGTTTACCGCCGCTCGCCGCTGAGCTGCGCCGGACGATCACGCGCCTCGTTGAGCTTGAACCAGGCGATGAGCACAGCCACCAGCACGATCGGCCCCAGCATCGCCAGGTTGAGCCCGGTCCAGCCGAGCTGCCGCAGCAGATTCCCCGACAGCAGCGAACCCGCCGCCACCAGCGAGAAGATGACCAGGTCATTGACGCCCTGAACCTTACCGCGCTCGGCCTCGGAGTGGGTGCTGGCGAGCAGCGTGCTGCCACCGATGAACAGGAAATTCCAGCCGACGCCGAGCATCAGCAGCGCCGCCCAGAAATGGACAAGCCCAGTGCCGGAAGCCGCCAGCAGGCTCGAGACGGCCAGTATCGCGGTGCCCACCAGCAGGATGCGGATGACCCCGAAGCGAGCAATCAGATCCCCGGTGACGAAGGAGGGCGCGAACATGCCGAGCACGTGCCACTGCATGACGATGGCCACCTGCCCCATCTCGAAGCCCAGGGCGCGCATCGAGAGCGGCGTGGCGGTCATCACCAGCCCCATGATGGCGTAGCCCGTGGCCGCGGCGACCAGCGCGACCCAAAAGCGCGCCTGGGCGCCGATCTCGGCCATCGGACGGGCGAACTCGCCGGGGGCGGGCTCGCCGCTCGCCGGCACGCGCAGGCCGCCGAGTATCAGCATCGCCGCGAGCGCCAGGCCGGCAATCATCAGGTAGGGCCCACCATCCGGCACCGTGGCGATCCAGTCATTGGTCAGGCTGGCGTTCCAGGGCCCGAGAAAGGCTGCCACCACTCCGCCGGCCAGCACCAGGGAGATGGCCCGGCTGCGAAAGGCCGGGCGGGTCACGTCGACGGCGGCGAAGCGGTAGTACATGGCAAAGCCCTGATAGCCACCCAGCAGCAGGTTGCCCAGACAGAACAGCCAGAAGTGCTCGAGGGCGATGGCGGCGAAGGCCACCAGCCCGCCGAGCGCGCCGCCGAGCGCCGCCCCGACCATGAAACCGCGCCGGCGCCCCACCCGCTTCATGTAGAGCGAAGCCGGCAGGGTCGCGAGCAGGGTGCCAATCATCAGCATGGCGACGGGCAGCGTCGCAAGCCCCGCCGCGGGCGTGATCCGGTGGCCCACCACCCCGCTCAGCGTCATCACGGTGATCGTCGCGACCATGTAGAGCGTCTGGCTGGCGACCAGGATGGCGACGTTGCGTTTCTCCAGACGACTGGCGGCCCTCATTCCCTCTCCTCGGCGACGATCGATGACTCCGGCAAGCCTATCAGAAAAGCGTGCGGCGCCCGGACGCAAAAAAGGGGCACGCCGTCGGCGTGCCCCTGTCGGTCGTCCGAGATCGCCAGGCACCGCCCTCAGCGCGACATATCGACCACCACGCGACCGCGCACCCGGCCGGCCAGCAGCTCGCCCGCGGTGTCGATAGCCTCATCCAGGCCGATGGTGCGGGTGATGGCGTCCAGCTGCTCGGGCGCGAGCAGCTCGCCGAGCCGGCGCCAGGCCTCGACGCGATCGGCATAGGGGCGCATCACGCTGTCGATTCCGGCCAGAGTCACGCCTCGCAGGATGAAGGGGGCGACGCTCGAGGGCAGATCCATGCCCTGGGCCAGCCCGCAGGCGGCCACGGCACCGCCGTAGCGGGTCGAGGCCAGCACGTTGGCCAGGGTATGGCTGCCCACCGAGTCGACGGCACCCGCCCAGCGCTCCTTGGCCAGGGGACGTCCGGGCTCGGAGAGCTCGGCCCGGTCGATCACCGACTCGGCGCCGAGCCCCTTGAGGTAGTCCGTCTCCTCGAGGCGTCCGGTGGAGGCCACGACCCGGAAGCCCAGCCGGGCGAGCAGCGCGATGGCATAGCTGCCCACGCCGCCGTTGGCGCCGGTCACCAGCACCTCGCCCTGCTCCGGTGTCACGCCCTGCTGTTCCAGCGCCATCACCGACAGCATGGCGGTGTAGCCGGCCGTGCCGATGGCCATGGCCTGGCGGGCGCTGAAGGCCGCGGGCTGGGGAATCAGCCAGCGGCTGTCCAGGCGCGCCTTCTCGGCAAGGCCCCCCCAGTGCTTCTCACCCACGCCCCAGCCATTGAGCAGCACGGCGTCACCCGCCTGGTAGGCATCCACCGTGGAGTGCTCGACCGTGCCCGCCAGGTCGATTCCCGGCACCATGGGAAACTGGCGCACCACCGGCCCCTTGCCGGTGATCGCCAGGGCGTCCTTGTAGTTCAGCGTGCTGCAGTCGACCCGCACCGTGACGTCGCCGTCCGGCAGGCGGGACTCGTCCAGCGTCTCTACCGCAACCCGCTGCCCGTCGTCGTTCTTGTCGATCAGAATGGCCTTGAACATCGTGCACCTCGTCTTGTTGAACAGTTTATAGACCGAGCGTCTATCGAATGGCATGTAAATGCCACGCGGGTGGCATGAAGGGCCGCCCCTAGCGGGGAAGCCCCTCCATGTACGTGGTGATGAAGACCTCCAGGGGACGCGCACGCCGCTCGAGTCGTGCGCGCATCACCGCGCCCTCCCAGCCGATCCAGAAGGCCTCGGCGAGCCGCTCACTGTCGGCGTAATCGGCGAGCTCGCCGGCCATCTTCGCCTCGTTCAGGCAGCGCGCCAGGCGCCGCTGCCAGTCATCGAGGGTCGCCCGCAGCCACTCGCAATACCCTTCCGGCAGGCCGCCGGCCTCCTGGCCCAGGTTGCCGACCAGGCAGCCCCGGCGGAAGTCGTGGCGGGCCATGCCGTCGCGGGCCTCGGCGACGAAGGCCTCGATGCGCGCAAGCGGCGAGCGCGCGGCGTGCCGCAGATGGCGATCCAACTTTCTCGCGAAGTAGGCGCCGTAGTGCTCCATCACGGCACGCCCGAACGCCTCCTTGCTGTCGAAGTAGTAGTAGAACGAGCCCTTGGGGACGCCGACGCGCTTGAGGATGCCGTCGATGCCCGAGGCGGTGAAGCCCTGTTCGGTCAGCACCTCGGTGCCGCTGCGAATCAGGGCCGCCCGGGTATCCGGGTCGTCACGGGGCACCCTGGGGGGCCGGCCGCGACGGGGTTTGGAGGTCGTGTTGGTCATGTCGCTAAATATAGACCGACTGTCTATAAAATCAAGCCCAGAAATGGCGACACATCACCGCCCCCTTTTCCCGCCCACCTTCCCCTTCGCCGCGTACACGAAAGAGGCCAGTCGGCGAATGCCGACTGGCCTCTTCTTCTCTCGGTAACTCAACGTGCCTGAATTCGACGCTAGAAGTGCGAGGTGGCCCGGGCGATCAGGTGCCCAGGCCGCCGATCATCACCACGCCGAGCACCACGACCAGCAGGAAGACCGTCTCCAGCGCCATCAGGATCACTGGCTTCCAGCCCACCACCGCGAGCTTCTGGAACGAGGTCTTGATGCCGAGTGCGGCGATGGCGGTGACCAGGCACCAGCGGGACAGGGTCGACATCCCCTCGTTCACCGCCTCGGGAATCAGCCCCATGCTGTTGATGAGGACCAGCACCACGAAGCCCACCAGGAAGCTCGGCAGCATCGGCACCTTGGTCGCCGCCCCCTCTGCCTGGCGCGAGGCCCGAAACAGCCACATGAAGACCATCACCGCCGGCACCAGCATGGCCACCCGCACCAGCTTGACCAGCGTCGAGATGTCGCCGGTCTCTTCCGAGATCATGTAGCCGGCGCCCACCACCTGGGCCACGTCGTGGATGGTGCCGCCGAGAAAGATCCCCGCCTGGGCGTTGGCGAGCTCCAGGGCCCCGGCGATCAGCGGGTAGATCACCATCGCCATGGTCGAGAGCGTGGTGACCCCGACCACCGTGAGGATGGTGTTGCGCTCGTGGGTCTCGTGGCGCGGCATCACCGCCGACAGGGCGAGCGCCGCCGAGGCGCCGCAGATGGCGACGGCGCCGCCGGTCAGGAGCCCGAGATCGCGATCCAGGCCCAGCACCCGGGCCAGCACCGAGCCCATGGCGATGACCAGGGCCACGGCCACCACCACGGTGAGCACGGGGCCGATGCCGAGGTCGCCGACCTGGGCGAGGGTCATGCGCGCCCCCAGCAGGGCCACGCCGAGGCGCAGCACGGTTCGAGCGGCGAACTCGATGCCCTGGCGGCAGCGCCCCTCCTCGCTCAGGAAGTGCAGCGACATGCCGAACAGCAGGGCGTAGAGCAGCGTCGGCCCGCCGTAGTGGTCGGCGATGAAGGTGGTGGCAAGCGCAATGGTGACGCACACCAGCAGGCCGCGGCCGATGGGGGTGGCCCGGCCGAGCCGCTCGGCGAGTGGCGTATCGAAGAGGGTGGTTTTCATGTCGCGGTTCTCCTGGTGCCGCTCGCCGGGCGCACGACCTCTCCCCCCGATCCAGCAAACAGGGACAGACAGGCCCGGCGAGTCGGGAAAAGTGGGGGCCGGTATCGTTCGGACCCGTTCGGTCGAGACGGCTAGGTCTTGACGGCTAGGGCTTAACGGCTAGGGCGTGACGGCCTCGACGCCCTCGGCGGCGGCCACCACCTGTTCGGCCAGCACCCGGACGCTATCTACCACGGGCAGCGAGCCATCGAGGGCGTCGTCGATGACCGAGAGCTCGGTACAGGCCAGCACCAGCACGTCCGCCCCGCGCGCCTTGAGATCGTCGGCGGCCCGGGCGAAGGCGGCCAGGGTGTCGGGATGACGCCCCTGCCCGCGCTTGACAGCGCGAATCACCTCGAGCACCGCGCCTTCGTCCTCGGGATAGACCAGCGACAGGCCGCGCGCCTCGACGAAGCCCTCGTAGAGTCCGATCCTGCGCAGCGCCGGCGAGCAGAGCAGGCCAACCCGGGCCCCGGGCAGGCGACGAGCGACGCTGTCCAGCGTCCGCTCGACGATGTGCCAGACCGGGATGTCGACGGCGTCCTGGGCATCCCGCCAGTAGTAGTGGGCGGTGTTGCACGGCATCACCAGAAAGGCGGCGCCGGCCCGCTCGAGGCGCCGGGCCATGGCGGCGATCGCCGGCCCCGGGTTCTCGCCGTCGCCGTCGATCAGCGCCTTGATCCGCGAGGGCACCTTGGGGTTGTTGTCCACCAGCAGATGGACATGATCGATGTCATCCTCGGCGGGCGTGGCGTCGATGACCCGCTGCATGAAGGTCACGGTGGCATCGGGCCCCATGCCCCCCAGCACGCCGACCATGGTGTGCGGCTCGCGGGAGGAGGCCTGGCTGTCGCGGTCGTCGGTCGTCATCGTTTGCCTATTCATCGGTGTCATGAGTGTCATGGATGATCAGAAGCCCAGCACCGTGGGCAGCCACAGGGTGATCTGGGGGAAGAACGCCAGCAGCAGATCGATCACTATCATGGAGCCGACCAGCGGAATGGCGCGGACCGAGATGCGCTCGATGGAGACGTTGGCGATGCTCGAGCTGATGAACATGTTCTCGCCCAGGGGGGGCGTGGAGAAGCCGATGCCCAGGCTGACCACCAGCACGATCCCGAAGTGGATCGGATCGACGCCCAGCTCCACCATCACCGGCAGCAGCACCGGGGTGACGATCATGATGGTGGCGAGAATCTCGATGAACATGCCGACGATCAGCAGGAAGCCGATCACCAGGATCCACACCAGCCACAGGCTGTCGGTGATCTGCAGGATGCCCTGGGCAATCATCGCCGGGATGTGATTCTCGACCAGAATGCGGCCGAAGGCGGTGGCGGTGAACATGATGATCAGCACCCGCCCGGTCAGCCAGGTGGTGCTCTGGAAGGCCTCGTTGAGCCCGCGCAGCGACGACTCCTTGTGGATGAAGATGCCGACGAACAGGGCATAGAAGATCGAGACCACCGCCGCCTCGGTAGGCGTGAACATCCCGGAATAGATGCCGCCCAGGATCACCACCGGCGCCATGAGCGACCAGAAGCCGTCCTTCAGGACCCTGAAGATGCGCTTCTTGTCGTAGCCCGTGCCCTCGGTCTGGTAGCCGTTGCGCTTGGCGGTGATGTAGTTGGCCACGATCAGGCCCACGCCGAGCATGATGCCGGGAAAGACCCCGGCCATGAACAGCGCCGAGATGGACTCGTTGGCGGTGACGCCGTAGATCACCAGCGGCATGCTGGGCGGGATCACGACTCCGAGCCCGCCGGCGGTGGCGGTGATCGCCGCCGGATAGCTGCGCCCGTAGCCGCGTTCGATCATCGCCGGAATTACCAGCATGCCGACCGCGGCCGTGGTCGCCGGTCCGGAGCCGGAAATCGCGCCGAAGAACATGCAGGCCATCACCGCGGCGGCGCCCAGCCCGCCGGCGGCGGGACCCGCCAGCTCCTCGGCGATGTGGATCAGGCGTCGGGCGATACCGGCGTCGCCCATCAGGGCGCCGGCCAGGATGAACGAGGGCAGCGCCATGAGCGGAAACGAGTTGATGGCGGAGAAGGCCAGCTCGATCAGCGAACTGATATCGTCGCCGTTGAGCACGTAGACCGCCATGGAGGCGACCCCGAGGGCCACCACGATGGGCGCGCCGAAGAACAGCAGCGCCCCGAACATGGAAAACAGTAACGTTGCGGCCATGCGGCTTACCCCTTGCCGTTGGAGGACGAGTCGTCAGTGGTGTTGGACTCCCCCTCGGTAATCTTGCTGACTTCCTGCTGTTCCACGTCGCCGGGCTCGATGCCCTTGACCAGCTTCATGTACTGGACCTGCAGCACGCGAAAGGCCATCAGCACGAAGGCGATGGGGAACACGAAGTAGACGTAGGCCAGCGACCAGCCCAGGGCCGGCGAGTCGTAGGGAAACTCCAGCAGCAGCCCGATCAGATCCAGGCTCTTCCAAGCCAGCACCAGGCAGAAGCCCACCCAGATCAGGTCGACCAGCAGCAGCAAGGTGTTGGCGACGCGTTTGGGCAACAGCTTGATGTGCGTCTGCAAACGGTTGTGGGCCCCCAGGTGGGCCGCATGGGCCGCCCCAAGGAACACGAACCAGATGAACGCGTAGCGCGCCAGTTCCTCGATCCACGCCATGCCGATGCCCAGCGTCACGCGCATGACCACCTGCACGAACAGCAGCACGACGAACACCCCGAGCAGGAAGCGGCAGGCGTAATCCTCGATATGATTGAGCTTGGCTAACACGAAAGCCTCCTTCCCCGGTGGGAGTGCGAGAAGCGCGACGGACCGGGCGACGCCTCGCCGCCCGGTCCGGCCTCACTCAGTGGCCCAATGCTTTCTGCATTTCCTCGAAGGCTTCCTGACCGCCGATGTCGTCATAGAACTCCGGCCAGACCTGCTCCTTGGCGATGCGCACCCACTCTTCCTCGTCCTCGAGGGTCGAGACCTCGACCCCTTCGGCCTCCATGCCGGCGCGTGCCTTGGAGGCCTCGGTCAGCTGGAACTGCAGCGCGTAGAGCTGCGCCTCGAGACCCGCCCGGTCGATGATCGCGCGCTCCTCGTCGGAGAGCTTCTCGTAGGTCCGCACGCCCATCACGATGGGCTGGAGGGAATACTGGTAGTGGATCTCGGTGAGGTAGTCCTGTACCTCGTGGAACTTCATCGTGTAGTTGACGATGTAGGGGTTGTCCTGACCGTCGATCACGCCCTGCTGCAGGCCGGTGAAGACCTCCGGCCAGGACATGCTGATCGGGCTGGCGCCCCAGGCTTCATAGGTGGAGAGCATCAGCTCGTTCTGCGGCACCCGCACCTTGAGGCCTTCGATGTCCGCAAGGGTGGTCACGGGGCGCTCGGAGTTGGTGAGGTAGCGGAAGTTGGAATAGAGCCAGCTGACGATATGCACGCCGGCTTCTTCTTCGGCAATGCTGTTCCAGCGATCCGCCAGGGGCCCGGTGGTGGCCTTGACCGCATCGGCATGGCTGCGAATCGCGTAGGGCATGGTCAGGGCGCCGAGACGCGGCGCATAGGGAGTCAGGTTACCCACCCCCACCAGGGCGAAGTCGAGCTTGCCGATGCGGGTGTCCTGGATCATGCCGGTCTCGGAACCGAGCTGACCGCCGGGGAACAGCTCGACCTGCATCTCGCCGCCGGAGAGCGATTCGACCAGCTCCTCGAAGCGCTGCGCCAGGGCCCCCTGGTCGGACTCCATGGGATCACCCATGCCGACCTTGAAGGTCTCGGCCTGGGCGGCATGGGCAGTCAGCGTGGCGAGCACGGCGGAAGCCAAGAGAGTTTTCTTGAACATTGTTGTCACTCCATTTTCATCGGGTGGGTGCTGCTACTGCGTACCGCGGGGTACGCACTACCCGCGGGTAGTCTTGTTGGTGGCCTGGTCCATGGCGTCGCCCATCAGCAGGGCGATGTCGTCACAGTCCTGTTCATCGAAGGTCAATGGCAGTCGCAGATCGCACAGCGTGGCCAGGATGCGATCGGCGTTGGGCAGGGGACGAGTGGCCTCGAGATAGCCCCAGCTGTCGTAGCGGCTGGTGTAGTCCTCGGGCTGCGATTTCCCATACCACTTGAGAGGAATGCCCCGCGCCTCGCAGCCGGCGATGAACCGGGCGATCTCGTCGTGGGTGAACGCTGGCAGCCGGAACTGGATCGAACTACCCACGAAATCCTCTTTTTCAGGCCGGGGAATCGTCTCGACCGGGGCCATCGCGGCCAGCCCCGCCTCGAGGCGTCGATAGAGCGTGTTCCAGCGCTGCCGGCGAGCGTCGAGCTCGGCCAGCTGCGGGCGCAGGATCGCCGCGCGCAGGTTGTCCATCCGCCCGCTCATGTTGGGCGTCACCAAGCGCGTCTCGTTGAACGTTTCGGCCTCCGGGGCCGCCAGGTGACGGTCGTAGAGCATGTAGGAACCCGACATGATCACCGCGCGGCGCATCACCTCGGGATCGTCGGTGCTCAAAAGCCCCCCCTCGCCGGAGTTGAGGTGCTTGTAGGTCTGGGTGCTGAAGCAGCCCACCTTGCCGAAGGTACCGCTGGGCCGGCCGTCGTAGCAGGCCCCCATGGTGTGGGCGCAGTCCTCGATCAGGGTGATGCCGTGGGCCTCGCAGACCGCCACGATGGCGTCCATGTCGCCGATGTGGCCGCGCATGTGCGAGAGCAGGAAGAAGCGCGCTCCCGTCTCCCGCGCCGCGGCGGCCAGATCGTCGGGGTCCACGGTGGTGTCCTCGAGGATGTCCACCAGCACGGCCTCACCGCCCGCGGCGTGGATGCTGCCCGGCACCGGCGAGAGCGTGAAGGCGTTGCACAGCACCGCCTCGCCCCGCTCGAGACCGCAGGCGCGCAGCGCCAGCTGCAGCGCATAGCCCCCGGAGGCGCAGGCCAGTACATAGGGGACCCCGAGGCTTTCGGCAAACTCCTGCTCCAGCAAGGCGGTCTCGCCCTTCTCCCCCTCGACCAGGTTATAGCGGTGCAGGCGACCGGTGCGCATCACCGCCACCGCGGCCTCGATCGCCGCCTCGGCGATCGGCTCCTGCTGGGTAAAGGATTTCGGGAAACGGCGCATGGAACCTGCCTCAATAACGCTGCTGGTGATGGACGGGGAAATCCCACTGCTCGTCGGGGAAGTACTTGGTCAGGCGCCAGTCGCAGGCGCGGGCATGCCCTTCCATCCCCTCGACGCGAGAGATGCGCGAGCCCACCGCGCTGAAGGTGCGGTTGGCCTCCTCGCTGAGCTGCTGGGTGGTCAGCACCTTCATGAACTTGTGCACGTTCAGACCGCCGCTGTAGCGACCGGCGCGCTTGGTCGGCAGGATGTGGTTGGTGCCCGAGCACTTGTCACCGTGGGTCACGGTGCTGCCCTCGCCGAGGAACAGCGAGCCGTAGTTGCCGAGGTGCTCCTTCCACCAGTCGAGATCCTCGCACAGCACCTGCAGGTGTTCGCAGGCGTAGCGGTCGCTCACCTCGACGACCTCCTCGCGGGTGTCGCCCAGGATCACCTCGCCGTGGTCGCGCCAGGCGGCATGGATCACGTCGGCGTTGGGCATGTCGTCGGCGACCTTCGGCACCAGCTCGATGACCTTCTGGCCCAGCGCCTCGCTGGTGGTGAACAACCACACCGGCGAGTTGGTGCCGTGCTCGGCCTGGGAGACCAGGTCGACGGCGATGGTCATCGGGTCGGCGGAGTCGTCGGCGATCACCGCCGACTCGGTCGGGCCGGCGAAGACGTCGATGCCGACCTGGCCGAACAGCAGGCGCTTGGCCTCAGCCACGTAGGCATTGCCCGGGCCGACCAGGATGTCGGCCTCGCGCCCGCCGAACAGGCCGAAGGCCATGCTCGCCATGGCGTGCACGCCGCCCATCTCGAGGATCATGTCGGCGCCGGCCACGTGCAGGGCATAGACCACCGCCGGGTTGATGCTGTCGCCGCGGGGCGGGGAGCAGGCCACCACGTGGGGCACGCCGGCCGCCTTGGCCGTCGCCACGCTCATCAGCGCCGAGGCGGCATGGGCATAGCGGCCGCCGGGGATGTAGCAGCCGGCGCAGTCGACCGGCAGCACCCGCTGGCCGAGCAGCACGCCGGGCTCGGTCTCGATCTCGAAGGAGGTCAGGCTGTCGCGCTGCGCCTCGGCGAAGCGGCGGATCTGGCGATGGGCGAAGTCGATGTCGTCCTTCACCGACTGCGGCACGCCGTCGATGAGGCGCTGGCGCTTCTCGTCGCTGAGCACGAAGTCGCCGGTCCAGCCATCGAACTTCTCGGCGTACTCGCGCACGGCCGGCTCGCCACGCTCGCGAATGTCGTCGAGCATCTGGCGCACCGCGGTGGTGACCCGTTGATCCTCGGCGGCGACGCCCTCGGCGCCCTCCGCCGTCTTGAGATGTCGAATTGTCATTGTGTGCTCCGCAATGGCGCTAACGGCTCAAATCTCTGATGAATCCCCCGGGGCGCACCCCGGGGACGACGACTCGGCCCCTCGAGGCCCACCGAGGGCCGGGGACCGATCGTCATGCCTGGTAGTCGGGGAAGCCGAAGGCATCCGGGTAGCCGAACAGGGCGACGCTGCCGCCGGTGTGCAGGAACACCACGTTCTCGCCTTCCTTGAAATGGCCCTTGCGGATCAGGTCGATCAGGCCCGCCATGCCCTTGCCGGAGTAGACCGGATCGAGCAGGATGCCCTCGTGACGCGCCATCAGGGTGACGGCCTCGACCATGCTCTCGGTGGGGATGCCGTAGCCCTCGCCCACGTAGTCGCAGTTGGCCACGACGTCCTCGCGAGACACGACGTTGGTCAGCCCGAGCTTGGCCTCGGTCTTCTGGGCCAGCGCGAAGACGTTGGCCTCCTGCTTGTCCTTGGGCGCACGCACGCCGACGCCGAGCACCGGGATGCCCGCGTTGCAGGCGGCAAGGCCGGTGACGAGGCCGGCCTGGGTGCCGGCGCTGCCGGTGGCATGCACCAGGTGATCGATCTGCAGGCCCATGTCATTGGCCTGAGCGAGCAGCTCCAGGGCGGCGTTGACGTAGCCCAGGGCGCCGATCTCGTTGGAGCCGCCGCCGGGAATGATGTAGGGGGTCTTGCCTTCGGCCTTCAGCGTCTCGGCCAGGGCCTCCATCTCGGCCGCCATGTCGGCACCGCCGGGGCGCTTCTCGACGCTGGCGCCGTGCAGCTGGTCGAGGAAGACGTTGCCGTTGTAGTTGTAGGCCGGGTCATGGCTGCCGGTGCGATCCTCGAGCAGAATGTGACAGCCCAGGCCCAGCTTGCAGGCCGCCGCGACGGTCTGGCGGGCATGGTTAGACTGGGTTGCGCCCTGGGTGATGATGGTGTCGGCGCCCTTCTCCAGGGCATCGGCCATCAGGAACTCGAGCTTGCGGGTCTTGTTGCCGCCGGTGGAGAGCCCCGTGCAGTCGTCGCGCTTGACCCACAGGCGCGGGCCACCCAGCAGACGGCTCAGGTTGTCCATCGGCTCGAGCGGTGTCGGCATGTGGCCGAGCCGGACACGGGGAAAGCGGGAAAGATGCATACGAGCCTCCAGGCGAGTAATTTGTTGTGGCATAAGCGTACTCTCGAAATGAGACGGTCAACGGGCCGGCGAATCACCGTTTGCCACCGACCGGTCTGGACTAAAGCTAATACCTGCACGCCGACGCGCACCAATGCCAAGATACTCATGGACGGTTACTTTTTTGCATACACCACAAATATGCCCTTGTTAGCGCCGACTCCCGGAAGATTATTATGAAAATCGAATGGATAGAAGATTTTCTTGCGCTTATCGAGGCGGGCACGTTCTCCCAGGCCGCGGAGGTGCGGCACGTCACCCAGCCGGCCTTCTCGCGTCGCATCCGCCAGCTGGAGGAGTGGCTGGGGGTCGAGCTGATCGATCGCCACTCGCCACGCCTCGCGCTCACGCCCCATGCGCGGACCTACGAGTCGTCGATGCGCGACTGGCTGGCGCGCCTCTACGCCATGCGCAGCCGCATCCGGGCGGATGCCCTGCACGGCCCCCGGACGATCCTGACCACCCAGCACACCCTCACCGTGAGCTACCTGCCGCGACTGCTGCGCCATTTCCGTCAGCAGGCACCGGAGGCGCGCCTGCAGGTCAGATCCTCGGATCGCAGCGACTGCATTCGCCAGTTCCAGCGCGGCGAGGCCGACCTGCTGCTGTGCAGCGAGCTCGAGGGCGCGCCGCTGTTCCTTGATCGCGAGGAGATCGAGCGCGTCCCGCTGGGCGTGGAGCAGTTGATCCCCGTCTGCGCCGCCGGCCCGCATGGCCACCCCCTGTTCGACCTCGACGGCAAGGCGCATCTGCCGCTGATCGGCTACGAAGCGGACAGCTTTCTGGGGGGAGTGCTGGCCAGCCCCTACCTGCTCGACCTTCAGCGCCGCTTCGATACCGAGCTGGTGTGCGAGACCTCGTTCACGATCGGCATCCGCGAGCTGACCCTGGCGGGCCTGGGGATCGGCTGGCTGCCCCACGGCCTGATCGAGGAGGACCTGATGGCGGGCCGGCTGATCTCGCTGCTGGACACGCTGGGCGGCCCGAAGCTGGTCGTGGCCTGCTACCGCCAGCCCGACGTCGAGTCCACCTCACTGGAGACGCTGTGGCAGCTGATGCACGACCGGCCGCCGACGATCTGAGCGCGACGCCAACCCTCGGCGCTATGGGCCAAGTGCGATAAGATAGTGCAGCTTACTCATACCGATCGCGCGACGCGGCGCCTGGTTGCCGCGCCGTCCAAGGAGGCATCATGAGCCATGGTATCCGTCGCATCCTGTGCTGTGTGGGGCTGAAGATCGACTGCAATCCGGTGCTGGCGCAAGCGGTGGGACTGGCGGTGGCCACCGGCGCCGAACTGGAGGTGCTGCACGCGGTCAAGTCGCTGTCCGATGACGTCGTGAACACGCTCCGGGTCAACATCCCGGATCGGGAGATCCTCGAGACCCTACGGGAACAGCGTCTCAAGGAGGCCAGCGAGGTGCTGGATGCGAAGATCGAGACCTTCTGGGCCGGCCACCCCGAGCTGCGTGACGCCTTCGGCGCCCGCGAGATGAAGCGCAGCGTGCTGGAGGGCTATCCGGCCGTGGTGATCACCGACTATGCCCATCGCAGCGGCAGCGACATGATCGTGATGGCGGCCAACAAGCGCAGCTTCTCGGCCACCTATGCGGGTAAGATCACCAAGGGCGTGATCAAGCGCTCCCACGTGCCGGTGGTGGTGGTGCCGCCGCGTCGCGACTGATCCGCGGCAGCGACAGGGTGAAGGTGGTGCCGTGCTCGGCGCTGCTCTCGACGTCCACTTCGCCGCCGTGCCACTGGGCGATCGAGCGCACGATGGCAAGCCCCAAACCGCCGGAATCCACCGAACCGGTGCGCGCGGGATCACAGCGATAGAACCGTTCGAACACCCGCGACAGGTCATCGGGCGCGATGACGTCACCCTGGTTCTGCACGCGCAGCGCTACCCTCTCCGCCGTGACTGCGGTGCTGACGCAGATCGGCGTGCCGCTGCGGCCGTGGCGCAGGGCGTTTGCCAGCAGGTTGGCCAGCGCCCGGCGCAGCAGCTCACAGTTAGCCACCACGCAGCCGCTGGCACGATGAATAAGCTCGCGCTCGTCGTCTTCCGCCATGCCCTCGAAATACTCGCAGAGCTGCTCGACCAGCAGGCCCAGGTCGACCGCCTCGCGGGGCGTATCCCTCGACGGATTCTCGGTACGCGCCAGCAGCAGCATGCTGTCGATCATGCGTGACAGCCGCTCGTACTCCTCGATGTTCGACTCTAGCACCTGCCGGTACTCCTCGGCGCTGCGCTCACGTCGCAGGGTGTGCTGCGTCTGCCCCAGCAGGTTGGTCAGCGGCGTGCGCATCTCGTGGGCCATGTCCGCGGAGTAGCGGGCGAGCTGCATGAAGCCCTCCTCCAGACGATCGAGCATCTGGTTCAATCCGAGGCTCAGCGCGCCGATCTCCTGGGTCTCACCCTCATCGTTGAGGCGCCGATCCAGATGGCGCACGTCGATGCGGTTGGCCTGCTCGGCCAGGCGGCGCAGCGGTCGCAGCCCACGCCGACTCACCCCCCATCCCAGCAGGAAGGCCAGCAGCGCCCCGGCGACCAGCACCAGCCACAGCCGCAGCCGGTAGGCCGCCAACATCTGCTGGCGCTCGCCGAGCAGCTTGCCGGCCACCAGCGTCAGCGCCCGCCCGTCTTTCTCGAGCGTCTGCCAGGCCAGGCGTGCCGGGATCGCACCGGACACGCCGTCGAGGCGCACACCGTCGCTTTCCGGCAGGTCGGGCACCGGCAGGCGTCCCGGATTGACCTCGATCAGCACCTCGCCCTGGGCGTCGAGGATCCACAGCAGGCTGTCGCGGTTGCCGAGCATGTTGGCGTAGAGCTGAGGGCGCTCGCGCAGGGCGGCAACGCTCTCGCCGTCGTCGAGCAGCGCCTCCATGCGTTCCAGGCGACCGCGCAGCATCTGGTCGTCGCGCCAGGCGATTTCCCGATTCAGCGAGTGATACAGATAGGCGCCGACGCTGCCCAGCAGCACCACGCTGACCAGGGCAAACAGCAGCGCCAGGCGCGCCGCCAGAGAGTTGAGCACCGGCATCAGGAACGATCCTCCAGCACGTAGCCCATGCCGCGCTCGGTGTGAATCAGCTTGGGCGTGTAGGGATCGTCGACCTTGGCGCGCAGCCGGCGCACGGCCACTTCCACCACGTTGGTGTCGCTGTCGAAGTTCATCTGCCAGACCCTTGACGCAATGTAGGTGCGCGACAGCACCTCCCCTTCGCGATCGAGGAACAGCTCCAGCAGCGCGAACTCCTTGTTGGTGAGCGCGATGCGCTCGCCCTGGCGGGTCACCCGGCGGCGCAGCACGTCCATCTCCAGGTCGGCCACGCGGAAGTGCTCGGTCTCACGGGGCGGGCCGCGGCGCAGCAGTGTGCGCACCCGCGCCAGCAGCTCGACGAAGGAGAACGGCTTGACCAGGTAGTCGTCGGCCCCGAGCTCGAGACCCTTGACGCGATACTCCACCGCGTCGCGCGCGGTCAGAAAGAGCACCGGCACCTGGCTGCGGCGACGGATCAGCTGCAGCAGCTGCCAGCCGTCCAGGCCCGGCAGCATCACGTCGAGGATGATCAGATCGAACTCTACTTCCGTGAACAGGTGCTGGGCGTCGAAGCCGTCGCGCGCCACCTCGACGCGATATCCCGACTCCCCGAGCCCCTTGCACAGGTAGTCGGCGGTCTTCTGTTCATCCTCTACCACCAGGATACGCATGCTGCCCCTCCGCGAAATCGGCACAGAGTAGCCGGAGCCGCCCCCCTTGCCCATTACAAAGCTGTAATCCTGCCGTCAGGTGATTGACGAGGCCAGCGTGTCACGATGGCCTCGTCAATTCATCAGGAGGTTCTCATGACATCACGACTGGCTCGACTGCCGCTGCTCGGCGCCGCCATGCTGGCCGGCAGTGTCCTCGCCGACACCGGTGCAGGCCTCACGCAGCAGAACATGTCGCTGGAGCTGGCCAATCGCCTGGTCGACTCCACGCTCGAGGCCTGCAACGCCGACGGACGCACCGCCGTGGTGGCGGCTGTCGATCGCGGCGGCAACCTGGTGGCCCTGCAGCGCGACGACAACATCGGCCCGCACAACACCGTGGCCGCCCAGCGCAAGGCCTTCACCTCGCTCTCTACCGGCACCAGCAGCCGGGCGCTTTCCAAGATCGCTCGCGACGATCCCGAGTCGGCCAACCTGAACACCCTGGACGAGCTGCTGCTGCTCGGCGGCGGCGTACCGGTGACCATCGACGGTGAAGTGATCGGCGCCCTGGGCGTTGCCGGCGCCGGCGGCTCCGCCATCGACGAAGGCTGCGCCATCAGCGCCATCGAGGACGTGCTGCCCCAGGCCAACGCCGGCCAGTAAGCCCGTTTTGGCAACATCCGAATTTGCAGCACCCGAAAGCCTCGGGTCGACAGACCCTCGACACACGTTCCGATAGACCCACGACGGACGCGCCGACAGCGCCGTCGACAATACGCCAACAGGAGTCATCCATGAAAAAGATCCTCACTTCCGTCGCCGCCGGTATCGCCCTCAGCAGCGCCGCCGCCACCGCCATGGCCGCCGACAACCCGCTGAGCGTGCACGTGCTCAACATCCAGAACGGTCAGCCGTCACCGGGCGTCGAGGTCGAACTTGAGCGTCGCACCGACGCGGGCTGGGAATCCATGGCCACCGCGACCACTGACGAGGCCGGCCGCATCAACGCCCTGTATCCCGAAGACGAAGCCTTCGAAGCCGGCGTGTACCGCGTGACCTTCGAGACCGGCGAGTGGTTCGCCGAACACGACACCGCCACCTTCTTCCCGGAGATCCCGGTGCCCTTCCAGGTCGAGAACACCGAGCAGCACTACCACGTGCCGCTGCTGCTCAGCCCGTACGGCTACTCCACCTACCGCGGCAACTGATAACCGCCGGCGTGGATCGGCTCGTCAGCGTCGATTCACGCCAGTGAGTTCATTCAAGCCCGCTCACGTAAGACCGTTCACCTAAGCTTCAACATCGTTTCAATATCGCTATTGCCGGAGGTTTACCATGCTTTCCAAGTCACTTGCAGGTCTGATGCTGGCCACTGTCATGCTCGCCGGAACGGCCCAGGCCGACCCGGCCACCGAGCGTGCCCTTGGCCTCAACGAGGCGACGATCTCCTACGCCGCGCCGATGGACATGACCGACCTGGAGGTCTTCGCCGGCGGCATGCTCGGCGACTCCACGGCCATGATGGAGGCGCGTAAGCGCCTGCAGCAGAGCCAGAACGCCACACGCGATCTGGCCCTGATGCCCAGCGGTCTGTATCCGGCCCGCGAGGCGACGGGCAGCTAAAACACTCCGCCTGCCACACGAAGGGCTAGCCGAAGCGGCACTCGGCCCTGGTGTGGGATGAGGCGATAGCGAAGATGCCAGTCGGCGAAAGCCGACTGGCATCGTTGCGTCTGGGGCACACCAATCTGGGCGACACGTTGATCTGTGCGGGTGGGGATGCACCGGATCAGAACGAGGCGAGCAGCCGCCCCAGTGTCTCCATGGCCCGCTCGCTGCGCGCCGTCCACGGGTGGCCATAGCTGAGGCGGGCGCAGTGGCGAAAGCCCTGGGTAGCCGAGAAGATGGGGCCAGGAGCCAGGCTGACGCCCTGGTCCAGGGCCATGCGGAACAGGCGCAGCGAGTCGATGTGTTCCGGAAACTCGACCCACAGGAAGTAGCCGCCCTCGGGCCGGGTGATCCGGGTGCCGGCGGGAAAGTGCCGGTCGGCCGAGGCCAGCATGGCGGCCTGCTGCGCTTCCAGGGCATGGCGCAGCGTGCGCAGGTGGCGGTCAAAGCCGCCGCGCAGCAGGTAATCCGCGATGGCCGCCTGGGCGGGGATCGACGGAGAGATGGTCGTCATCAACTTGAGCCGCGAAATCGCCCCGGCGAAGCGCCCTCCCGCCACCCAGCCGACCCGATAACCGGGCGCCAGGCACTTCGAAAACGAACCGCAGTGCATCACCAGGCCCTCTTCGTCGAGCCACTTCACGGGCGTCGGCGGCGTGCTGCCGAAGTACAGCTCGGCGTAGGCATCATCCTCGAGCATGGGCAGCCGATGGCGCTTCAACAGGGCGTAGAGGCGACGCTTGCGCGCATCGCTGAGGCTGGCGCCCTGGGGGTTCTGCAGGTGGCTCATGAACCAGCAGGCCTTGATGGGCAGAGTCGCCAGGCGTTCCTCGAGGATATCGAGGTCGATGCCCTCACGCGGATGCACTGGTATCTCCACCGCCTTCAGTTCGAGCCGCTCCAGCACCTGTAGGCTCGCGTAGAAGGCCGGCGCCTCGATGGCCACCAGATCGCCCGGCTGAGTGACGCACTGCAGGCCCAGGTTCAGCGCCTCCATGGCGCCGTTGGTGATCACCAGTTCCTCCAGGGGCAGCTGCATACCGCCGAGCGTGTAGCGCAGGGCGATCTGGCGGCGCAGGTCGGGATGACCGGCGGTCATGTCGGCGATCACCGCGTCGGGCGACAGCCCGCGCAGCCCCCGCGCCATGCTGCTCGCCAGGCGCGACAGGGGGAAGAGCTCGGGGCTCGGAAAGGCCGAGCCGAAGGGCACCGTACTGGTGTCCTGGAGCGACTCGAGCACCGAGAAGACCAGTTCACTGACCTCCACCTCGGCGGGATCCGCCCGCTGCACACAGACCCTGGGCTCCTCCATCAGGCGCCGGGCATGTGCGCGCACGAAATAGCCCGAACGGGCCCGCGCCGTGATGAGCCCGCGGTTCTCCAGCAGGTAGTAGGCCTGGAACACGGTCGACGGGCTGATGCCGTGGCGCTGACTGGCCTGGCGCACCGAGGGGATGCGCTCGCCGGGCGCCAGCACGCCCTGGCGAATGAGCGTCGCAATCCTGTCGGCAAACTGCTCGTAGCGCTTCATCGGCTCCGCATCCGGCGAGTCGGGGGGGAGCGTCAGCATACCCCACCCGAGGCGCTCGCTGCGAAAACAGGCTCGGCCGGGGAGAGAAACCACAGCACAGCAGCAAGCGCTGCGACAGAGGGTGCAGGGAGCATCTGATATGGCTTTTTGCTTTCCAACTGAGCCTGTTATGCCAAGCACCCGGCACGCATAGTGCGGGCGTTGCCCGCCTGCCCTTTCCCTGGATACCGATATGACGCAACGCATTCCCCTTCACGACCTGGCGGCCGAGGCCGGTGTCGGTCACCACGAGCCCGCCGGCACCCCGCCGCCGGCGAGGCCCGCCACGCGCTCGCGCCTCTACGTCCGCGAGATAAAGGGAGTCTTCCAGCGCCTGCGACGCCGCGCGAACTGGGTGCTGATGGCGCTCTACGTCGGGTTGCCCTGGCTCCGCTTCGGCGATCGCCCCCTGGTCTGGTTCGACCTGCCGAGCCGCGAGTTCCACCTCTTCAGCGCCACCTTCTATCCCCAGGACTTCATCCTGCTGGCCTGGCTGCTGATCGTCTGCGCCTTCGGCCTCTTCCTGATCACCGTGCTCGCCGGACGCGTCTGGTGCGGCTATGCCTGCCCGCAGAGCGTCTGGACCTTCCTGTTCATCTGGTTCGAGCATCGGCTCGAGGGCCCGCGGCACCGGCGCATGCGTCGCGACCGCTCGCCTCGACGCCTCGATGTGCTGTGGCGCAAGGCCGCCAAGCATGGCGCCTGGCTTTCCATCGCCTTCGTCACCGGCCTGACCTTCGTCGGCTACTTCACGCCGATACGCGAGCTGGTCGTCGACCTGGCGAGCCTCGACGTCGGCCCCTGGGCGCTGTTCTGGATCGGTTTCTTCACGCTCTTCACCTACCTCAACGCAGGCTGGCTGCGCGAGCAGGTGTGTCTGCACATGTGCCCCTACGCCCGCTTCCAGTCGGCGATGTTCGACGCCAACACGCTGATCGTCTCCTACGATGCCGCCCGCGGCGAGCCGCGCCGCGACCGCCAGCACAAGGCCGCGGGCCAGGCCGCGCCGGCGGGCGACTGCATCGACTGCGAGCTGTGCGTTCAGGTCTGCCCCACCGGCATCGACATCCGCGACGGCCTGCAGTACGAGTGCATCGGCTGCGCCGCCTGCATTGATGCCTGCGACGACGTCATGGAACGCATCGGCAAGCCGCGCGGCCTGGTGCGCTACACCACCGAGCGGGCCCTGGCCGGCCAGCCCTCGCGGATCCTGCGCCCCCAGCTAGTGGGCTACGCCATTGGGCTTGCCGTGATGATCGGCCTGATGGTGGCGTTCATGGTCGATCGCACGCCCCTGCAGTTCGAGATCGAACGGGATCGCCAGCGGCTCTTCACCCAGGTCGCGGAAGGCCGCGTCGTCAACCACTACACCCTGACCCTGCGCAATCAGGACGACCGGGCGCATCGCTTTCGCCTCGACGCGAGCGGGCTCCCGGCGCTCGCCTTGATCGGCCCCGACGTCATGGAAGTGGGAGCGAACAGCACCCAGCGCTGGCGGGTCGCGCTTCAGGCCGAGCGCGAGGCCCTGACCCGGCCGAGCCACCCCGTCACGCTGAGAATCGTCGCCGCCGGCGACGGGGCGCTTGCGATCGAGCGCGAGACGCGTTTCCTGGGGCCGGCCGCCACGCGCTGAGGGCGCCGCACGACACTATCGGGTAGGGTCCGGGGTCGCCCCCGGAGCCCTCCCACACCACCGGGCATACGGTTCCGTACCACGGCGGTTCACGAAGCACGATTGAGCCCTCTTACCGTATCGAGTACCGAGATCAGACCCAGCCAGTCGAACCACTTCCGGGGGAGGGCCTGATTCATGTGCGAGGCACCGGCATTCCACCAGGGGCCTCGCCCATTCCCCGCTGATTTCCACGCCCGAAAGCCATTCAGACCCAATGCCAGAAGCTTACGGCGCCGGGTCTTCGGGCGCTTCCATTGCCGCCAGATCACGTCGCGTAATCGGCGACGTACCCATTGATCCAACGCTTCCAG
>NZ_FPAQ01000028.1 GCF_900116405.1 Halomonas saccharevitans | reverse complement strand
CACTTTGGTCGGTAAAGCAGGGAGGGTATCGGCGCTGGCCCTCCTACCTCTACCGTGTGGTCCAAAGCGCTGCAGTTATTCTATGAATCCAGGCGCAAAGCCCCGAGCCGGGAAACCGGCTCGGGGCTTTCTTGTTACGGACATTTACTCTTGCTGAAATTTAACGTGAAAGCTGAGCCGCGCGCTTTAGCGCGTCGGCTCCAGCGCCTTGTTGGGCCTCGCCCGAACGGCGGCTTCCTCGATAAGTTCACGCAACTCCTCAACCGTGAAGGGCGGATCACTGGTGTGAATCATTGCGTGGCAGTTCGGGCAGACAGGCCGGAGGTCATCGACCGGGTTGACCATATGCTCGCCCGAACGCTTTGAGAGCGGCGTTACGTGATGAACGTGGATGAACCCTTCGCCGATAGGGCCGTAGATCCGTCCAAACTCGAGCCCGCAAACAACACAAGCACACCCATAGTGCGCGATGCATTCTCGCCGGGCCCGTGGGTCGCGCTCATGGACGTTCACGCGGACCATCTTCGAGGCGCCCTCAAAGTATTCTCCGACCTCATCCGGGAATCCCTCCTCCCCACGCGTCTTAGCATGCGCTGTAGCGCCATTAACAGTCGGCAGCCGCCAATAGGTGCGGATCTTGGAAGAAGGCTCGGCACCAACTTCAGCGCATAGAGCGCGATACTCGTCCTCGGCCTTAGCATCAGGTCCGTGGCCAGCTCCCAGAACAGACGAAATGCGAGGTGTCGTTACGCTGCCGCTCTTTCCATCAAAGGCTATGTGCTTCGTCATCGTGTTGCTCTTGTAGCCGATAAAACGGCTAGGACCGAAGAGCAAACGTCCATTGACGACCATACAGCCAAATATCTTCCCGAGCCGAAGGCGCTGCGCGTAGAACGCGCGCTCACCAGCATCTGAAGAGATTCGATACCTGTCGAACTCGAGCAGGTTCGCGGCAATCTCTTCCAAGGACTCAATTGTCTCCATTCCTCTCCCCCTCATAGCCCAACGCCAGCGCACAACGGCGCCCTTGTAATGGAGGCGCAGCCGCAATGAAAAGGGCGTCCGGCGGCCACCGGCCGCGTATTGATGCGCCTTGTTAAGTGCTGGGAACCTGATAGATGTAGTTTCCAACGCCAATCCTCATGCAATCACTAAATTCTTCTGCCTCAGACCCGGTATAGATCGATTGCAGTATTAATGTCTTGTCTGGAACACCCTTGAAACTTAGCTCAAACCCATGACCATTCCAGGCTTCGCCAATATGCCGTACTTCAGCAACCTCTAAACCGACAAACTGATCCAGAATGGGTAGCCTGCATACAACGCTACCTTCATTAATAATTTCCTCCTGAAATTGCCGTTCACGCCTTTTGAAGCCCATTACTTCGGAACCAACTAGCCCGTGGACTGAATACCATATGCCATCGAAACAGAGATGAACGACATTTATCTCATCTGCAACGACGTGGGCCAACGCTGAATCAAGCCTTCTTCCTTTGACGGAAGTAACGTCCGATGAGCCTTCTTTGATGATCTTCCGGTAATCGTATTCCATGATTTTGCACTTAACGCCGCTCAGCACGCGCGGCTACGGAATGGAGGCGCAGCCGCAATGCAGTAGACGTCGCCGTGACTGGCCTTGTTAGAGCTGACTCAAGATTACTCATGCTGTAATACGTTGATGAGTTTCCCGAAAGGATCACGGACATAGAAGCGGCGAACACCCCAAGGCTCACTTGCGGGACCATACTCGATCTTAATTTCTTCGTTCTTCACTCTCTCCAAAGCTGTATCCAAACTATCCACCTCTATAGATAGATCAGGAACCGGCGTGCCGGAGCCACCCTCGGATGCCACGCTTACCTGTGTGGTCATTTCCTCGCCCGAGCTATAGGTCCTTATCCACCCGTGATCCATCACGATCTTCAGCCCAAAAATTGCCTCATAAAACCTGTCTGCTTCTGAAGGGTTGGTTGCCGCAATGTTCGTGACTATGCGTTTTACCTTCACTTTCACCTCCCGCAGGCTGACTTGTTTTGACTCTAACAGTGATTATACCGCGTGCTCGTATATCGACTTGAACGAGCTGACACGTTCACAATATTATCGATCGCGCCATTTTCCGTATAACCCATTGATAGCAAATCCCCTAAGAATAGCTCGGCTACCTATGCAGGATTCGCGCGCTTGCGCGTTTTGCCAGACCCAATAATACTGTATGTACATCCATATTTTAGGCCGCAACGTATGGACGCGCACAACAGACCACCCAAGCTGATGGATCGAGTGAAGGCCACCATGCGGGTCAAGCGCTACAGCCCGCGTACCGAGAAGACCTACTGCTACTGGATACGCTACTTCATTCGTTTCCATGGCGTGCGTCATCCTGCCAGCATGGGCGCTCCTGAAGTGAAGGCGTTCCTGGAGCATCTCGCGGTAGACCGCTATGTGGCGGCGGCCACGCAGAACCAGGCGCTGAATGCCCTTGTGTTCCTCTATCGCCATATCCTCGAGCAGCCGCTGGGGGAAATCGGTGAATTTTCTCGCGCCAGGCGGCCGCGGCGCCTTCCCGTGGTCTTATCTCACGAGGAAGTGATGCGCGTGCTTGGCAAGCTGGCTGGCCACATGCACCTGATGGGGACCTTGATGTACGGCTCAGGTCTGCGACTCATAGAAACCTGCCGCCTGCGCGTTCGGGACATTGAAATCCAAGGCCAGATCATCACGGTACGGGCTGGCAAGGGTGACAAGGACAGAACGACGCTGCTTCCTGCCAGCTGTATCCCTGCCCTACAGCATCAAATTGCCACAGCCGAGAAGCAGCTTGTCCATCGCCAGCAACATGGCAACGTGCCGGTGACCTTGCCTCATGCGCTCGATCGCAAGTATCCCAACGCAGGAGTCTCACTGGCCTGGCAATGGCTATTTCCGGCCAGTCGCCCCTGCTTCGATAACGACGGCAAGATCGTGCTTCATCATATTCACCCCTCGGCGGTACAACGAGCCGTCAGAAATGCCATGAGAGCCGCCTCGTTGCCGAAGCCGGGCTCCTGCCACACGCTACGCCACAGTTTTGCTACCCAGTTGCTGAGCCAGGGCACAGATATCCGCACGGTGCAGGAGCTGTTGGGGCACAAGAGTGTCGAAACCACGCAGATCTATACGCACGTGCTGGGCAACGCCTTTGCCGGCGTGCGCAGTCCTCTGGGGTAATGATGTTTGATGCAGTGCCCCCCAGCCACGCTACCGCCACTACCCGGCAAGCCGTGATGGCCTCCTGCCATCCCTGCGGTAGTCCCTGCGTTCCGGCGATGTCGATAGGCCGCCCGGCTATCTAAGCGACCTTAACCCGCCAGCGTATGCGAGATTACTGATAGAAACCACACGTCGATTGGTCGCAGACGTCACTCGCCCGCGCATAAAAACGCCCCTAGCCGGAACAGCACCGAGGCTTACGCCAGGGCCGCCAAGCCGCCCTGCCCTGGCGTCGCCCCCTCAGTCGTGCCCCTCGCGCCCGGAGGCCGGCTCGGCCCGCTCCGGCTCGGCCTCGTCATCGATATCCTCGCCGATAAAGCCGCCGGACTGGCGCCGCCACAGGGCGGCATAGAGGCCGTCCTTGGCCAGCAGTTCCGCGTGGGTGCCGCTCTCGACGATCTGTCCCTCATCGATCACCACCAGGCGGTCGAGCATGGCGATGGTCGAAAGCCGGTGGGCGATGGCGATCACCGTCTTGCCCTCCATCAGCGTATAGAGCTGCTCCTGAATCGCCGCCTCTACCTCGGAGTCCAGCGCCGAGGTGGCTTCATCCAGCACCAGGATGGGGGCGTTCTTGAGCAGCACTCGGGCGATGGCGATGCGCTGACGCTGGCCGCCGGAGAGCTTGACGCCGCGCTCCCCCACCTGGGCATCCAGGCCGCGGCGGCCCTGGAGGTCCACCAGGTCATCGATGAAGGTATCGGCATGGGCGCGACGCACCGCCTCCTGGATCTGCGCTTCGCTGGCGTGGGGGCTGCCGTAGCGGATGTTGTCGCGCACCGAGCGGTGCAGCAGCGAGGTGTCCTGAGTGACCATGCCGATATGCCGACGCAGCGACTCCTGGGTCACCCCGGTGATCTCCTGGCCGTCGATCAGGATGCGCCCGCCCTCAAGATCGAAGAAACGCAGCAGCAAGTTGGCCAGGGTCGACTTGCCGGCCCCGGAGCGACCGATCAGCCCCACCTTCTCACCGGGGGCAATGGTCAGGTCGAGGCCGTCGAAGACCCGCCGGCCCTGACCGTCAGGGCGCTCATAGCCGAAGCGCAGCGCCTCGAAGCGTATCTCGCCGCGCGGAACCGTCAGCGCCCTGGCATCAGGCGCATCCTGGACCGCCGGCTCCTGGGCGATGGTATTGAGGCCATCCTGCACGGTGCCGATGTTCTCGAACAGGCTCGCCACTTCCCAGAGAATCCAGTCAGACATGAAGCGGATGCGCATTACCAAGGCGATCGCCACGGCGATGATCCCCAGCGACACCGCTTCCAGGTACCAGGCGCCGATGGCCATGGCGGCCACGCCAGCCAGCAGCAAGGAGTTGAGCAGCGTCAGGCTGACGGTCAGGCCGGTGGCCAGGCGCATCTGCCGATAGACGGTCCCCATGAACCCTTCCATGGCATCGCGGGCGTATTCCTGTTCGCGACGGGTATCGGCAAACAGCTTGATGGTCTGGATATTGCTGTAGCTATCGACGATGCGCCCGGTCATCACCGCCCGGGCATCGGCCTGGGCCATGGAGACCGCCCGCAGGCGCGGCACGAATACCCACATGATGCCGATATAGCCAGCAAGCCACACCACCAGCGGCAGCATCAGCCAGGGCTCGGCGCGGCCCATCAGCAGCATGGCGCCGCTGAAGTAGACGAGCACATAGACCATCAGGTCCATCAGCTTCATCACCGTCTCGCGGATCGCCAGGGCCGTCTGCATCACCTTCTGGGAAACCCGCCCGGCGAACTCGTCCTGATAGAAGGCCAGGCTCTGGCCGAGCATATGGCGATGCGCCAGCCAGCGGCCGATCATCGGGTAGTTGCCGAAGATGCCTTGCTGGGTCACCAGCGACTGCAGCAGGGTCAGCAGCGGCAGGCCGATCACCACCAGCGCCGCCATCCCGGCCAGGCGCCAGCCATGCTGGGCGAAGAAGCCCTCACGCTCGGCGCCGGACAGCCAGTCCACCAGCTCGCCCATGGAGTGGAAGAAGAACACCTCCGCCGCCGAGACCAGCGCCGTCAGCAGCGACATCACGACCAGCAGCGGCAGCACCGGCCTTGAGAAGTGCAGGATGAAGGCGAATAACCCTTTGGGTGGCGTGCCCCGGTTGTCCTCCGGGTAGGGGTTCACCAGGGTCTCGAAATAGCGCAGGAGGACGCGATACATGGCAGCAGTCCGGTTGCAGGGAGTGAGCTCGACGTTCTCGAGCCTCGTGGAGGATAACCAAGCGAGGACCCAGCCGGCACCCGGGGATGCAAGACGACCCTTCGCGGAACTGCCGGGCGATGGGGGATCCAGGCCGGCGCCGCCTACTGCAGCTGGAACTCCACCGGCTGCAGCGGCTCGGGCGCCGGGTCGCCCAGCGCCTCGGCCACGCTGATCTCGTGCACCCGGCAGATGGTGTCCAGCGGCAGGTCGTTAGTGTGGCGGCCGAAAGGGAATTCCAGCTGCTCCGAGAGGCGATCGAGCCCGAAGAAGGAATCGAGTAATTAGGGAGAGACCCTGATTTTTGTTAGCCCTTAAGGCTCAAGGAGCGAGCTGCCGTGCCGATGACGCTTACTACATCCACTTGGCTTATCAGGGAACGATACATGAAAGGACTTACCAGAGCTCTCGTCTTCGGCACCGCTGCCTTGCTGTCCACCAGCGCTATCGCGTTCGGTGAGAAAGGACAGTGGTCGAGTGGCTGGGGACAAGGCACAACCGAGTACGCCGCGGTCAACCAGCGTGGCGACAGGCTGTACATTGCCTGCAACCCGTACGAGCCGGTCAAGATGACGCTTACCGCAGGCGGCCGCGACTACGGCAGCTATGGTGACGGGGATTTTTCGCTGGTACTGGATGGCAATGAGATCCAAACCCCCTACGAAACGAACTCCCGCGTGGGCGAGAACAACTTCTTCTACGCTTGGGAGCATCTGCGCAAGTCGCACAGCATTGTGGCCGTCACATCCGATGGCCAGCGGGTAGCGCTGCCCAGTCAGGGATCGTTCAACGTCCTGCCCGAGGCTTTCACCCCGGAGTATCCATGCAGGACTTCTCTGCAGATCTAAATGACGAGCGCCCTTCGGGGCGCTTTTTCGTTTCGGCTCGCGTGGCTGAGGCGCCGCTCGTGAGGGCCGGGCAGTAGCTCATGAACCACGATCCCTGCGTTTCGACAAAACCGCCGCCGCTCGCCCCGTCTACTGCAGCTCGAACTCCACCGGCTGCAGCGGCTCGGGCGCCGGGTCGCCCAGGGCCTCGGCCACGCTGATCTCGTGGACCCGGCAGATGGCGTCCAGCGGCAGGTCGTTGGTCTCGCGGCCGAAGGGAAATTCCAGCTGCTCCGAGAGGCGATCGAGCCCGAAGAAGGTGTAGGCGACGATGGCGGTGAACACCGGGGTGAACCAGCCGGCGCCCGGCACCAGGCCGAACGGCAGCAGGTAGCAATAGACGTAGGCGGTGCGATGCGCCAGGAGCGTATAGGCGAACGGCAGCGGCGTCTGGGCGATGCGCTCGGAGGCGGCCTGGATGCCGGCCATGCCGTGCAGGTGCCGGTCGAGGGCCGCCGCGCCCACCGAGTCGATCTCCCCTGCCCGACGCGCCTCGGCCACCACGTCGCCGGCCTGCTGGAGCATGAACGCCGCCGGGTTGCGGGTGGCGAGCGCCTGGTCGACCAGGGCCGGGTCGAGCAAGGCCGGCAGGTCCGCGCGCACGTCCTCTTCGCGCAGTTGCCCGCGCAGCAGGTGGGCATGGGCCAGGGCGCGCATCATCAGCTCGCGGCGTCGCTCGGGGCTCAGGTAGATGCCGCCGGTGCGCGCCAGGCTGCGCACCTCGAAGACCATGCCCCCCCACTGCTGGCGCGCCTCCCACCAGCGGTTGTAGGTCGCGGTGTTGCGCACACTCAAGAGGATCGACAGAGCGATCCCCATGAGGGTGAACGGCAGCAGCGTGTATTCGACGATGCCATCCAGATAGTGATGGCGAGAGACCCAGGTGACGGCCGTGGCGAAGAGCCCGGCCAGCAGGATGTGAGGAAGGATATGGGGCAGCACCGAGCCCTTCCAGGCCAGCATCAGCCTGAGCGCACCGGGGCGATCACGAACGATCACGAGACAACGACTCCGAACGGCGAAAGCGGCGATGGTGTCACAGCGCCCCAAAGGAGGAAAGCGAGGCGCCCGCGCCCTGGTTCAGGGGGTATCGTTGCTACGGCGATATTCGTAGAGGTTGTTCCATGCCCCGTATAGATTCACGGACCACTTCGCGCTGAAGCCCAACGTGTTCAACAGACGGTTGGAGCGCGTATTGTCCGGCAGCGTTACCGCCAGCACCGAATCGAGCGCGTGCTCTGCCATGCCCTGCTCGAGCACGGCTTCCGCGGCCTCGAAGGCATAGCCCTGGCCGCAGAATTCGGGCAGAAACGCATAGCCGAGATCGGGGCCCTCCAGCTCGTGTCGTTTCACCAGGCCGCACATGCCGATCGGCGTGCCCTCGCCTTTGAGCTGCACCAGGTTCAGGCCGTGGCCATGGGTTCGGTAGCTCGCCATCGGGCCGTTTTCGAGGTAGCTGACGGCATCCTCGCGGGTGCGCACCTGCTTGTCGGCGATATGGCGAATGAACGATGGGTCGTTCAATAGCCGGACGATAAAGTCGGCATCCTCGCCCTCGAAATGCCGGATGGTCAGTCGCTCGGTGTCGGAGACTTTCACGATAGGAATCCCGGATAAAACGCTTGATGAGGAGATAATGGCGTACTCGTCGATGGGCGGAGGCGCTTCCCGCCGACGACGCCAACAAAAGCCCCCGAGCCGTAGGATCGACTCGGGGGCTACTCATTTTGCGTTCGTGTTGCGCTGAGCGCTAGGGCGCGACCCAGCTTCCCTCCCGGCGCGCGAGGATCTCGCCGGTCTCGTCATCCAGCGCGAAGAGGTGCAGCCAGTCGTTGCCCACCAGCGACTGCAGGATCTCGTGGCGGGCGACGATGGCCTCGATCGCCTCTGTTGGCGCCGCCAAGTAGACGCTCAGGCGCAGGGGCTCGTGGCGCCAGCGCTCGCCGTCGTGCAGCGACTGCATCGGCAGGCCGATGCGCAGGTCGCCGCCGTTACCCTCGAACACGCCGATATGCCCGCCGACCACGTTGTGCAGCACCTTGTTGCCGCTGCCAAGCTTGCGGTTGTCCGCAACGGAGCTGTTGTACTGCATGTTGATCCAATGGGCGACGACCATGGGCGCGGTCATGATCAGCTCCAGCCGCGCGAAGTCGGCATCCGTGCGCCAGTCGTAGTCGTGCAGGAAGCTGCGCCCGGCGAGATCGATGGGGGCAGTAATGCGCCTCGGCGCGGCGATGAAGCTGGCGTTGTTGGCCAGGCCCCACTCGGGGCGGGTCTGCGACCAGTCGGCGCCGCGACGCTCGAGGGTCTTCTCGAGCGCCGCGCCGTCGCCCGCCAGACCGAGCCGCGGGGCGCGCTCGCGCCGGGCCTGGGCGCCGGCCTGCTCGAGCCACGAACGCACCTCCTCGCTCAGCGCGAAGGCATCCTCCACGCCTTCCGGCAGCTCGATGCGGTCGGTGATGGTGTGGTGCAGCGCCGGCACGAAACGGGTCGCTTCCGGAATGACGAGGCCGGCCTCGGCCAGCGCCTCGCGCAGCGCGGGGTCGTTGAGCAGTCGCGCCAGGGCGCGCACCGAGACCTCGCCCGACTGGCCACCGCAGGCGCCGCACTCGAGCCCCGCCGCGTGCGGGTTGTTGCTGCTGTGGCTGGTGTGGCCCACCAGCAGTACCCGGGGCGCCAGATGCTCGGTGAGCCCCATGGCGCCCAGCACGGTGCGGGCAAGCGTCGCCTTGTCCGCCAGGCTCAGCGTCTCGCCGCTGCCCCGCCAGTGCCAGCTGAGCGCATCCATGGCGAGCGGCGCGCGCGTGGCCGTGGGGGCCAGGGAGCGACGCAGCAGCTTGCCGGCGTACATCAGCCCTCCGGCCTCCACGGCGCTGAAGGTGGCGCTGGCCGCCCGGCTCCACTCCTGCAGGCGCGCCTGCCAGTTGCGCCGCGCGGCGCCGCATTGCTCGCCCTCGGCAGGGCCGCTCTTGAGCGTCACCTGCGGGGCCAGCAGGCCCGGCAGGTGAGGCTGGGCCTGCGCCGAACCGGCCGGATGATGCTCCAGCGGCAGGCCGAAGAAGCCGGCGAAGCCCAGGGTCTGGATCGCCGGGCTCTGCCGCTCCAGGGCCCGACGCAGCGGCTCGGAGCGCACGTCGATGCAGAACACCGCCTGGAGCGCCGGAGGTGTGGCGGTCGGCGCCGGCGTGCGGATCGACTCGCTCAGCGCCCGCTGCAGCGGCTGCTGATAGGCCAGTTCGCCGGCGAGCTGCCACACCCACAGCGGCTGCTGCGCGAGGCGATGGCGCTCGACCTGCTCCGGCAGCTCCACGAGCTCGCGGTGCCACTGGGTCGTCAGCCGCTCGGCCTGGTCGGGCTGCTCGTGGCGAATATAGCGCCACAGCACCAGCTCCCAGGCCAGGCGGATCGCCAGCAGGCTGCGCATCTCGGAGGGGGTCGATGAGGCCTCGGGCTTGGCCAGCGCCTGCTGCCACTCCCGATAGGCGACCCAGGCCGCCCAGCCATTGAGGTCGAGCAGCAGCGCCTGGGCGCAGCCGCCGAGCCGGCCGGCATCGACATCCAGCTCGGCGATGGCGGCCTGGAAGAGGCCCTCCTCGGTGGCCGGCAGGGTCTCGAAGTAGCGCCGCAACCGCCGCTCGCCCATCAGGATGGCGATGCCGCGATCCTTGAGGGTCATGTCGCGCCAGTGCTGATACAGGCGCTTGTCGGTGGGCGCGGTCAGCCGTGCGGCGTTGAGCGGCCCGTCCTCCTGAAAGGTGGCGGCACAGAACTGGCTGATCTGCTGGGTGATCTCGTCGCGCCAGGCCATCTTGTGCTGGCGGTCGCGGCGCGCATCCACCAGGTCGCTGATGTTGTGCCAGTGGGGCAGCCGGGCGAGATCGTCGAGTACCTGCAGCAGGTTCTTGTAGTTCCCCCGATAGCCGAGCCGCGCCGCCGCCCGGGTCAGGTGCGCATCGGTGATCTCGCCGCGCTGCCAGGCGCCCAGGTAGTGACTCGGCGGCATCAGGCAGCGGATGTTGGCCAGCGCCGACAGCCGGGCCGAGACGCGGGCCATGGGCTCGTCGCGCATCGCCCAGAAGGGGCTCACCGCGATCTGCCGATCCAGCGGCCAGGTCGGGGCCACGCTGGCGCAGGCCTGATCCAGCGCCTGCTCATGTGCCGTGGTCAGCGGCGGGTGGTCGTCCACCGTCACCGCCTGGGGCATCCAGGCCACCCGGGTGTTTTCGTGAATCGTCATAGTGAACCCTCGCGAGAAGCGGTATGCAGTTGCTTGGCCCGGACGCGACCCGGCAACGGATGCGGCCAGAGTTTCAGGGTGTTCCGGGTGACCCACTCGTCCAGGTAAAACCCGGCGTAGCAGTAGAGGTTCAGCGTCTGCACCCAGCCCAGGTGCAGGCCGTAGCGCTGCAGGCAGTAGCCGGCGAACAGCAGCACGAACAGCAGGCCGGCCCAGAGATCCGCCCACAGCGGCGCAGTGTGCGGGAGCGCCGGCACCAGCGCGGTGAACAGCGACTTGAGGGTGAAGTAGGCGAGCACCACCAGCGCGGCCAGGCCCAGGAAGCGAACTCCGGCATCGGCCGCCACAAGGCTGCGACGCTCGGCCAGCAGCACGGTCAGCGCCAGGGTCAGCAGCACCCAGGGGCTGAGCACGTCGAAGGCCGTCGAGTCGCTGGTGGCGACAACGATGAGGCCCAGGCCCGCCACCATCGCCACGCTGGCAAGCCCCGCCGAGAGCCACTGCGAGAGCGTCGGGCGCCGCCCCGGCGCCTGGCGCCGCTGCAGGTCCTCCTGCACCGCCTCGCCCGAGCTCAGGAAGGCGTAGGCCTTGTAGCAGGAGTGCGCCAGCAGGTGCAGCAGCGCCAGCTCGACGAGCCCCAGGGCGATCTCGACCAGCATCAGGCCCATCTGGGCGCTGGTCGACCAGGCCAGGCGCACCTTGATGCTGATGCGCGTCGTCATGACCAGCGCCGCCAGCACGCTGCTGATGCCGGCCACCACCAGGATCAGGGCCTGGGCGGGCGTGGAGTGCAGCAGCAGCGGGGAGAACAGCAGCAGCAGGTAGCCGCCGAGGTTGATCACACCGCCGTGCAGCGCCGCCGAGACCGGCGTGGGTGCCTCGACCACCTGGATCAGCCAGCCGTGCAGCGGCAGCTGGGCGCACTTGATCAGCGCCGCCAGGGCGAGCAGGCAGGCCGCCGCCTGTTCAGTGGCGGAGAGCACCACGCCCGGCGTCGCATAGGCGCCGGTGATAACGCTGATCCGGGCGCTGTCGTGATGCAGGTACAGCAGCAGGAAGGCCGCCAGGGCACACAACTCGGCACCCCGGGCGAAGAGAAACTTCTTGTGCGCCGCCAGGGCCGCGCGGGGACGGTCCGGGTAGAACATCAGCAGCTGGTGCATGGCCAGGCCAATGGCGAGCCAGGCGAGCAGGAACACCAGCAGGTGATCGCTCAGCACCGCCACGCTGACCGCCGCGAACGTGGCCTGAACGAGCGCGACGAAGCGGGGCTGGCGTGGCTCGCCCTGCAGGTAGGTGGCGCTGTAGCGCACCACCACGAAGGCGATGAAGTTGGCGAGCAGCAGCATGATCAGCTGCAGCGGGGCGGTCTGCCAGGCGCCGCTCACCGCCGGCAGCCACTGTGCCGCGGAGAGCGCCAGCAGCAGCGCCGAGAGCAGCAGGCCGCCGGTGGTGGTGGCCTGGGCCGTGCGCCAGGCGCGTTCACCGGGCTGACGGGCGCTCGCCACGGCCCCCAGCGCCAGCACGACGGGCACCAGGGTGAGCAGGATGGTCAGCAACAGCTCGTTCCCATGCATGGAATGACTCCGATAGTCCGTGGAGCGAGCAGTATCGGTTGCCTGGTTTTTTAAAAAAAATAGATATAAATTTACGTACTGTTCTATAAAAGAGAACGAAATGAGCCGCCTGAACTATCACCACCTCTACTATTTCTGGCGCGTGGCCAGCGAGGGCAACCTCACCCGAGTCGCCGAGTCGCTGCACCTGTCACAGAGCGCCCTCTCGGCGCAGATCCGCAAGCTGGAAGAGCGGATGGGCAAGCCGCTGTTCGAGCGGCGCAATCGCACCCTGGTGCTGACCGAGGCGGGCCGGCAGGTGTTCAACTACGCCGAGGTGATCTTCACCAAGGGCGAGGAGCTGGAGTCGCTGATCGGCCGCGGCATCGAGCCCGAGTATCAGCGCGTGCGCATCGGCATGCTCGCGACCATGTCGCGAAACTTCATCGAGGGCTTCATCGCGCCCCTGCTCAACGGCAGCGGGCACAAGGTGCACTTCAGCCTGCACACCCAGAGCATGGACGACCTGCTCGACGGCCTGGCCCGACACCAGCTCGATGTGGTGCTCACCAATACGCAGCTGCAGCCCTCCGGCGCGACCCAGGCGGCCTGGCAGAGCCAGCTGCTGGCCCGCCAGCCGCTCTCCATCATCGGGCCGCCCGACTCCAACCCCGGCACGCCCTTTCCCGAAGGCTACGAGGACCTGCGCTGGGTACTGCCGGGCGGGCATCATGAGATTCGCCGCGGCTTCGACGGCCACTGCAGCCTGCACCAGTATCGGCCGGATATACTCGCCGAGGCCGACGACATGGCCATGCTGCGCCTTCTCGCCCGCGACAGCGGCGCGCTGAGCGTGCTGCCGGAAGTGGTGGTCAAGGATGAGCTGCGCCAGGGGCGGCTTACCTCCTTCGAGCGGCTGCCCAACGTTTTCGAGAACTTCTACGCCATCACCCTGCCCCGGGAGTTCATGCCGGCGGTGGTCTCGGAGCTGCTGGCCCGCCCGCTGAAGGATCTCGCCTAGGGGGAGTCGTCTCCCCGGGCGCGGCGCCAACGCAAACGCCCCCGCGCCGGGTCACCGGCACGGGGGCGTTGTCATGGCCCGCGACGAACTCAGGCGTTGACGGCGCGCGGCGTGGCGGCTCGGGCGGCCCGCGCGGCGTGCAGCTTCTGGTAGCTCTCGATCAGCCGCTGGTGCTTCTCCAGGCCCTCGAGCTGCATGCCGACCGGCTCCAGGCCGTGGAAGCGCACGCTGCCCTCCACCGAGCCGACCACGGCGGCCATGGTCGCCTCGCCGAACATGCGCGTGAAGTTGTAGCGGTAGTCGTCGAGCTCGAGCTCATCGTCGAGGGTGATCTCCAGCACCGCGTGCATGGCCTGGTAGAAGAGCCCGCGCTCGACGGTGTTGTCGTTGAACTGCTGGAACATCTCGACCCGCTCCAGCGCCTCCTCGTGCTGGCCGAGCGCCAGGTTGATCAGCAGCTTGAGCTCGAGGATGGTCAGCTGGCCCCACACGGTGTTCTCGTCGAACTCGATGCCGATCAGGGTGATGATGTCTTCCTGGTCATCGATCTGGCTCTCCTCCAGGCGCTCCAGCAGCGCGGCCAGCCGCTCGTCGTCGAGGGCGTGGAGGTTGAGGATGTCCTCGCGGAACAGCAGCGCCTTGTTGGTGTTGTCCCAGACCAGGTCCTCCACCGGGTAGACCTCGGAGTAGCCCGGCACCAGGATGCGGCACACCGGCGCGCCCAGGTCCTCGTGCACGGCCATGTAGGCCTCCAGCTCGAGCTCCTCGAGGATGCCGAACAGCCCCGCGGCCTCCTCGGCATTGCTGCCGGAGAAGTCCCACTCGACGAACTCGACGTCGGCCTTCGAGCTGAAGAAGCGCCAGGAGACCACGCCGGAGGAGTCGATGAAGTGCTCGACGTAGTTGTTGGGCTCGGCCACCGCCAGGGAGTTGAAGGTCGGCGGCATGAAGTCGTTGAGGCCCTCGAAGCTGCGCCCCTGCAGGAGTTCGGTGAGGCTTCGCTCCAGCGCCACGTGAAAGCTCGGATGCGCCCCGAAGGAGGCGAACACGCCGCCGGTCTTGGGGTTCATCAGCGCCACGCACATCACCGGGAACTGGCCACCCAGCGAGGCATCCTTGACCAGCACCGGGAAGCCCTGGGCCTCCAGCGCCTCGACGCCCTCGAGGATGTCGGGGTAGCGCTTAAGCACCTCCATCGGCACGTCCGGCAGGGTGATCTCCTCCTCGATGATCTGCTTTTTCACCGCGCGCTCGAAGATCTCGGAGAGGCACTGCACCTGGGCCTCGGCCAGGGTGTTGCCGGCGCTCATGCCGTTGCTGAGGTAGAGATTCTCGATCAGGTTCGAGGGGAAGTAGATCGTCTCGCCGTCGGACTGGCGCACGAAAGGCAGCGAGACGATGCCGCGATCGGCCCGGCCGGAATTGGTGTCGATCAGGTTCGAGCCGCAGAGCTCGCCGTCCGGATCGAAGATCGCTCGGCAGTGATCGTCGAGGATCTCCTCCGGCAGCTCGTCATTCGGCCCCGGCTTGAACCACCGCTCGTCGGGGTAGTGCACGAAGTCGCTGCCGGCGATCTGCTCGCCGAAGAACTGGTCGTTGTAGAAGAAGTTGCAGCTCAACCGCTCGATGAACTCGCCCAGCGCCGAGCACAGCGCGCTCTCCTTGGTGGCGCCCTTGCCGTTGGTGAAGCACATCGGCGAGGCGGCGTCGCGGATGTGCAGCGACCAGACGTGGGGCACGATGTTGCGCCAGGAGGCGATCTCGATCTTCATGCCCAGATCGGCGAGCAGGCCCGAGAGATTGGCGATGGTCTGCTCCAGCGGCAGGTCCTTGCCCTCGATCCAGGTGCCCTCGCCATTCGCCTCGCCCGTGGCCTTGCCCATCAGCAGCGCCTGGGCGTCCTCGTCGATGTTCTCCACCACCTCGATCTGGAACTCGGGGCCCGTCTGCACCACCTTCTTGACCGTGCAGCGGTCGATGGAGCGCAGGATGCCCTGGCGATCCTTGTCGGAGATGTCCTCGGGCAGCTCCACCTGGATCTTGAAGATCTGCTGGTAGCGATTCTCCGGGTCGACGATGTTGTTCTGCGACAGCCGGATGTTCTCGGTGGGGATGTCCCGGGCGTTGCAGTAGACCTTGACGAAGTAGGCCGCGCACATCGCCGAGGAGGCCAGGAAATAGTCGAAGGGCCCCGGTGCCGAGCCGTCGCCCTTGTAGCGGATGGGCTGGTCGGAGATGACCGTGAAGTCGTCGAACTTGGCCTCCAGGCGGAGGTTGTCGAGATAGTTGACCTTGATTTCCATGGACGAACACCGGGGTTAGATTCTGGGGGCGTAAGCGCAACCCGCCATTATCCAGCTTTAACCGCCTCTCGTCTCGACCCCGGCCGAAAATCCCTGTGTCGCGCTAGGCCCATCCGTCATCACTCCCCCTCGTCGAGGACACGGCGCCTCGAGCACGCCGTCGCGGGGGCGAATCAGCCCCGAGAGGAAGAAGGTCGTGGCTTCCTCGGGGGGGAGCGGCCGCGTAGACGCGCACGCTGACGCTGCTCAGCGAGCGTGCTTCGTGAGCGCCGCCTACTTG
Organism: Halomonas saccharevitans; assembly: GCF_900116405.1. Taxonomy (GTDB): domain Bacteria; phylum Pseudomonadota; class Gammaproteobacteria; order Pseudomonadales; family Halomonadaceae; genus Halomonas; species Halomonas saccharevitans. The sequence goes on along the minus strand of NZ_FPAQ01000028.1, from coordinate 31,383 downwards.
TCGCCGATGGCGGCGGGTCGTTGGGACCGTATACGTCAAGACAGGGCCATATGCTCCGAGGAGAGGCCATGATCCTCCGCTTGCAGGACCTCGATCGCCGGGAGCCACCTCGTGTCAGGTCTCGCCGGCGGTGATACCAAGCCGGGGTCATTCCAGAGTGACCGGGGAGACGAAGCCCGGCGGCTTCAGCGCCAGCACCGAGCACTGCAGCTGATAGAGCATCGCTTCGGCCGTGTTGCCGATGATGAAGCCGGGAATTCCGGTTCGCGCCACTGTTCCCATCACCACCAGGTCTGCCTCGAGCTTGCCGACCAGCAGCGGAATCTGCTTGCGTGCCGGGCCCATGGGCAGATGGATCCGCGGAGAGAGATAATCATAGGCCTCGTCGCCGATGCGCTCGCGAAGTCGAAACGTCAACCTCTCCATGCCGAGCTTGTGGCGGGCCTGTTCGCCCTCGATGAGATGGCGCTCCGTCGTCTCGGGGTCGCTGGTCCAGAGACCCACGAAACCGGCTTCCGGCGTATCCCAGGCATGCACGAGATGAAGTTCGGCGAAGTCGGAGAGCGCCAGGGAGCTTGAGATATCCAAAATGCTGTCGTTGAGCACCTCTTCACCAGACACGGTGCGGTGCACGTCGACATCGAAGGCCGCGACGATGCGTCGATAGTTGGGCTTCTCCTCCGGTTTCATCAACCAGACCGGACAGGGACACTTGCGCATCAAGTGCATGTCGTCGCTGCCGAACAGCAGCCGACTCCACTCCGGGTTCTCCGCCGTCTTGATCACGAGATCATGGTCCTCCCGCAGCACGGCCCGGATGACCTCAATGAAGGTGATCCCGGTCAGCACCTCGATCCGGTAGGCAATACGGTCGGCATGAGGGGCGATCAGCGACTCGATCCATGTTCGCCGCTCGGCCATCACCGCGTCCCTGAACGCATCGGCCGATGGCCCTCGAGGCGCCAGCGACAGATCCAGCGTCTCCTCGGGCAAGACATCGATGAGGGTCAGCAACGCCTGGTTGCTTTCTGCCAGGGTGGCCGCCCTGGCGAGCCCCCCATCCTGGGCCACCGAGGGCTCTACGACATACAGGATGTTCCGAAAGCGTTTCATGCGTTATCCCCTTCTCGAGGTTCGACTTCTCGAGGTTCGATCGACGGAGCAGAAGCCATCACCCGGATGGCGGCTTCCTTGGCGGCATCTTCGTAAGGCACCAGCACCAGGTCCACGCCCTCCTCCTCGAAGCGTTGTACATCCCGAGAGTCACGGACGGCAATCGCGACCTGTCCCACGAACTTTTGCTGGCGCAGGCCATGCAGCAGCATCCGGTTGACGGCGGGGTCGCGGAGGGTGCTGACGACCCAGCGCGCCTGGCGCAGCGGCAGGGTGGCCAGAAACTCCGGATCTTCTGCATCCCCATAGCACACCCGGTATCGGTTGAGGGCATGCTGTTGAACGGTCGTGGGATCGAAATCCACCGCCAACAGGCGACAGCCGCGCTTCCTGAGGTCCGCCGCGAGGGCCGCACCATAGCGCCCCAGCCCGATCAGCAGGACGTCCACTTCATTGTTGGCATCCTCCCAGTCATCGAGTTCCCGGTGAGGCACCCGACGCTCGAAAATCGAGAGGCGAGGCGCCAGACGTTCATAGAGCGCATGCGAGTAGAGGATCATGTAGGTCGAGACGCTGATGGTGATCAGTCCGACGAGGGTGATCAGCCCGACCGTCTCCTCCTGCAGGTGTCCCAGGGCCAGGCCCATCGCCGCCAGGATCAGGGAGAACTCGCTGATCTGGGCCACTGTCAGACCGGCGAGAAAGCCGGTGCGCTTGCGATAGCCCATGTAGCCCATGATGGCCATGACGATCAGCGGGTTGCCGACCAGAACGAAGAGCGACAGGATCGCCGAGGCGCCGAGCTGTGCGCCCAGCATGCCGAGGTCCAGAGTTGCACCGAGCTCGATGAAGAAGAACAGCAGCAGGAAATCGCGCAGGCTCACCAGGCGCGAGGCCACCTGCTCGCGGTAAGGAGTGGAGGCGATGGACACTCCGGCGAGGAAGGCGCCGACCTCCTTGCTGAAGCCGAGGGCTTCGCCGCCCACGGCACCGACGACCGCCCAGGCGATGGCGAACAGCATCAGCAGCTCCGAGGAGTGGGCCAGCCGGTGCAGCAGCCACGGCAGGACGTAGCGCATCAGCAGGGCCAGCCCCACCAGCATGGCGCCTCCCGTCAACAGCACCCGCAGGGCCTCCCAGGCCATGTTGACGTTGCCGTCGGCCTGCCCGTAGGCGGTCAGGCCAATCATCACCAGCACCACCACGATGTCCTGCACGATCAGAAATCCGACCGCGATGCGACCGTGCAGGGAGTCCACCTCCCGCTTGTCGGACAGCAGCTTGACGATGATGATGGTGCTGGAGAAGGTCAGGGCCACGGCCACGTAGAGGGCCGTCACCGGCGACATGCCGAGCCAGAGTGCGATGAGATACCCCACCGCCGAGGTGAAGACCACCTGACCCAGACCGGAGGCCAGCGCCACCGGCCCCACGGTGCGAATGACGTGCAGGTCGAGCTTCAGCCCCACCACGAACAGCAGCAGGGCGATGCCCAGCCTGGCGAACAGCTCGATTTCGGTGCGCTGCTCCACCAGGCTCAATCCCGAAGGCCCGAGCAGGATGCCCACGCCGATGAAGGCGACGATCAGCGGCTGGCGCAGCCATTGCGCCAATGCTCCCCCCACGACGGTAAGACCGAGGATCATCCCGATCTGGGCAAATACGCTCTCGAGCATCGCGATCCCTCCGGCGTTGATCACCCCACGTGTTGATGCTGCTGTTCTTGGCGCGACGCGTCGGTCGGCACTCGAGTTTAGAATCTAGCGCGTCGCGGACGATCTGACCCGTTGAGAGAGGTGGTGGCGTCACGATGATGCCGCTTCGGCTACCCAAGGATCGGGGCGCCGTCGGGCTTCACGTCGCGCCGCTTATCCAGCCGGCGCCCGAGATCGCGCTGCATGATGGTGACCGCCTCGCCGCGGTAGTGGCGCTCCTAGAAAGAGTCGAACGTGACCGAGTGACGGGCGCGTGAGGCCACCAGTATTCGCGCCCGTGGTGTCGTTCGCCAGGGAGGCGGCGCTACCTCCCCAGGGCACCGGGGCTCGGCTAGACTCGAGGCTTTGCCCATCAAGGACGATGCCATGCCCGCCGCCCTCGAACAGCGCGCCCTCAAGCTCTCCATTGCCATGACGCTGGTCGTCGCCGGCCTCGGGGTGGCCTTCGGGCTGCTCGCCGGCTCGCGCTCGATCCTCTTCGACGGCGTCTTCTCGACCATCGATGCGGCCATGTCGACCCTGGCACTGGTGGTCACACGGCTGGTCGCTCGGGAGGTCAGCCAGCGCTTCCAGCACGGTTACTGGCACCTGGAGCCGCTGGTGGCGGCGCTCAACGGCGCCATCCTGCTGCTGCTGTGCTTCTATGCCTTCCTGAATGCCGTGCAGGGGCTGATGGCCGGCGGCCATGAGCTGGCCTTCGGCGTGGCCATCGTCTATGCCGCGGTGGTCACTCTGGTATGCACGGCGATGACGCTGCACCAGCGCCGGATCAACCGCGGCGTGGGCTCGGAGTTCGTGCGCATCGACATGCACGGCTGGCTGATGGCGGCGCTGATCACAGGCGCCCTGCTGGTGGCCTTCGTGATCGCGCTGATCCTCGAGCGCAGCGCCTACGCGCACCTTACGCCCTATGTGGATTCGCTGCTGCTGGCGATGCTCACCCTGGGCTTTCTGCCGGTGCCCATCGGCATCGTGCGTCGTGCCATGAAGGAGGTGCTCTTGATTGCGCCGAGCGCCATCGACCGGGAGGTGCACGCCGCGATGGCCCCGGTGATGCGCCGTGAGGGGCTGCTGGACTACAACAGCCACGTCGCCAAGGCTGGCCGCGGGCACTTCATCGAGATCCATATCGTCACCCGGCCGGACTTCGCCGCCGGGCGCGGCATGGTCGAGCTCGACGAGATCCGCACGGCGATCGCGGCGGGACTGAGCATCCCGCCACAGCGGCGCTGGTTCACCGTCTCGTTCACCGCCGATCCGCGCTGGACCTGAACCGAGCGCCACAACGGGCCAAGGCGTCCGGCGCTTACACTATGAGGCAGGGGCTTACCGTCAGTGACTGGGGGACCTCGCGTAGCAAGACACGACGCATCAGGCCCTGTCGGCCTCATCCTGCTCCTTGCTCTCGTACATCAGCGCATCGCCCGCCAGCAGCAGGTCGTCGATGGTCTGGTGCTGCTCGGGGTGGAACTCGATGATGCCGGACGAGAACTGGATCTCGTAGCCGCGATCGGCGTCGCGGTTGTGCTCTTCCAATGCCTCGTGCAGCCGGGCGATATAGCCCTCGGCCGCGCGCTGGGAGGCATTGGGCAGGAAGGCGACGAACTCGTCGCCGCCCAGGCGCGCCACGATGTCGGCGCTCCGACAGGTGTTGACCAGGGTGTTGGCGAAGGACACCAGGGCTCGATCGCCCTCCATGTGCCCGTGCTCGTCGTTGATCTCCTTGAACCTGTACAGGTCGATGAAGACCAGCGTGGCCGGCATGCCGTGCCGGCTGCAGAGCTCGAGGCTGTTATGGGCGAGCGTCATGAAGCCGCGGCGGTTGGCCAGGCTGGTCAGCTCGTCCAGGGTGGCGAGCTTGACCATGGCCAGCTCGCGCTCGGCGATGGCCGCCAGATCCTTCAGGGCGTCGATATCGTCCTTCGAGAGCTCGCGGGGCCGACAGTCGATGATGCAGAGGGTGCCCATCTTCTGCTGGTTCATGTCAGTGATGGGACAGCCGGCATAGAAGCCGATATGGGGCGGACCCGCGACCAGCGGATTATCCGCGAAGCGCTCATCCGCCCGCGCATCGGGCACGATGAAAACGCCGTCGCCGTGGATGGCGTGCGCACAGAAGGCGAGATCGCGATCGGTTTCCCGAACGTCCAGCCCCGCCGAGGACTTGAACCACTGACGGTCTTGATCGACCAGGCTGACCAGGGCAATCGGGACGTCGAACAGCCGCCTGGCCAGACGCGTCAAGCGGTCGAACCGCTCCTCGGCAGGCGTATCAAGAATGTCGAGAAAGCGGAGCGCCTCAACGCGCCTCTCGTCGTCCACGGGTTTCCCTGGCCTTTCCACACCGCTCTCCTGTTCGGGCTCGCGCGCGAGCCTGATCGTTACGCCGCGAAGACTGGCACGCCCGCCGGCAACTGACAAGCGCGCGCCTGCTTGACCGGCGCGTGGCCGCGGCTCTCGTCTGGCCCAGCTCGTCTCGAGAACGCGCTCGCTGCGTGGATGACCCGCTAAAGATGCTGCATGGCCTCGGCCACCACCGTCGCCACGCGGTTCGGCATGGCCTTGCGACGATGCGCGGCCAGATAGAGGGTCTCACTGACGGGATGCGCCAACGGATGAACCCCGACCCGTGAGGGGTGCTCGAAGGCCTCGACCGCGTGAGCCGGCAGCACGGTGAAGCCCAGGCCGAGGCTCACGGGCTCGAGAATCAGGTTGATCTGATTGGAGAACCCCGCCTTGTCGAGCTGCTGAGTATGCTCGAACTCGGCATAGTTGGCGCCCAGCAGCAGGCCGGCGTGATGCGCGCCGTCGGGATGGTCGATGAAGCCGAGCCGACTCAGCGTCTCCCAGTCGGGCTGGGCGACCGCGGCGGGCGTCACCAGCAACAGCGGCTCCCTGGCCACCGGCTTGGTGCTGACGTCAGCAAGCGATGAGCGGGCCGTCATGAAGCCGACATCGACGTCACCGGCGGCCACGGCACGTTCCACGTCGGCATTGGGGGCGAACCGGTAGTCGATCACCAGCGCGGGGTGGCGGCGCTGCAGGGCCAGCAGGCGGCGGTAAAGCTTGAGGCCTACACTGCCGGGGGACATCACCCGCACGATGCCCTCGCAGGCCGGGTCGGCCGCGACCCGCTGCTCGAGGTTCGCAAGCGACAGCACGAGCTGGCGGCCCTCCCGATACAGGCGTTCCCCGGCGTCGGTGAGCGTGAACTGCTTGCCCTGCCGAACCAGCAGCGCGCACCCCAGCTGCTCCTCCAGCTTGCGTACCTGCTGGCTGACGCCGGACTGTGTCATGTGCAGCCGCTCGGCGGTGCGGGTGAAGTGCCCCACTTCCACCAGGGTGCAGAAGCTCTGCAGCCAGTTCGGGTTGATCATTACGATCCGGACTCATGAAGGTGATAAATGATAATTTTAAGTGATCATTCGTGCTTCGTAAACTGGCCCCGTCATCCACGCGAAAGGAACGATCATGCACAACGCTTACCCGAGAAACTTCTCACATATCGGCATCTCGGTGCCGGATCTGGACAGGGCGGTGGAGTTCTACACCGAGGTGATGGGGTGGTATCTGATCATGGCCCCCTCGGAAGTCGTCGAGGACGACAGCGCCATCGGCGAGATGTGCACCGACGTGTTCGGCAGCGGCTGGGACCGCTTCCGGATCGCCCACGTGTCGACCGGTGACCGGATCGGCATCGAGCTGTTCGAGTTCAAGAACGCGCAGGATCCGGAGAACAACTTCGAGTACTGGAAGACCGGCGTCTTCCACTTCTGCGTGCAGGACCCCGACGTCGAGGGGCTTGCCGAGCGCATCGTCGCCGCCGGCGGCAGAAAGCGCATGGAGAAGCCGCGCTACTACTACCCGGGCGAGAAGCCCTACCGCATGATCTACATGGAAGATCCCTTCGGGAACATCCTCGAGATCTACAGCCACAGCTATGAGCTGACCTACAGCGAAGGCGCCTACTGACCCGCGACGCCCGGCGTCGAGCAATGCTCCCCATCATGCACGAGGCCCGAGCCGGATCACCGGCTCGGGCCTCGCGGCGAGGGCGGCCGGAGCGGCGCGAACATGGCGATCCCGCTGATCATGTTCCATTCTTATGGTCGCCGGCCCCGGGGTCGGCTGCCGAGCGCACTGCTGCAAGACCGACCCGAGACGCACCCTGGCCGCAGCGATCATGACCACAAGGCGTGGCCTCTTTAAGACTCGCCCTTAAAAACCGGCCGCTGATGTGGCAGAATTCGAGCGCTCTAGTCGGCGTTGCGTTTTGGAGACGCCGAAAATCCTTCCAAACTAGAGCATCTCCCCCATGCCCCAGAATGATCAAACCGCCAAGACGGGACTCATGTCGCGGCTTGGCGATCCTCTCGTGCTGCTGCTTACCATCGGCTTCATCGTCGCCTTCGTCGGCCTCTCGCTGTACGACATCCAGGGCGTTGCCGACGGCATCGCCAGCGGTTTCGCCTGGACCGCCGCGACGCTGGGCACCTATTTCCAGCTGCTGCTGCTGCTGACCTTCCTGGTCGGCATGGGCGTAGCCATCTCCCCCGCCGGCCATGCTCGGGTGGGTAACCTCGATTCGCCACAGATCAGCACCTTCAAGTGGCTGTCGATGATCATGTGCACCCTGCTGGCCGGCGGTGGCGTGTTCTTCGCCGCGGGCGAGCCGATCTACCACTTCGTGGTCACCCCGCCGGCCTTCGACACCGAAGCCGGTACCCCGGAAGCGGTCGCCGGGGCCCTCGCCCAGTCGTTCATGCACTGGGGTTTCCTGGCCTGGGCCGTGCTCGGCACCCTCACCGCCGTGGTGCTGGCGCATGCCCACTACGTGAAGGGCCAGCCGCTGCAGCCGCGCACCCTGCTCTATCCGGTGCTCGGCGAGCGCATCATGAAGGGCTGGTTCGGCAGCGTGGTCGATGCCTGCTGCGTGATCGCCGTGGTCGCCGGCACCGTTGGCCCCATCGGCTTCCTGGCCACCCAGGTGAGCTTTGGCCTGCATGAGCTGTTCGGCGCCTCCGAAGGCTTCGGCACCCAGCTGATGATCCTGTTGGCGCTGGCGGTGGTCTACGTCACCTCGGCGATGACCGGCATCCACAAGGGCATCCAGATCCTCAGCCGGTTCAACGTCTTCCTGGCGCTGGCCATCGCCGCGGTGATCTTCGTCTTCGGTCCGACGCTGTTTCTCACCAACGCCTTCACCCAGGGGTTCGGCGAATACCTGACCTCGTTCTTCGCCATGGCGACCATGACCTCCGAGACCGCGCCGGCCTGGTGGATGCAGTGGTGGACGGTGTTCTTCTTCGCCTGGTTCATCGGCTATGGCCCGCTGATGGCGATCTTCGTGGCGCGCATCTCGCGGGGCCGTTCGATCCGTCAGATGATCCTGGCCGTGGCCGTGATGGCGCCGATCGCCACCGCGATGTGGTTCACCCTGCTCGGCGGCTCGGGCATCCACTACCAGCTGACCGGCGTGATCGACCTCACCGAGGCGCTCAACAACTTCCAGTTCGACGTGGCGACCCTCACCGTGGCCCAGGCGCTGCCAGGCGGCGGCCTGATGGCGATGGCGATCCTGGTGCTGACCAGCATCTTCGTCGCCACCACCGGCGACTCCATGAGCTATGCCATCGCCGTGGTCTGCACCGGCCACGACGACCCGAACCGTCTGGTTCGCGCCTTCTGGGGCATCGCCATGGCCATCATGGCGGGCATCCTGCTCTACATGGGGGCCGGCCAGATCAGCGCCCTGCAGCAGTTCATCGTGATCACCGCGATCCCGGTGTCGCTGGTGCTGCTGCCCTCGCTGTGGACCGGGCCGCGTGCCGCCTACGCCATGGCCCGCGAGCAGGGCCTGGTGGCAGAGCGCAACGCCAAGGCGAGTGCCGCCAAGCACTGAGGCGTCACGCCACCGACCCTGCGGCGCTGCTGGCCGCATAGGTGGGGCGACAAGCGTTTAGAAAGGCCCCGAGTCATCGCTGACTCGGGGCCTTTTGTCGTCCGCTTACCGTCACGTCTCACCGTGCCTCGTGTATCGCTCAGCGCCCGGTGCAGCCCAGCCCCTCCGGTGGGCTGGGCAGCCACCCTCAGAGCCCAAAGGTGACCCGAGCAAGGGCGGCCAACGCCTGGGACCGAGCGATCGGCGCACGCGTCCGGGATGCACGTCGCCACGGCCTCCCCTATGCTGGGCGCCAGCACCATCACGGGAGACATCGAGACCATGTGGGACCAGCGCGAGATCACCCTGGCGCCGCGGACGCGGGGCTTTCACCAGGTCACCGATGAGATCGTCGCCGGCCTGCCGCGGCTGGCCGAGGTAAGGGTGGGGCTCCTGCACCTTCAGCTGCTGCACACCTCGGCCTCGCTGACCCTCAACGAGAGCGCCGACCCGGACGTTCGCCACGACATGGACGCCTTCCTGCGCGACCTGGTGCCCGGCGACCTGCCCTACTTCCGCCACACCCTCGAGGGCGATGACGACATGCCCGCCCACGTGGCGGCCAGCCTGCTTGGCACCCAGCTGACCGTAGCCGTGCGCGAAGGGCGCCTGGCCCTGGGCACCTGGCAGGGCATCTGGCTGGGCGAGCATCGTGACCGGGGCGGCTCGCGTCGCCTCATCGTCACGCTCCAGGGAAGCATGGACGGCGTCTCGCGGTAACGACCGCGAGCCGACCCACATCGGGCGCCGACGAGGCCGACCGACCGGCCGCATCGCCCGGCGCGCTTACTCGGCCCCCAGCCGCTCGACGCGCTCCAGCGTGAGCCGGCGACCTTCTGTCGGCGAGAAGCGGAAGTGTCCCTTCACCCGCACGGCCTCGCCGAGATACGTCGCGATGCGCTCGTGAGGGAAGATCTCGACCCGGTGCAGGTCCTCGTCCTCGATCCAGTAGTGCAGCGGGTCCTCGAAGCGGCGCACCACGCCACGGGTCGCCACGCGGCTGTCGTCGTGGGCGGCGGGGTTGTCGGCCAGCACCGGCAGCGGCACCTCGGTCATGCCCTCCCCGTCGCCACACCCCGTCAGCGACAGCGCGGCGAACAACAGCGTGGCGAACCTCAGGGCCGCGCCGGTGCCGGCGCGTCGTCTTTGAGCGCTCATCGTGCCTGTCCCTCGTGGTCGATGCCGGGCCGGTGCATACGCCCGACTTGCCGCATGATTCGTCTAGTCATCGGACGGTGACTCGGCGTTGGACGCGTCGTCGATCTTTTCCACCCTGGCCGGGCGCCGGATCCGCCGGTGCTCCGGCGTGTCGCCCCGGGCAATATCGTGCTCGCTGAGCACCACCACCGACCTGGGCCATTACTCGGGGTGATGGTCACGAATGAAGGCCAGGAGCTTCTCGCGGACCTGCGCCTCGGCCGCCCAGGCGCCCATGGGCTCCGGGCTCGTCAGGTAAAAGGAGATCTCCTGCGTCGCCTCGTGCTGGCCCGTCACGTAGCAGGCCAGCGAGTGGTGATCGGTGACCTTCTCCTCGGCCATCGCGAACTCCTTGAACTTTTCCCGCAGGGTCGCCACGTCGGCGCTGATGTGCAGGGTCAGCACGATGGTCTGACAAAGCTTCGCGTTCTTCGAGGAGAGGTTCTGGAAGGGCTTCGAGATGAAGTACCTCACCGGCACGACCAGGCGCCGTTCATCCCAGGTCCGCAGGCGGATGAAGGTGTAATAGATGCCCTCCACGTAGCACCACTGATCCTCGAAGATCAGCAGGTCGCCGATGCGGATCGGCTTGGTCAGCGAGATCTGAAAGGAAGCCAGGATGTTGCCGAGCACGGCCTGACCGGCGATGCCCACCAGCACCGTCACCACACTGGCCGAGGCCAGCAGGGTCACGCCGAGGGTCTCGAACAGGCTGACCTGGGCGATCACGTAGATCGCCACGCCCGTCACGGTGATCAGGATCACGGCGCGTCGCAGCGCGTGGAGAGTGGTCAGCAGCTGGCGCTCGTCGCGACTCTTGGTGTCGTCGATCTCGCCCACCAGGCGACGCGTCATCCGGATCAGCAGGGTATCCACCAAGCGCAGCGCGATCAGGCCCACGCCCCAGGCCATGATGATCACCAGCAGCCCGCGGAAGATGGCGGTGACCAGGCCCGAGAAGGAGACCACGTAATCGAGCAGCCACTGTGTCAGCAGCGACATGACGATGAAGGCCAGGGGCAGCCGGATCATCTGCGCGAAGACGCTGGAGAGCCCCGCTGGCAGGCGGCTCGCCAGCAGGCCCATCAGGGCATGGGCGAACCACCCCACCGCGCCGATGAGGCACAGGAAGATCGGGATGGCGAACCATTCCCAGAGTTTCAGCTTGCCGAAGGAGACCTGGAAGCGCTCCGGTATCTGGTCCTCCAGCCAGGAGGGGCCATATTTCTCGTAGAGCCGGGGGATCGCGGTGATCGTCTCCGGGGCGATCAGCCACACGGGCTCCTGCTCTCCCGCCCGGTAGCGGGCGATTCGCACCTCGTAGCTCTGCCCATCGAGGTCGAGGCTGGCGAGCTCGAGGTTGCGCCGTGACTGGCCAACGCGGGAGCTCTTGCCCGAGGACTCCACGACCATGGCATCCTGACGCGAGGATAGGCTCGAGACGTTGATCCACTCTCCCCGCTGCAGAACGGCAGCGAGCTGCCTGGCCAGCACCGCACCGCGCTCGGCCTGCTCCTCTGGGGGCAGATCGAGGAGATTGAGGAGATGGGCCGCGGCCGCATAGTCCTCGTCCTGGGTCAGCGTCAGGAAGCTGCGAACCGCGTCTCGCGGCGTCCTGCGCTCGATCTCGTCGGGCGGCTGGCCAAGGCCGGTATTCAAGGCGTCGACGCTGAACCAGCGGGTCTCCTCGCCCTCCTCCTGGGCCACGCCCGGACAGGAGAGGGCCAGCAGCCACACCATCAGGATCCCTGTAAGCGAAGTCTTCATAAGCGTCCTTCCCGAAGCGTCGGAAATTCCCTGTTCCCCCAGTCGTCGCCCTCCGGGCCGCCGCCGGCCAACCATGCCGGGAGCGCGAGGCGAGGTTCTCGTTGATCCAGTGTAGCGGCTCGGGCCCCCTCATCTCTCGCGCCAGACCCGACACCGCCTCTCGCGACCGTCGTGCCAGAAGCGACCGCTCATCGGCGCTTTACCGTTCTCGAAGGGCGCCGCTTTCCCAGCTATCGAGCTCCGAGGTAGGCTGGGGGTCGATCCCGGGCATGGCCCGCCACGTTATCCGAGAGCCCCCGATGCCGCCACCTCGTCCGCTGCCCCTTCGTTCCCTCAGCCGCCGCGCCCTGCCGGCCTGGCTCGTCGTTGCCCTGGTCGTTCCCTTGTGCACCGCCCTCGCTGCTCCTCTCGACACGCCCCTCGACACGCCCCTCGACGACCAGGCCCGGGCGTGTCCCGCGCCAGGACAGTGGGTGACCGACGACGGCGAGCGGCACTCCACCGCGGCGCTGATGCCCGAACTCGCCGAGCGTCGGGTGCTGCTGCTCGGCGAGCAGCATGACCGGCTCGATCATCACCGCTGGCAGCTTTACACCCTGGCCGCCCTGCATGCCCATCGCCCGTCCATGGTGATCGGCCTGGAGATGCTGCCCCGGGAGGCTCAGCCGGCGCTCGACGCCTGGAGCGCCGGCGAGCTCGACGAGGACGACTTCCTCGCGGCGAGCGACTGGCAGCAGGCCTGGGGCTTCGATCCCGCGCTCTACCTGCCGATCCTGCACTTCGCGCGGATGCAGCGGATTCCGCTGGTGGCCCTCAACGTCACGCCCGCCCTGCGCGGGCGCCTGGCCATGCAGGGCTGGGGGGCCGTCCCGGCGGAGGAGCGCTTCGGTATCACCCCGCCGGCCTATCGCGAGCGCCTCACGGCGATCTTTGAGCGGCATGTCGATCTCGATGACGACCCCGCGGGCCTTGAGCGCTTCATCGCCGCCCAGCTGGTCTGGGACCGCGCCATGGCCGCCGCCCTGGCAGACGCCGCGCGCCCCGGCAACCTGGCAGGGCCCGACCCGCTGGTGGTGGGGCTGATGGGCCAGGGGCACCTGGCCGACGGCGACGGCGTGCCCGCCCAGCTCAACGACCTGGGCCTCACCGATCACCAAAGCCTGCTGCCCTGGACTCCGCAAGGCGACTGCGCCGCGCCAGCGGAGCACGCCGACGCCCGCTATGTGCTGGGCGATGAATCCGCCTTCCAGCCCGCCGACCCGCTGCGCCTGGGCGTGCTGCTCGAGGCCCACCCGGACGGCGTGCGTATCGTGAGCGTCAATGAGGGGAGCGTGGCCGAACAGGCCGGCCTGGCGGCGGGCGACGTGATCGTCACCGCCGCCGGCGTCACCGTCGAGGTGCCCGCCGACCTCAACCTCATCCTGCGCCGCCAGGCCCCGGGCACCCTGCTGCCGCTGGGGGTCATGCGCGACGGCGTCACCCGGGAGCGGCTGGCGCGCTTTCCCCCCGCGAGCTGAGCAGACAGAAAGACGGTATTGAAGAGCGTGTCGAAGGGACGGTGTCGTCGAAGAGACTATGCTGAAGGGATGGAAGGCACCATCAACCCACAGGGAGGCCACCACTATCGATCCCGGCCCTAGCGGCCGAAGGAGGAAGTGTCATGAGCATGCCCATGACGATCCGAGAGTATCTCCGCGCCTGTGACATCGACTTCGAGGAAGTCCCCCACCCCCGCGAGGTGAGCAGCAGCCGCGTCGCCGAACGGGCCCACATTGCTGGAAACCAGATGGCCAAGGCGGTCATGTTGAAGGGCGACGCGGGCTATCGTCTGGCCGTGCTGCCGAGCACCTGCGACGCCGATCTCGACCGCCTCTCGGCGCTCTTTCACGAGAAGGTCGAGCTGGCCTCGGAGCCACAGATCGCCGAGACGTTCACTGACTGCGATCCCGGCGCCACCACCCCGGTGGGCCAGGCCTACGGCCTGCAGGTCTACATCGACGACATGCTGCGCCACCAGCCCGATATCTACTTCGAGGCCGGCGACCACCGGACCCTGGTGCACATGAGCGGCAGCGAGTTCGACCGCCTGATGACCGCCAGCCCTCACGGCCACTTCAGCCGGCACCACTGAGCCGCCGGCCCGGGCCAGCCATCGTCACCGCGCCCTTCCGGCCGCGGCCATGCCTCATGGTCGCGGCCTTCTTGTCGCTCTATTGTCGTTCTCTTGTCGATCGTCGTGTCGCCCATCGAGCGCCCGTCCGACGGTTATCGACGCCGAGTCGGACGCCTCAACGCCTTGCCCCGCGCGAGACCCCCGCCTACACCTTGTAGATGAAACCGCTTTTCGCCGTCACCCGCGCCGGCCGTGAGCCGCTGGCCGTCGCCCGCTTCCTGGGGCTCGTCCTGCTGGGCGCCGTGATCGGCGCCGTCGCCGCGCTGGTCGCGGTGGGCTTCGTCGCCGCGGTGCTCGGGCTCAATGACCTGCTGCTGATCTCGCCGCGCAGTCGCATGATGTTTGATCACCCGAGCCTGCTGCTGGTCATCACCGTCGCGGTGCCGACGCTCGGTGGCCTCGCGGTCGGCCTCGTGCATCTCGCCATTCCCGAGCGGCGCCCGCATACCCCGGCCGATGCCATCGCCGCCGTGCAGACGCGTCGCGGCCGGCTGCCGCTTCGGGCCGGCGGCCTCTCGGCGCTCAGCGCCCTGATCTCGCTGGGCGCCGGCGCTTCGGTCGGCCAGTACGGCCCGCTGGTGCACCTGGGGGCGACCCTGGGATCGCTCGGCGCCCGGCTGCTGCGCCTGGGTCGCTCCGAGGACAACGTAACCATCGCCTGCGGGGTGGCCGCCGCCATCGCCACCGCCTTCAACGCGCCCCTGGCGGGCATCGTCTTCGCCCACGAGGTGGTGCTGCGCCACTACGCCCTGCGCGCCTTCGCTCCGGTGGCCGCGGCCGCCCTGGTCGGCCATGTGATCGCCGCCAACGTCCTCCAGCGCGGCGCGCTCTTCCACGTCGCCGAGACCGCCGTGCCGCGCCCCTGGGAGTTCATCGCCTTCCTGGCGATCGGCGGCCTCGGCGCCCTGGTAGCGGGGGGCTACATGAGCACCCTGCTCGGCGTCACGCGCCTGGCGCGGCGCCTGGCGCGGCGCCTGCCGCTGGCCGCGCCGCTGCGCCCGGCACTGGCCGGCGCGCTGCTCGGCCTCACCGCCCTGTGGGTCCCCGATATCCTCGGCATGGGTCAGGAGACCCTGCGCTTCGCCACCATCGCCGGCGCCTTCGACAGCGCCGAGCTGCTGCTGGTCCTGGTGCTCAAGATCGCCGCCACCGGGCTCTGCCTGGGCATGGGCTTCGGTGGCGGAGTATTCAGCCCGGCGCTGGTGATCGGCACCCTGTTCGGGGCGCTGTGTGGCACCCTGGTCGGCCAGCTCAGCGGCGCCCCCCAGGAGACCTTCGTCTTCTATGCCGTCTGCGGCATGGTGGCAGTCACCGCCCCGGTGATCGGCGCGCCCCTGACCAGCCTGCTGATCGTCTTCGAGCTGACCGGCAGCTACGCGCTGACCACCGCCGCACTGGCGAGCGTGACCCTGGCGAGCCCCATCGCCGCCCAGCTGTTCGGGCGCTCGCTGTTCGACATCCAGCTCGTGGAGCGCGGCCTGGACCTTTCCGCCGGGCGCGGCCGGGCCATGCTGCGGGGGACCCCGGTGATGGAGCACCTGACGGACGAGGGCGTGACTCTCAGGCCGCAGACACCGGTGGACGAGGCGGTCACCGCGCTGTGTCGCGCCCGCCACGGCGAGGGCTACCTGGTCGACGCGGAGGGGCGCTATCGGGGCTGCGTGAGCCTGGCCGACCTGGAAGCGGCACGGGAGGCCACTCAGCAGGGCATGCAGAACGCCCCGCCGGGAGACAGCGGAGCAACGCAGCGGGTGGGTGAGATCGCCCCGCTGGCCCGCCCCGTGCTGGCGCCCGACGCCTCGCTCTGGGACGCCATGGCCGCGCTCGAAGACGTCATCGGGGAGGCCCTGCCGGTGGTCGACGCCGAGGGCGCCTTCCTGGGGGTGGTCTTCGAATCGAGCATCACCCGCGCCTACCTGGCACACGGCGACGAGCTGCGACGGGAGGAACATGGCACGGGATGAACATGGCACGGGATGAACATGGAACAAGATGAACGAGGACTAGCGCGAAGCCGAGAGCCGGCGCACCTGCTATGGCTGGCACTGTTCGCCACCGCGCCCGTCACGGCGGGCGACGACGCCCTCGTCGTGCTGAGCTGGGGCGGGGCCTACGAGCGCGCCCAGCAGGCCGCGCTGTTCGCGCCCTACACCGCCGCCACCGGCCGTCAGGTGAGCGTGCAGCAGTACGACGGCGGGCTCGAGGGGCTCAGGCGCGCCGTCGCCTCCGGCGAGGTGCCCTGGGACCTGATCGACATGACCCGCAGCCAGGCCATGGCGGCCTGCGACGAGGGCCTGCTCGAGCCGGTCTCGCCCGCGCTGCTGGCGCCGGCCCCGGACGGCACCCCGGCGGAAGCGGACTTCCTGCCGGGCTCCTTCGGACGCTGCGCCATCACCCACAGCATCTTCGCCACCGTGGTCGCCTACCGCACCGACGCCTTTCCCGGCCGGCGCCCCACCCGCATCGGCGACCTGTTCGACCAGCGGCGCTTCCCCGGCCCCCGCGCCCTGCAGGACACCCCGGCGGTCAACCTGGAGTGGGCGCTGCTCTCCTATCGCGTGCCCCGCGAGGAGCTCTACCGGCTGCTCAGCACGCGCCGCGGCCTGGACCTGGCGCTGGAGCGCCTCGACGCGCTCGACGAGATTCACTGGTGGCAGGCCGGCGATACCCCGCCGCGCCTGCTGGCCGAGGGCGAGGTGGTGATGGCCTCGGGCTACAACGGCCGCTTCTTCGATGCCATGGTCAACCGTGGCGCGCCCATCGAGATCCTCTGGGACGGCCAGGTCCAGGAGCACGAGACCTGGGCGATTCCCCGCGGCGGCCCCCACCCGGAGGCGGCGCGCGAGTTCCTGCGCTTCGCCACCGACACCGAGCGCCTCGCCGACCTGGCGCGGCACATCCCCTATGGCCCGGCCCGCCGCTCGGCGACCGTGCAAGTCACCACCCACCCCGAGAGCGGCGTGGACATGCGCCTGCACATCCCGACCCACCCGCTGAATGCCGAGCGGGCGATGACCAAGGACGAGACCTGGTACGCCCGCACCCGCTCGCGCATCCAGGCGCTTTTTCGCGACTGGCGAGCCCGGCGCGAGTCGCAGTAGCCCCGCCTAGCGGCGAGAGGCACGCAGCAGCAGGTTGCGCGGCGTCAGCTCGCGGGCGCAGAAGGTGCCGAGTTCCACGTCGAAGCCCGCCTCCTCGAGGCGCAGGGCACGATCCAGCACCAGCCACACCTCCAGCGGGCGGCGGAACAGGTGGCGCACCAGCTCGCGGCGCGTCACCGCGGCCCGGCGCCGCGCTCCGGCGGCCTCGAAGGCCGCCCAGTCGATGCCGACGGCCGGCAGGTCGAGCCCCTTCTGCTCGGCCGCCCAGCGGCAGAAGGCCTCGAAGCTAACTGGCAGCCGGCCATAGGCCAGGCTCGGCACCGGCAGGTAGGCGTCAACGCCGCGCACCTCGCGCTGCAGCAGGTCGAAACCCAGCCGCCAGGCGCCGGCCTGCTCGCGGCGTACACGCACGTGGCGCGGGGCGGTCACGGTCTCCTGCACCGCCATGGCGAGCTCCTCGCGACTGAGCGAGAGCCCCAGGGCCGCCGCCCGCTCCTGCCCCTGCTGCGACAAGGGCCGGTAATCGGCCGCGGCGGTGCGCTGGTAGCAGCAGGGCGCCAGGGTCAGGGCGCTGCCTCGAGCGGCGGCGAGCTCGATCAGCCGGCCGTGCAGATCGCCGCAGGCGTGCAGCGCGGCCACGTGCGTCTCGGGCGAGAGCCAGCGCCCCGCCTCGGGGGCCAGCACGTCCTGCTCGGCCATGCGCACCGCCGCCCCCTGGCGGTCGGCCAGCCGCTGCCCGTCGCGGCAGAGCGCGGCCTGCCACTCCAGCGCCGTCACCTCCGTCGCGTCGCGACGCGAGAGCGCCCGGGCCAGGTGGCCCTTGCCGGCGCACCACTCCACCAGCCGCTCCCCGGGCGATGCCGCCACCCGGGGCAGGAAGGCCTCGATCTGCGACCACTTGCGCCCGCCGACATGAGCCGCCCAGGCCGCCGGCAGCTCACGGGCGTCGCCGGGGAGCTCGGGCAGGTCCACCTGGTCGGACAGTTCCGCCACCGGCAGCCACTCGGCGAGCGGCGAGGCAGTGAAGGGGGCATCCTGCAGGCGCGCCGCCTCATCGTCGGACAGCGCCAGCAGCGCCCCCTCCAGCGCCGAATACGCCTCGCCCCAGGGCGAGGCCCAGTGCTGGAACGGCAGCGGGCGCCACAGATGCTGCCACTCGGCCAGCAGCTCGGTCAGCCGCGCGAAGCGTTCGGAATGAGAGGGAGAGGGGGAAAGGGGCGGGGACATGGACGCTCGACCTCGGAAGTGGCCCGCATTGTAGGGGCTTCGCCAGCGACTTGCATGGCCGGGCCCCAACCGACAGAGTGCGGGGTTGCCGAGCCGGCGCGGGCGATGCGCCGCGCCCTCTTTCCACTCCGACGGCCAGGAGCTCGATCGATGCCCGCCTCTCCCGACTCATCCTCTCAAAGCGTGCTGGTCACCGGCGCCTCCAGCGGCATCGGCCAGGCCGCCGCCCTGGCGCTGGCCGAGCGCGGCTGGCGGGTATTCGCCACCGCGCGACGCGATGAAGACCTGACCCGGCTGCGCGAGGCGGGCCTGACGGCGGTGTACCTCGATCTCAATGAGAGCGAGTCGATCGCCGCCTGCGTCGAGACGGTGCTGACGGCGACCGGCGGGCGGCTCGAGGCGCTGTTCAACAACGCCGCCTACGGCCAGCCCGGCGCGGTGGAGGACCTGTCCCGGGCGGTGCTGCGCGCCCAGCTGGAGACCAACCTGCTCGGCACCCACGAGCTCACCTATCGGGTACTACCGGCGATGCGCCGCCAGGGCGGGGGTCGCATCGTGCAGAACAGCTCGGTGCTGGGGCTCGCCGCCCTGCCCTACCGCGGCGCCTATGTCTGCTCCAAGTTCGCCCTGGAAGGGCTGACCGACACCCTGCGCCTGGAACTCGACGGCAGTGGCATCGCCGTCAGCCTGATTGAGCCGGGACCGATCACCAGCCGTTTTCGCGAGACCGCCTACCGCGCCTTCAAGGCGCATATCGACACCGCGGGCAGCGCCCATGCCGAGGCCTACCGCGCCGTGGAGGCGCGACTGGCCGGCGACGACGGCGGCGGGCGCTTCACACTCGGGCCCGAGGCGGTGGTCGAGAAGCTGGTGCATGCCCTGGAGAGCCGGCACCCGAAGGCGCGCTACTACGTGACCGTGCCGACGCACCTGTTCGGCACCCTGAGGCGGGTGCTCGGCACCCGGCTGCTGGATCGCCTGCTGCTGCGCTCCACACGCGACGAGCGCCGGCTATAGGCGTCGTCAGATGGCGTTGCGCAGGCCCAGCTCGTAGGGGTGCGGGTCGAGATAGGTCTGAGCGCGGATATAGTCCGAGCCGTGGCGCTTCACGTAGTGGGTCAGCAGGCGGATTGGCACCGCCAGGTGCACGTGGCCCAGGCGGTAGTCCTCGATGGCCGCCAGCAAGTCCTGGCGAGCCTCGCCGTCGACGGCCTGCTTGAGGTAGCCCAGCACATGCAGCAGGGCATTGGTGTGCCCCTTGCGGGTCGCCGGCCGGCCGAGTGCCGCCATGAAGCGCTGCAGGTAATGGGCCATGGCCTCGGCGAGCGGCAGCTTGCTGGCCGCGGCCAGGTAGCGTCCCAGCTCGCGGTAGGTCTCCACGTGATGGGCCATCAGCAGGTACTTCTGCCGGCTGTGGAACTGCAGCAGGGCGTGGAAGCCGGGCGCGGCTTCGACCTGGCGCTTCCAGTCGTCGAAGGCGTAGACCCGGGTGATGAAGTTCTCGCGCAGCACGGCATCGTTGAGCCGCGCCTCCTCCTCCAGCGGCAGCTCCGGAAAGTGGCGGCGCAGGGCGCGCACGAAGGCGCCCGAATCCGAATGGCTGGGCATGCCGTTGGGGTGGTAGACCTTGACGCGCTCGAGCCCGCAGCTCGGCGAGCCCTTCATCAGGATGAAGCCGCGCAGATGGCGGTGGCCGTCGACGAACGCCTGGCTGACCTCCTCCAGGCGCTCGGTGACGTCGAGACTCGGGTCCTGGGTGCCCAGCACGCGGGGCGTCTCGTCGTGCCGGCCGACCAGGCGGATGGGCTCTCGCGGCACGCCGAGCCCGGCCGCGAGCTCGGAGCAGAAGGGCTCAAAGGCGAAGCGCTCCTGGAGCACCTCCAGGCAGTAGCGGGAGCGCTTGTGACCGCCGTTGTAGCGCACCTGCTCGCCCGTCAAACAGGCGCTGATGCCGACCGGAATCCGTTCCCTGCTTGCCGACCGTTCCGTCATTGCCGCTCTCCTCGTCTCTCCGGCTGCCACCCTTCAAGCGCCCCTCGGGGCCGCGTTATTGTCGCATAGCCATGCCGCGCTGCCAGCCAGGCGCGAGGACGGTCGGCTCGCCGGCCAGGCGCCCCGCGGCTGGTGGCAGTGCGCGCTTGTTGATATGGTCGCCGCGGCATTCCCCCATCAGGAGTCATCATGTCACAAAAGATTTACTGCACCGCCAGCTTCAAGCCCAAGCCCGGCAAGGAAGACGCCGTTTTCCAGGCACTCCAGGCCCTGGAACCGAATGCCCACCGCGAGGACGCCTGCCTGCACTACACCGTCACCCGCCGTATCGACAACCCCTTCGCCCAGGGCGAGAGCTATCCGATCGTCTTCCACGAGATCTGGGCCAACCGCGAGGCCTTCGAGGCGCACTGCCAGCGCCGGGAGATCCAGGCGTTCTTCGCGACTCACCTCGAAGACCCGAACGGCGATATCGAAGACGCCAACGTCTGCGTCTACACCGACGAGCCGGCCGAGTTCGACGCGCCGAGGCTCTGATCGACTCGCCGGCTCAGCGCTCGGCCAACGGCCCGAGCAGCGCGGGCGTTCGATAGGCGCCGGCGAGCCGCCGGAGACCGGCCCAGAGGGACACCTGGTTGGCGGTCAGCACCTCTCGGCCGGCCTCCCGAACCAGCGCCTCGCTCAATCCCAGCGTATCGATAGCGGTATCGGGAATCAGCAGCGGCCGCGCGGTATCGGGATGGCGGGCGGCGAAGCGGCGCACCTCCTCGAGGATGTCGGCGCGATGAGAGTCCGCGGCATAGGGGCAGTCCAGCGCCTTGTCGTGGAGCACGCCGACGCCCCCCTCGCGCAGGAAGCTGACCAGCCGCAGGGTGACGTCGTCCGGGTAGGGGCTCAGCAGGTCGACCCGATCGTGACCCAGAGCCTCAAGGGCCTCGAGAAACGCCAGCGCCGTGCTGGTCACCGGCACCCCCAGGCGCGCCTCGAGCGCGGCGCGCTGATCCTGGGCCCAGCCGAGCCCGCCGATGAAGCTGGCACTGGTGCAGGCCCACACCACGGCTCGCGCCCCGGCCTCCTTGACCAGCCGCTCGCCCGGCGGGGCCAGCCGCTTCACGTCGCCCAGGGCAAGCAGCGCCGCCGGCGCGTGGTGGCCGTCGCTTGCCACCCGGCCCAGCGCGAGACGCGGCAGGTCGTCGGTCTGGTCTGCCAGGGTGATCCACTCGTAGTCATCCGGCCCGTCGTCGGGTAGCAGGATGCCCAGGCAGTCGGCATGGGTCATGTCGGACACTCCGGAAAGGTGGTTCGGGTGAGCGTTCGACCTACAGGCTAGCGCAGGTGCCCCGCCCGCTGACAATGGCTCGCCGGGGCAAGGCGTGTCTCTCGTTAGCCACTTGCCGCGGGAGGCGGCTCACAGCCGCTCCCGGGTCGCCTCCATCACCCGGCCATCGACCGTCTGCAGGCACTTCTCCTCGATCTCGCTGCACAGCGACGCCACGGCCCGCGACGTGTGGCCCACCACCACGAAGGTCCACTCGCTGGCGTCGTGGCGCTCGTGATCGCCGCTCTCGCAGACGGCGATCGCCGGGTTTCGCCCGAGACGTTCGTGCAGGCCCCCCATGCGCTGTCGCTTCTCCTTGAGGGAACGACACCCCGGCAAGGCGAACGTCAGGGTGAGGATCGTGATACGCATGCGACGATGGACATTGATCACCCCCCGTTGTCGGAAAGCCGCCACGGCAACGGCGGCGGCATCAGTCGCTCGCCGTCATATTCGCCCACGCTTCCGAAGCGAACGCTTCCGGTCTCCCAATCGCGCTGGGCCTCGGCGATCTCGGCCTTGCTGTGGCCGACGAAGTTCCACCAAATGAGAATCTCCTCGCCCAGGGGCTCGCCGCCAACGAGGATGGCTCGGCCGCCGTCGGGCAAGCTCAGGGTGACACTGTCCCGCCCACGGCCCAGATAGGCCAATTCGTTGGGAGGAAAGGTATCGCCCTCGACGTCCAGTTCGCCTTCCAGGGGCAACACGCCGTATTCGAAGTCTTCGCGCAGCGACAGCTCGACGGTGGTCGCTTCCCTGCTGAAGAGATCCAGGCCCACCAGGGGCGAGAACGCCAGGGTTGGGGCTCTGTGGTCGGAGAACTCCCCCGTCAGCAGGGTGAAGGCGACCCCCTGCTCCTCCCAACTCGGCAGATCGGGATAGTGGTCGAAGCGTGGATCCGTGTGCCGATCGGCTTCGGGGAGGGCGATCCACAGCTGGGCGGCATGCAGATGCGTATCGCCAGCCACCGACGCCTCGGTGTGGCTGATGCCACGGCCGGCGGTCATCAGGTTTACCTGACCGGGACGGATCACCTGCTCATTGCCCAGGCTGTCGCGGTGCAGCACTTCGCCCTCGATCATCCAGGTGAAGGTTTGCAGCCCGATGTGCGGGTGAGGGCCGACCCGCAAACCGCGTGAGCTGCCCTTGAAGACGGCCGGCCCGGCATGGTCGAGGAAGCACCAGGCGCCCACCAGTCGGCGGTGTCGCGAAGGCAACACCCGGTTCACCGGAATCCCGCCGACATCGGCGGTCCGCGGCGCCACGTGCTGGACCTGACGCTTGCCGTCGACGACGGGGCAGTCGCGGGACGAGGCCAACTCGCGATCATCGACGAGGGTACTCATGGGATCACTCCTTGCGAGTCGCTAAAGAAAAAGGGGCTCGGCCCCGGAGGGTAGGCCTAGAGCATGCCATCCCGTCCGGGGCCGAAACGGTCCGCGCTTAACCCTGGCTCTGCTGAGAGTAGCTCTGCATCAGGTTGGCGTACGCGGGCAGGTGGCCGGCCAGCAAGCCGCCGAAGCCCTCGATGTCGTTGCGCCAGTCGCGATGCAGCTCGCAGCCGACGCCGAACCAGCTCGTCAGCTGAGCACCGGCCTGAGACATGCGATCCCAGGCGGCGTCGCGCGTGGTCTGGTTGAAGGTACCGGACGCATCCGTGACCACGAACACCTCATACCCCTCCTCCAGGGCGGAGAGCGCGGGAAAGGCCACGCAGACCTCGGTGACCACGCCGGCGATCAGCAGCTGCTTCTTGCCGGTGGCCTTGACCGCGGCGACGAAGTCTTCGTTGTCCCAGGCGTTGATCTGGCCCGGGCGGGCCAGATAGGGCGCCTCAGGGAACATCTCCTTGAGCTCCGGTACCATCGGGCCGTTGGGGCCGTCTTCGAAGCTGGTAGTGAGGATGGTGGGAATGTCGAAGAACTTCGCGATCTCAGCCAGCGCCAGGACGTTGTTCTTGAACTCGTCCGCACTGAAATCGCGAACCAGGGACAGCAGGCCGGCCTGGTGGTCGACCATCAGCAGGGCCACGTCGTCCTTGTCGAGGCGGTTGTAGGTAAAGGACATGATCGCGCTCCTATTGCATCAAGGAGTAAGCCGGCGGCGAGGCCGCCGGAGGGGAAAGCCAGCGGAGTGCTCCCACTAGCCGCTCAGGGCGCCATACTTCCCATGTTGGAAGTCGGCGAAGGCCCGGTGGACCTCCTCCACGCTGTTCATCACGAAGGGCCCGTGGCCGACGACCGGCTCCTCGATGGGTTCGCCGCTCAACAGCAGCAGCTTGGCGTCGTTGTTGGCCTCCAGGGCTATCCGCTCGCCGTGACGCTCGAAGCTCACCACGGCCTCCTCGCGCACCACGGTCTCGCCGTTGACCCGGACGGTGCCCTCCAGCACCACCAGCAGGGTGGTATGCCCCTCCGGGACCGGCAGAGTGGCATGCCGACCCGCGGCCAGCCGCACGTCCCACAGGTTGATCGGGGTGAAGGTGCTCGCGGGCCCCTCGTGATCAAGATAGCGCCCCGCCACTACGCGCACCCGACCGGCCTCGTCCGCCAGCGCCACGCTGGGAATGTCGGCGTCGAGCAGCGTCTGGTAGGCCGCCGGCGCGTCCTTGTCCCGGGCCGGCAGGTTGACCCACAGCTGCACCATCTCCAGCCGACCGCCTCGCTCGGTAAAGGCTCGGGAGTGAAACTCCTCGTGGATGATGCCCGCCCCGGCGGTCATCCACTGCACGTCGCCCACGCCGATCCGGCCGCCGCTTCCGGTGGAGTCGCGATGCTCCAGCTCTCCTTCGTAGACCAGGATCACCGTCTCGAAGCCTCGGTGAGGATGCTGGCCCACGCCCCGCGGCCGCTCGGCCGGCTTGAAGCTGAAGGGGCCGGCATGATCCAGCATCAGGAAAGGGCTGATGGTCTCGGCTCCCATACGGTCATAGCTGAACAGGGAACGCACGGGGAAGCCGTCACCTACCCAGTGACCATGCGGTGCAGCGTATATCCTCCGGATCTTCTTCATGATCGAGCTCCTGTTGGCAGGAAGGGCACACGTGGCCCTGATGCAGGAATCCTAGAAAAGGAACGCCGACGGCGGTAGAGGGTAAAATTCGGACAGACCGTTCCACTCAAAGGACGAGCGATGCGCGACCTCAACGATCTCTACTACTTCGTCCAGGTAGTGGACCACGGCGGCTTCGCCCCCGCCGGCCGGGCCCTGGGCATCCCCAAGTCGACACTGAGTCGGCGCATCGGCCAGCTTGAGCAGGAGCTGGCGACCCGGCTGCTCAACCGGTCGACGCGTCATGTCTCGGTCACCGAGCTCGGCCAGGCCTACTACCGCCATTGCGTGGCCATGCTGGTGGAAGCCGAGGCTGCCGAGGAGCTGATCGAGCACCATCGCGCTGAACCTCGAGGCCTGGTGAAACTCAGCTGTTCACCCAGCGTTCTGCACTATCTGATCACGCCCTTGCTGGTTCGCTTCATGGCCCGCTGCCCCGAAGTGGAGGTTCAGGTCGAGGCTACCAGTCGTCGCGTCGACGTGGTGAAAGAAGGCTTCGATATGGCGATCCGGGTGCGCTTCCCGCCCCTGGAAGACAGCGAGCTGGCCATGAAGGTGCTGTCGAGCAGTCCCCAGCGCCTGATGGCCGCGCCCGGCCTGTTCGAGCATCGCCCCCTCCCTCGAGGGCCTGCCGATCTCATCGAGTTACCGAGCCTGGATTTCGAGCAGCATGACAAGCAGCATGTCTGGGACCTGGCGGGTCCGGATGGCGCGACGGCCCAGATCCACCATCGGCCTCGCCTGGTGACGGACAGCGCAGAGACCCTGCATGAGGCCGCCCTTGGAGGACTGGGCGTCGTCAAGCTGGCCCTGCTGGTAGGCGGCCGGGACCTGCAGGCGGGTCGTCTGATCGATGTGCTACCGGGGTGGCAGCCCCGGGGCGGTATCCTGCATGTCGTCTTCCCCTCGAGGCGCGGCCTGTTGCCTTCGGTCAGGGCGCTACTGGATTTCCTCGGCGAAGAAATCGAGAAGGTCGATGTCGAAACGCTTACCGCCGGCGTCAGGTAACATCGTGGCCGACACTCGACCCCATCCCTGAGGAGGCAAGGACAGGCCATGCACACTCCCACCCTCGCCGTGCTGCGCACGCCGCTGGTCGCCGTCTACGGCACCTTGAAGCGCGGCCTGCGCAACCACCACTGGCTCGACGGCGCCGACTTCCTGGGCGAGGACCGCCTCACCGGCACCACGCTCTACGACCTGGGGCCCTACCCCGCCGCCAAGCTCGAGCCCTCGCAGGGTATCGCGGTGGAGGTGTTTCGGGTCGATGCTCGGCTGCTGACCGACCTCGACCGCCTGGAGGACTATCGGGTGCGCACCCCGCGTGAGGGCGACTACGATCGCCTCGTCCATGCCACTGCGTTCGGGCCCGCCTGGCTCTATCTCTACAACCGGCCGGTGGCCGGCTATCCGGTGATCCGCGAGGGCGCCTGGCAACCTCGTTGATACCCTTGGCCGCCCCGCCAGGCCCGCGCCTATGCTATAAAACGCGCTTACGAAGGCAGCACCTTCGAGACATCAGCCCTTCGCGACACCCGCTTTTCGCGATACCCGCCTTTGATGACATCACCCAGGAGACGGTCATGGTTCGCTTCGTTCTCTCCCTCGCCGTGCTGGCCGGCCTGGTCTACGGCGGCCTCTACTTCTACTACGACGCCAGCCTGACGCGCGCCGTCGACGATCGCCTCGACGGCCTCGGCCTCACCGCGGTAGAGGTGAAAGGGATCGACTTCGCGCCCACGGCGCCGCTGGTCACCGACACCCACGTCACCGCCGAGGTCGTCTACCGCAGCGCCGAGGCGAGCCTGGACATCCGCGTCATCGGCCACCCGGTGTTCTCAGAGGAGTATCGCCTGGAGCTCGACAGCCTGCAGGCCTTCCGACTCAGCATCGGCGCGGGCGAATGACGAACCGCTCAAGCGCGAGCCCATGCCCACGAGGCATCTTCGCGAACGGGCATGGTATGCTTTCAGGTTCATCAACCGGCATCCCAGCCGACCGTCGAGGAGAGCAACATGGCTCAGGCAAGCGCACGTCATATCCTGGTGGACAGCGAAGCGAAGTGTAACGAACTCAAGGCCGAGATCGAGGGCGGTCGCGACTTCGCCGAGGTCGCTCGCGAGCACTCCAACTGCCCGTCCGGCCGCCAGGGCGGCGAGCTCGGCACCTTCGGCCCGGGCCAGATGGTGCCGGAGTTCGACAAGGTGGTGTTCGAGGGTGAAGTGGGCCAAGTCCACGGCCCGGTGAAGACCCAGTTCGGCTACCACCTGCTGGAAATCACCGACCGCAGCTGAGGCCACCCGGCTACTGACTGTGAGAAGCCGCGCATGAAACCCATGCGCGGCTTTTTCTTGTACAGTACCTGTATGAAGTGGAGGATGATGTCAGGAAGCCGTATCGTCACCGACGCCAGAGGAGCCCTTCGATGAACGACGACACCTTCAACCACAGCATCAGAAAGCTGCTGAAGAACGTGGGCGTGAACACCCAGCAGGAGATCGAGCAGGCCGTCCGGGAGGCGCTGGCCGATGGCCGCCTAACGGGTAACGAGACCCTGCCGGCGCGCGTGAGGGTCGAGGTAGCGGGCCTCGAACTGGACCTCGAATTCAGGGGGGACATCACCCTTGAGTGATACTCCGATGATCCGCGTCGAGGGGCTGTCGAAGACCTTTTCCGACGGCTTCCAGGCGCTGGTCGATGTCGACCTGACGATCCAGCGTGGCGAGATCTTCGCCCTGCTGGGCCCCAACGGCGCGGGCAAGACGACCCTGATCAGCGTGATCTGCGGGCTGGTCAACGCGAGCCGCGGCCGGGTGCTGGTGGACGGCCACGACAACGTCCGTGACTACCGCGCCGCCCGCTCGCTGATCGGCCTGGTGCCCCAGGAGCTGACCAACGAGGCCTTCACCACGGTGTGGGACACGGTCAGCTTCAGCCGGGGGCTGTTCGGCAAGCCCAAGGATCCGGCGCACATCGAGCAGGTGCTGCGCTCGCTGACCCTGTGGGAGAAGCGCAACAGCCGGCTGCTGGAGCTCTCCGGCGGCATGAAGCGCCGCGTGCTGATCGCCAAGGCGCTCTCCCACGCGCCCCAGGTACTGTTCCTGGACGAGCCCACCGCCGGGGTGGACGTGGAGCTGCGCCGCGAGATGTGGGAGGTGGTGCGCGGCCTGCGCGACCAAGGGGTGACGATCATCCTCACCACCCACTACATCGAGGAGGCCGAGGAGATGGCCGACCGCATCGGGGTGATACGCCGCGGCGAGATCGTGCTGGTCGAGAACACCCACGCGCTGATGCACAAGCTCGGCAGCAAGGAGCTGACCCTGCAGGTAGACGAGCCCCTGGAGGCGCTACCGGAGTCGCTGGCGGGCCACGGCCTGGCGCTGGCCGACGAGGGACACGCGCTGGTCTATAGCTACGACGCCGCGCGCCAGGAGGGCGGCTCGACCATCTCGGGCCTGCTCGCCGACCTCGAGGCGGTAGGGGTTCGGGTCAAGGACCTGCACACCCGCCAGAGTTCGCTGGAAGACATCTTCGTCAGCCTGGTCCAGGAGCGTCGCTCGCCATGAAGCGCTTGAACCTGCAGTCCGTCAAGACCCTCTACCTCGCCGAGATGGCGCGCAGCATGCGCACCATCCTGCAGAGCATCGTCTCGCCGGTGATCTCCACCTCGCTCTACTTCGTGGTGTTCGGCGCGGCCATCGGCACACGAATCAGCGAGGTGGATGGCATCAGCTACGGCGCCTTCATCGTGCCGGGCCTGATCATGCTGATGCTGCTCACCCAGAGCGTCTCCAACGCCTCCTTCGGCATCTTCTTCCCGCGCTTCTCGGGCTCGATCTACGAGATCCTCTCGGCGCCGATGTCCTACGTCGAGGTGGTGGTGGGCTACGTGGGCGCGGCGGCGACCAAGTCGCTGATCCTCGGGGTGATCGTGCTGGTCACGGCGCGACTGTTCGTGCCCTACTCCATCGACCACCCGCTGATGATGGCGGTGTTCCTGGTGCTCACGGCGGTGACCTTCAGCCTGCTCGGCTTCATCATCGGCATCTGGGCCGACGGCTTCGAGAAGCTGCAGCTGGTGCCGCTGCTGGTGATCACCCCGCTGACCTTCCTCGGCGGCACCTTCTACTCTATCGACATGCTGCCGCCCTTCTGGCAGGCGGTGACCCTGGCCAACCCGGTGGTCTATCTGGTCAGCGGCTTCCGCTGGAGCTTCTATGGCATCAGCGACGTGAGCCCGCTGGTCAGCCTGGGGATGATCCTGTTGTTCCTGTCCGTGGCGCTCGCCATGGTGGGGTGGATCTTCAAGAGCGGCTATCGGCTGAAGCCCTGATCGCCTGGGGCCCTGATCCTCCGGCGGCGCGGCTATCGAGCGGCGCCGCCGGCGGGTATCATCCTCGCCCTCGCCTCTTTCACCACGGAGCTCCCATGCCGATCCTGCACAGCATCATCCATCGCATCGACACGGCCTCCGGCGAGACGCCGACGCTGACCCCCGCCGCCGAGGAGCTCGCCCCCTCTGCGGCGCTGGATGATCTGCTGGCCGGCCTCAACGATGCCTTCAACGCCAAGCCCAAGGCCTGGGGCCACTTCGTCGACACCACGCCCGAGGGCGAGGTGAGCTCGCCGTTTGCAACCGAGCTCGCCGACACCCTCGACGGCGGCCGCGACTTCGTCACCTTCAGCCGCGACGTGGCAAAGCGCCTCGCCGAGCTGATCAGTGACCACCTGACGCTCTCCGGCGACCTCTTGATAGTCGACCAGCGCGTCGGCGACGCCCGCTACCTCTCCCTGGCGCTGCTGCATCATCGCAGCGGCTTCGGCGTCGACGACGATCTCGCCGTGGTGCCGGTGCGCCAGCTCAACCTGACGCAGATGAGCCTGGCCGCGCGCCTCGACATCAACCAGTGGCGCGGCGACTCGCCCTCCAAGCAGTACCTCTCCTGGACCAAGGATCGCGGCGGCAAGAAGCTCGCGGAGGGCTTCGCCGCCCTGCTCGGCGCCGCGGAGGGGGTGGACGCCACGGGCGAGACCCGCACCCTGCTCAAGGCCTTCAGCGACTACGTGGAACATGAGGACCTGCCCGAAGAGGCCAGCCGCGAGAAGACCGACGCGCTGATCGACTACGCCAGCGAGCAGGCGAGCCGCGGCGAGCCGATCACCCTGGAGGAGCTCTCGGAGGTGCTAGACGAGCAGCAGCCGCGCGCCTTCTATGAACATATTCGCAACGCCGACTACGGCCTCTCCCCGGAGATCCCGCCCGACAAGCGCACCCTCAACCAGTTCCGGCGCTTCGCCGGGCGCTCGGGCGGCGTGTCGATCAGCTTCGACTCCCACCTGCTGGGCTCCAGCGTCGAGTACGACGAGGATCAGGATCGCCTGATCATCAAGCAGGTGCCCAAGCAGCTGCGCGAGCAGCTCAAGCGCCAGGACTGAGGGCGCGCCGCTCTCGACGCGACGTCATCTCTCTGAAGGCGTCGCCTTGCTTGAATCGCTTTCCTGGATGAGGCGCTATCATCTCGATCGAACGACATGACGCGGGCTATGCTGAGCCACGTCGTCTTTATCGAGCTTCACGTCGAGAGAGAGACCCGCCATGCGCCGTATCCTGATCCTCCAGGGCCATCCCGATACCGCCGCGCCGCACCTGCTGCACGCCCTGGCCGACCACTACCGCCGGGGCGCCGAGCAGGCCGGTCACGAGGTGCGCACCCTGACCATCGCCGAGCACGATTTCCCCCTGCTGCGAAGCCAGCGGGCCTGGACCGAGGAGCCGATGCCCGAGGCCCTCGCGCCGGCACGAGACGCCATCGCCTGGTGCGAGCACCTGGTGCTGTGCTTTCCGCTATGGCTCGGCGACATGCCAGCGCTGGTGAAGGGCTTCCTCGAGCAGGCCATGCGCCCCCACTTCGCCTTCGAGTACGTGGACGGCAACCCGCTGGGGCGCAAGGGGCTGAAGGGCCGCTCGGCGCGAGTGGTGGTGACGATGGGCATGCCGGCGGCGATCTACCGACACGTCTATCGCGCCCACAGCGTGAGGTCGCTGGAGCGCAATATCCTCGGCTTCGTCGGCTTCGCGCCGGTCCGCGAGACGCTGATCGGCTCGGTGGAGCGTCTCGACGAGGGCGATTGCCACAAGTGGTTCACCCGCCTGGAGACGCTGGGCCGCAAGGCGCAGTAATCTGCCAGGCGGCCGATCCCGACGACCCGGTCGTTCTATCCCCCCTAAGGTTCTATCCCCCTAAGCCAGATAGGGCTGTAGCCACTGGCGCAGCTGCGGCCCCTGCAGCAGCCCCGGCTGGCGGGCAACTTCCCCGCCACCCCTGAAGACGATCAAGGTGGGAATGCTGCGGATGCCGAAGCGCGCCGCCAGCGCCTGCTGCTCCTCGGTGTTCAGCTTGGCGAAGCGCAGCCGCGGCTCGAGCTCACGGGCGTAAGCGCTCCACAAACCCCATCTTCTGCAACTGAATAGTGTCCATCAGACTGGTGTCACCCGATCCCAAGGAGGACACCATGACCGACCTGACCCCGACACAGGCCTTCTGGCTGGGCCATCTGTTCCATGCTTCCTCTCGGCAATTGCCGTTGAGTGAGAACGCAGCGGAGCAGGGACTGGAGCTGGCGTCACTGCTGGCGTGGGAGCAGCGCCTGGTGGTGCAGGAGGTACCAGTACCACCTCGTCATCGCCCGCAGCGCTTCGTCGCCGTGGAGGTGGCCCGATGATTCGGCCAGACACGGGACTGAGGGTCTACCTGTGCCGCGAGCCGGTCGACATGCGCAAGCAG
>NZ_FPAQ01000018.1 GCF_900116405.1 Halomonas saccharevitans | reverse complement strand
CCCGCGAAGCGCTGGCTCAGCTGGCGGATCAGCGTGTCGATGGCCGTGGGCTCATTGGCGATCTCACCACGAAACTCCGGCTCATGCCGTCCCGCCTCGGCGATGGATACCGCAATGCTGGCCTTATGCACATCCAGCCCGATATAGGCGGCATGGACGTCGCTGGCGGCGCTGAGCCGCTCGGCGGCAGTGCGCTCCACAACGACCTGCTGAGTTGCGTTAGACTGTGTCATGACCTGCCTCCCTCAATAGTGGCTCTGTGTTGTTGCCCAACCTCAACGTAACCCACGACGTTGAGGAGGGGCAGGTCAATCCATCATGTCTACGCCAGGGATGGCGTCGGTAGCGCCCAGGGAGGGGTTCACAGCGCCCTCGCGAAAGCTTGTCGCCGGCAACGCTCATCGCTTTCGTCGAGTTCCCAGAGATGCCCTAAAGTTCTACGCCCTTCTGGGCCTTGATGCCCTGATCCTTGAAGGCGTGCTTGACCACCTTCATCTCGGTCACGGTGTCGGCCAGCTCGATCAGCGCCTCCGGCGCGTGGCGGCCGGTGACCACCGCGTGCTGCATGGCTGGCCGGGCCTGCAGGTCGTCGAGCACGGCGTCGAGATCCAGGTAGCCGTGACGCAGGGCGATGTTGAGCTCGTCGAGCAGCACCAGCGCATAGTCCGGGTCGGCGAGCATGCGTCGCGCCTCGGCCCAGGCCGCCTCGGCGGCGCGCACGTCACGCTCGCGGTCCTGGGTATCCCAGGTGTAGCCCTCGCCCATGACGTGGTAGTCCACCCCCGGCAGGTCGCGGAAGAAGGCCTCCTCGCCGGTGCTGAAGGCGCCCTTGATGAACTGCACCACGCCCACCTTCATGCCGTGGCCCAAGGCGCGTGCGACCATGCCGAAGCCCGAGCTGCTCTTGCCCTTGCCGGGGCCGGTGAGCACCAGCAGCACGCCCTGCTCCTTGTCGGCGGCCTTGATCCGCTCGTTCATGATCTTCTGCTTGGCGGCCATGCGCTCGGCGTGGCGCTGGGGGTCGATGGTGGATCGGCTCATATCGGGACTCCTGTCGATAAAGGGGAATGGGGGAGCGTGCCGGCGTCGCTCGCCTCAACGTTTCTGCATCAACGCTTGGGCACGAAGACCGGCGCGCCGTCCACCCAGGCGGTGGTCAGGGGCTGGCCATAGAGGCGCTCCAGGGCCGCGGGCACCAGCATCGCCTCCGCGGGGCCCCAGCACGCCTCGCCGCCGGGATAGAGCAGCAGCAGGTGGCTGCACCAGCGCGCCGCCAGGTTGAGGTCGTGCAGGCACATCATCACCGCGCCGCCGCGCCTGGCCTGCTCGGCGAGCAGACCCATCACCGCCACCTGATGGTGCAGATCGAGGTGATTGGTGGGCTCGTCGGCGAGCCAGATCGCCGGTGCCTGGGTCAGTACCGTGGCCAGGCTGACGCGCTGTCGCTCACCGCCGGAGAGGGTCGCGAGCTCCCGCTCGGCCAGGTGGGACAGGTCCAGGCGCGCCAGCGCCGCGGCGGCCCGCGCATGATCCTCCGGCCCCTCCTGCTGCCAGGGCGACAGGAAGGGGTGGCGGCCGATCAGCGCGGTCTCCCGCACCGTGGCCGGGAAGTCGTCGTGGCGCTCCTGGAAGACCACCCCCAGCCGCCGAGCCAGCGCACCGCGGCGCCAGCCGGGAAGCGCCCGACCCTCGAGGAGGACCTCCCCGGAGCGCGGCGGCCGCAGCCCGGCCAGGGTGTGCAGCAGGGTGGTCTTGCCGGCGCCGTTGGGGCCCAGCACGCCCCACACCTGGCCCGGCGCGATGCCGAGCGCGAGTGCCCGCCCGGTCGGGCGTCCCGGCACGTCGACCACCAGGTCTCGCGTCTCCAGCGTCGGGGTCGGCGTGGCCATCAGCGGCTCCGATGCAGCAGGTAGAGGAAGGTCGGCACGCCGAGCAGCGCGGTGATCACCCCGACCGGCAGCTGCTGGGGCGCGATCAGGGTGCGTGCCAGGGTGTCGGCGAGCGTCAGCAGGGTGCCGCCGGCCAGCAGGCTCGCCGGCAGGATCAGCCGCTGATCGTTGCCGAGTCGCAGGCGCAGCATGTGCGGCACCATCAGGCCCACGAAACCGACGCTGCCGGCGGTGGTCACCGCCACGGCGGTGATCAGGCTGGCCAGCAGGTAGAGCGTCCACTCCAGCGGACGAACCGCCACGCCCAGCGCCGCGGCCTGCAGCCCCCCCCTCGCCAGCACGTTCAGGGTGCGTCCCAGGGGCACCATGGCCGCCAGGGCCACAGCCGCCACCGCCAGCACCGGCCAGGGGCTACCCGCGTAGGCAAGGTCGCCCATCAGCCAGTAGAGCATGCCGGGCAGCCGCTCCACCGGACTCACCGCCAGCAGGAAGGTGATCACGGCGCCCCAGCCGGAGGCCATCACCACCCCGGTCAGCAGCATCCGCGTCGGGGTCCAGCTGCCGGTGCCGTGGGCCAGGCCGAAGACCATCAGTGTCGAGGCCAGCGCCCCGGCGAAGGCCGCCCCGCCGACCAGCGCGGTGCCGAGACCGGCCAGCATGGCGGCCAGCGCCGCCACCGAGGCGCCGCCGGAGAGCCCCAGCACATAGGGGTCGGCCAGCGGGTTGCGCAGCAGCACCTGCATCAGCGCCCCGGCGAGCGCCAGCAGCGCGCCGGTGCCGAAGGCGGCGAGCGAGCGGGGCAGTCGCAGCTCGAGCACCAGGGTGCGATGCAAGGCCTCGCCGCCGCCGGTCAGCACTTGGAACAGCTCATCCGGGGCGATCGATACGCTGCCCAGCGCCAGGGCCACGCCCTGGGCCAGCAGCGCGGCCAGCAACAGCCAGGCGAGCGGTTCGAGCCGTGCGCCAAGCACGCTGGGGGTCGCCCTAGCGTCGGTCACGGACCGTCTCCAATTGCGCACAGAGCGCCCGCGTACCCTCCAGCAGCCGGGGCGTGGCGCGCTGCACCAGGTCCGGGTCGATGAAGAAGAGGTTGTCGCGACGCACCGCGGTCATCTCCGAGTAGTCGCGCCAGGCCTCGAGCCAGCTGGAATCGGGCTCGCCCATGCCGCCGGTGATGATCGCCTCCGGATCGCGGGCCAGCACCGCCTCGACGCCGAGGCGCGGCACCAGCGGCGCCTCGGCGGCGAAGAGGTTCTCGCCCCCGCACAGCGAGAGCGCCTGGCTGATCCAGTGCTCGCCGTTGACGGTCATCAGCGGCTGCTCCCAGACCTGGTAGAAGACCGGCACCGGGGCGGCGTCGGCGTAGCGGGCGCGCAGCGCCGCTACTTGCTGGCGTAGCGTGCGCGCCGCCTCGTTCGCCACCGCCTCGCTACCGGCCAGCGCGCCGAAGCGCTCGAGGCTCGAGGCGATGCCGACGAAGTCGTTGACGTCGGAGAAGAAGACGGGAAGGCCGAACCCCGGCAGCCGATCGATCTGCTCCCGGGGGTTGCCGCCGGCCCAGGCCACTACGAGGTCGGGCTCCAGGGCCAGCAGTGCCTCCAGGTCGAGGCGATCATAGCTGCCCACCCGGGGCAGCCGTGCCGCCTCGGCCGGATAGTCGCTGAAGCTGACCGCCCCGACCACCCTCTCCCCGGCCCCGCTGGCGTAGAGCAGCTCGGTGACACCCGGCGAGAGCGCGACGATGCGCCGCGCCGGGGCGTCCAGGCAGACCTCACGCCCGGCATCGTCGACGACGCAGACGCCCTCTCCGGCCCGGGCGGCCGCCATCGGCAGCAGCACCAGGCCGGTCAGAAGCGCGCGGGAGAACCGATGCCCGATCACTGGCCGAAATTCACGCTGAGGAGGGCCGTGCGGCCGGAGTTAAGGTAATCACGGCTCTCGGAATATTGGGCCGTGGCATATTCCTTATCGAAGACGTTATCGAGATTCAACCGTACAGACCACAGCGGAGCGAATTGCCAGCCCGCGCGCAGGTCCAGCTGACCGTAGCCGCCGATACGTTCCTCATTGGCCGCATCGTCGAACCGATGGTTCTGCGTGACAAATGACCCGCCCAGCGACCAGTCACCCAGCTCGCGATCGATGTCCAGGCGCAGGCTCTGGCTGGCACGGCGTGGCAAACGATTACCTATGTTACCGCCGCCTCGGTTCTCTGGATCTGTATAGGTCAGCGCCGCACGGAGGGTCCAATCGAGAACTTCGGCGCCGGTGGCAAGCTCTATACCGCGAATCCTTGCTTGCTGAATATTGGTGGGTGATCGCTGGCCGGTGATGAAGTTCTCAATGTCGGTCTCATAAAGCGCCAGATCCCAGAAGCCGCGCTCAAACTGCGCCCGCACCCCCAGTTCAATGCTTTCCGATTCCTCAGATTCAAGATCAGGATTTCCATAATTGGGGTAATAAAGATCATTGAAAGTGGGAGCCCTGAAGGCGGTTCCGAAACTGGCTCGCAGAGTGTGATTTTCATCAAGCTCGTAGCCTAATGCCAAGCTACCGGTAACTTCCTCACCGAAGGCCTCGTTATCGTCATGGCGCAGCCCGGCCTGCAAGATAAAGGGTGCGAAATCCATCAGTGCTTGAGCAAAGACGGCCGTATTGTCTCGGCTAGCCTCAACATAGCGAGTGGTTGAATCGACCTCGTCCTCCGTGTATTCAGCACCCACAATCACCTCATGCGCGCCCAACATCACCGTGTTTTCCCAACGTGCTGTCTGTGTCCGTGTATCAAAAAAGCCGGGGAAGCTAGAGAAGACCTCCGATTCATCTCTTGCTTCGCTCAGGGTTAAACGGCTGTTCCAGCTCTCGGTTACCGGCAGTTCGCCATAAAGGCCGGCCACCTGCTGAACATAATCGGTATTGCCTCCCACGAACTCAGTATTGCCGCGCGCCCGCAGGGCATGCGCGCCCACCTCGGCGCCGTTATCGAAGCCGTGGGAGAGCCTGACCAGGCCCGAGGTATTGTCATAGCCCTTGTCGCCCTCGCCTTCGACGATCTCGTAGCCGTCGGTCTCCAGGCGGCTGGCGGCGACATGGTAGCGGGTCCCGCCCTCGCTGCCGGAGAGCGAGGCGCTGGCGCGCCGGGTATCGAAGCTGCCGCCGCCCAGCGAGATGCGCGGCGTGGGCTCCCCTTCTCCCTGGGGAGTGAACAGCTGCACCACGCCCCCCACGGCGTCGGCACCATAGAGGCTGCCCCGAGGACCGCGCACGACCTCGACCCGCTCGAACTGGCGCGGGTCCAGGAACTGCCAGGAGGGACTGCCGGCGGTGGCCGAGCGCAGGCGGATACCGTCGATCATCAGCACCGTGGATGCGCTACCGGTTCCTCGCATAAAGACGCTGCTGGTCTTGCCGAAGCCACCACTGGATGAAACATCGACGCCGGGCTGGCCGCGCAGCAGGTCGGTGATATCGGTGGGGTCCTGGCGACGCAGCGCAGCCTCGTCGATCACGGTGACCGAGGCCAGCGTCTCGTCGGCGGTGCGCGGTGCGCGGGTGGCGGTGACCGTCAGCGGGTTGAGGGTCTCGGCGACGACCCCGTCGGAGTCAGAGGTCGACGACGTGACCTGGGCCTGGACGGCCAGCGGCAGCGCGGCCAGAGCGAAGGCCGCCAGGCCACGGGAGGCGTGAATGGTGTTCATGTGGGTCCCTTGCCGCCGTGCTCACCCGCACGGCGCCTTGCGTTTTTTCTGATGGGCCGGCAGAAGGGAACGAGAACACGGGCGCAGGCGGCATGGTGCCGGGATCCTCGCCTCGTGATCGCCCTCCGCGATCCGGCATGTGCTCTCAGGCCGGTCTCCGGGCTGACGAACGAAGGGCCTGGCAGATGAGCCATGGGGCACCTTCCGGACCGCCGCCTTCCCATGCCGCAGGGGCACAGTGGCATACCAATAGGAGGTAGTGGCGGACCTTGATTCGATCACCGTTGCGGGGGCAGCGTCGGACTCGCCCGAGGGCGCACCGACTTCCCGTTTATCCAGCGGAGCGAGCTCCACCGGCACCTGAGAGTGCGGGTAAGCTAGCAACCGGCCCCTGAAGCGTCAACGCGAATCGCCGGTGACGTTGACGCGGCTCATGCCCAGAGCAGGCAGAGTTCAGGTAACGGTCAGACAGCGAGCCAGTCCGTGGCGCACGTACCACACCGCCTCGGCGCGCGCTGCCGCGTCCTGGCCAAGCCAGCCGGCGAGGTCGCGAAGGCGACGATCCGCCGGTTCGAGGGGCACGATGCCGCGGCCCACCTCAGACAGGATCAGCACGATCTCGCCGTGCCCACGCCGCTCGACCTCGACCATCGCCGCCAACTCCGCATCCAGCCGGGCGCGCAGTCGATCATCGTCGGGATCATCCGCGCCGCCAGCGTCATCGACCAGGGCACCGGCGAGCCAGTCGAGCCAGCCGCTGATCACCAGACACCGCCCCGGGGCAAGCCGGTCACGCCAGCCGGAAAGGTCCGCGCCCTCCCCCATCTTCAGCCAAACCGCCTCGGGGAAGCGGCTCGCTACGAGGTCGCGCTTGCCGGCGCAGGCACCGCCGATGAACAGCTGCATTGCCAGCCCTCCTCGCCATGGGTGAAGACGAAACGCCGGCCCTGGGCCTGGCCCACCACGCCGGCCCAGAAGTCGGCGCCCTCCAGGCGCCGGGAGAGCTCACGGATGGCGCCGCCGTGACTGACCGCCAGCACCCGCCGGTGGCCGTGCATCCGGGCCTCGGCCAGCACCTCGTCGAGCCAGGCGGAGAGCCGCGCCCAGAGGTCGTGGGCCGACTCGCCGCCGGGCGTCGCCCGCATGCCGCGGCTGTCGACCCAGGCCCGGTAGTCCGGGTCGTCCTTGAGCGCCTCCCAGGTGCGCCCCTCGTAGTCACCGAAGTCCAGCTCGCGCAGGCGGCGATCGAAACGCGGCGTCTCGGGGTGGGCCGCCCATGCGCTGCCATCCCGGATATGGGCGAGCGTCTGACGACAGCGGGTAAGATCGCTCGCGTGCACGGCATCGAAGACGCTGTCGGCCAGCGCCTCGCGCAGCCGATCCAGGTCCGGCAGCGCCTCGGGCAGCAGCAGCGGAATGTCACGCTGGCCCTGGTAGCGACGCTCACGGTTCCAACTCGTCAGGCCATGGCGAACGACCACCACTTCGAGGCAGCGGGTATCGTCCAGGCGAAAATCACTCATCGGCGCTCACCCTCTTCACACGCCCAGCTCGTCAGGCCGTGACGCACGACCACCAGCTCCAGGCGATCAGCAGCAGCCATAGTTCTCCTCCTTCGATGGCGGCCCCAACGATATCGCCGTTGATGCCGCCGAAGGCCCGGCGCATCGCCAGGCCATATCCCATGATAAAGACGACCAGGCCGGCCGCCAGCCAGGCGCCGCCAGGCAACCAGATCGAGAGCGCCAGCGGCAGCGCGGCGGCCAGCGCCAGGTCGCCGCGGGTCAGGCTCTGCTGCCAGGCGTGGGCCATCCCCTCCGCGCGAGCCGCCGGCACCAGGATCAGCAGGCCGACGCCGCCGAGCCGCCCCAGGGCGAGCAGCGCCACCAGCCCCCAAGAAGGCGCGCCGGCGTCGAGCAGCGCCCACAGCAGGGCGAGCTTCCAGGCCAACAGGAAGACCAGCGCCAGGATCCCGAAGCTGCCCACCTGGGGATCTTTCATGATCGCGAAGCGCTTCTCCAGGGGCGCATTGCTGCCCAGCGCATCGGCCAGATCCATCACGCCATCCAGGTGCAGGCCGCCGGTAAGCGCCACCCACAGGCTGAGCAGCGCCAGGGCCAGCAGCTGCGTGGGCAGCAGTGGCTCCAGCAGCGTGCCCGCCCCGGCTACCAGGGCCCCGAGCAGTGCGCCCACCAGCGGATAGGCCCGGGCCGCCCAGCGCCGGGTGGCCGGCGTCCAGGGGCAGGCCAGCGGCACCGGCAGCCGGCTCAGGAACTGGATCGCCAGCAGCACGCCGAAGACCGCGTTTTTCATGAACTCGCTCCTTTCACATCCCTGCCCTGCCCCTCGATATCCTTCTCCTCAATGCCCTTCCCCTCGATGTCCTTCCAATAGACGGCCCGTCCGGCCACCACCTCGATCACCCGATCCGCCTCCTCGGCCAGGTCGCGATGGAGCCGCTGCAGGAAGGCCAGGTAGCGCCATACCAGGGCGTCCCGGGGCGGCAGGTCCTCGTTGAGGTCGTTGGAGACCACCACCAGGGCGATGTCGCGTCGCCGGGCCGAGGCGATCAGCCACTCGAGCATCGCCCGGCCGGCAGCCTCGTCGCGTTCGGCCTCGAACAACCACTGGCCGGCCCACAGGGTCAGACAGTCGAGCAGCACGCTGCTGCCCGCCTTCACTCCATCCAGGGCGTCGGCCAGCTCCAGGGGCGCCTCGCACGTCAGCCAGCCCTCGCCGCGCTCGCGGCGGTGGCGAGCGACCCTTGCTGCCATCTCGTCGTCACCGACTCGGGCCGTGGCGAGATAGACAAGCGCCCCTCTCGCCTCTCGAGGCTGGTGAGCGAGGTGCCCCATGGCCAGGGCCTCGGCCACGGCGCTCTTGCCCGATCGCGCCCCGCCGGCGACGAAGGCGATCATCCGCGCCTCCAGGCCGCCAGGGCCGCGAGCAGGCAGGCGTTATCCCGCCCATCGCGCAGGGCGAGGCGCAGCCAGCGGCCGTCGAGGCCGGGGAAGTTGTGGGTGTGGCGTGCCAGCAGACCACGGCGCAGCAGGAAGGCGAACAGCGCCTCGGCCTCGGCGGCGTCGCGGCCGCCGCGCAGCAGCAGGAAGTTGGCATCGGTGGGCGCCACCGCATGGCCCAGCGCCCGCACCCGCGCCGGCAGGTCGCGCTGTGCGGCCAGCCACGCCCGGGTGCGGGCGAGGTAGTCGGCGTCGGCGAGCAGCGGCGCCACCAGCGCCAGCGCCAGGGCATTGACGCTCCAGGGCAGCTGACGGGCGGCGAGGCGCGCCACCGTCTCGGGCGCGCCCAGCAGGTAGCCGAGTCGCAG
Organism: Halomonas saccharevitans; assembly: GCF_900116405.1. Lineage (GTDB taxonomy): Bacteria > Pseudomonadota > Gammaproteobacteria > Pseudomonadales > Halomonadaceae > Halomonas > Halomonas saccharevitans. The sequence goes on along the minus strand of NZ_FPAQ01000018.1, from coordinate 64,604 downwards.
CCCCGGCAGGTCGTAGAGTTTGGTCAGCGAGCGCAGCAGCAGCAGGTTGGGCGCCTCGAGAAGCAGGGGCGTCAGTCGCTCGTCGACGGCGGTGAAGTCGACGAAGGCCTCGTCCACCACCAGGGTGGTGCCGGTCTCGCGACCCCGGGCCAGCAGGCGCTCGATGGTCTTCCGGGGAATCAGCGTGCCGGTGGGGTTGTTGGGACGGCAGAGGAACAGCACCTCGGCGGCCACCATGGCTCGCTCGGCCGCGTCAACGTCGAGCAGGAAGGCCTCGCCGTTAAGCGCCAGGGACGAGACGCCGAGGCCATAGTGGGCGCAGGCGCGGGCGTATTCGCTGAAGGTGGGCTGCACGATCAACGCGCGACCGCCCGCATGCAGGCCCGCGGCGAGAAAGATCGCCTCGGCCCCGCCGGCGGTCACCAACACCCGCTCGGGGGCCACGCCCTCGTGCTCGGCGATGGCCCGACGGGCGCGGTCGTCGTCCGGGTCCGGGTAGCGGGTCAGGCACTCGGCGGCGCCGGCCAGCCAGTCGCCGAGCCAGGGCGGCGGCCCCAGGGGATTGAGGTTGGCGCTGAAGTCGATCAGCGGATAGTCCGCCGGCAGGCCGTAGCGCGCGAGCAGCGGTGCGGCGCGCCCGCCGTGACCGGGCCAGGACGATGCGGCCCCCAGGCTCATGAAAGAAGCTCCCCCGCCAGGATCGGCAGGCCCATCAGCAGCAGGAAGGCCAGCCAGCCGCCATGCATGAGGCGGATGGCGCAGCCGATATGGACAACGCTCAGGGGCTCGAGGGCCGTGCCCAGGGTGGCGCGGTGCGAGGAGCGCCCGGCGTAGTGGTTGAGGCCGCCGAGCCGCACCCCCAGCAGGTTGGCCACCATCGCCTCCGGCCAGCCGGCATTGGGGCTGGGGTGGCGGGGGGCCTCTCGGCGCGTGGCGGCGAGCGCTCCGGCCAGGCGGCTGCCGGGTATCGCCCAGGCGGCCAGCCACAGCGCCAGTGCGGTGAGCCGCGCCGGCAGCCAGTTGACGGCGTCATCGAACCGCGCCGAGGCGCGGCCGAAGTCCAGGTAGCGCGGGCTTTGGTAGCCGACCATGGAGTCCAGAGTGTTGGCGGCCTTGTAGGCCAGCGCCAGAGGTGCGCCGCCGAGCAACGCCCAGAACAGCGGCGCGGTGATGCCGTCCACGGTGTTCTCGGCCACGGTCTCCACAGCGCCGCGGGCGAGCTCCCCCTCGTCGAGCGCGGTGGTGTCGCGCCCGACGATCATCGAGAGCGCCTGTCGCGCCTCGGCCAGGTCGCCGCGGGCCAGCGGCCCGGCCACCGCCCGGCCGGCCTCGGCGAGCCCCCGGGCGGCCAGGGTGGTGGCGAGCAGGCCGAGCTCCGCGGCGAGCGCCAGCCAGGGACTGAGCCAGGCGAGGGCCGCCAGCAGCGCCCAGCCAAGCGCCCAGCTGCCGCCCACCACCACCAGCACCAGGAAGCCACCGCGGCGCCAACGCGCGGCGGCGGCCCCGTGGTTCCAGGCCCCCTCGAGCCGGGCGATCACCTTGCCCATGCCCACCACGGGATGCGGCAGCCAGGGCGGATCGCCGAGCGCCAGGTCGAGCAGCACGGCGGCGACGACCAGACCCAGCAATGACAGGGAGAAGGGCTCGACGAGCGGGCTCATCGCGCCTCCTCCGTCATCGCCAGGGAGGCCAGGACGGCCCGATACACGGCGTCGCCGATGGCGCGCCCGAGCCGGGTGCCCGAGCCCGCATAGGGCGTCGGGTCACCGCGCTGGGTAGCGGCGATGGCCAGGCAATCGGTGGAGGTGCCGGTGGCCGGAGTGCCGGTATGCGAATCGCGCACGCCCCAGCTCCCCAGGGCCTGCACCTTGGCCTCGGTGACCGACTGGACGGCATTGACCATCGCGCCGTCGTCGAGGTGGCCGTCGATGAAGACCAGGATATTGATCGTGCCGACCACCGGGCGCGGGTCGCCCAGGGCCGGCGCTGTGATGTCCACGGCGTTGCCGACGCCGGCGGTGACCGCGGCCAGCACAGAGCGCTCTCCGGCGTCGGCCGCCTCCAGCGCCAGGTGGGCCGGCGAGACCGCGGTCATCATCGCCACGCTCTGCTCACCGTCGAGGCCGCACCGGGCGAGCCAGTCGAGCAGGTCGGCCCGGGGCGCGTGGCCGGCATAGTCCTTGTCGACGTGGAAGTTGCAGAAGTGGCCCGATCCACTGAACCCTTCGCCCACCAGGGCGCTGCTCAGGGTGCGCAGCGGGGTGGCGTGGTGAAAATGCACGCAGCCAGCGTCCACACTCAGCGCCAGGCCGTCGCCGAAGGCCAGGTCACACCTGTACGGGTAGGAGGGGCGCACGGACGGACGCGTGGCGGCAGTGAGCGAGATCGCCACGGCTCAGCGCGCCTCGCGATCGTCAACGCCGGCGGTGGCGAAGGTAGCCATCTCGGCCAGCATGGCGGTGGTCGCCTCGAGCAGCGGGAAGGCCAGCACGGCCCCGCTGCCCTCGCCCAGGCGCAGCGCCAGGTCGAGCAGCGGCTCGGCGCCGAGGGCCTCGAGGGCCAGGCGGTGGCCCGGCTCGTGGGAGCGGTGACCGAAGATCAGGTAGGGGCGCAGGGCGGGCTCGAGCCGACAGGCGGTCAGCGCGGCCACCGTAGCGATGAAGCCGTCCACCAGGATCGGCAGGCGGTGTGACGCGGCCTCCAGAAAGGCCCCCGCCATGGCGGCGATCTCCAGCCCGCCCAGCCGGGCCAGCACCTCCAGCGGATCGTCGCGATCGGGGGCGCGTTCGAGAAGCGCCGCTTCGATGACCGCACGCTTGTGGGCCAGGGTGTCGCCCGCCACGCCGGTGCCCGCCCCGACCAGCTCACTCACCGGGGCGCCGGTCAGGGCCGCCAGCATGGCGCTGCTGGCCGTGGTGTTGGCGATGCCCATCTCGCCGGCGATCAGGCAGCGACAGCCGGCCGCCTGGACGCGCCGGGCGGCGCGCCGCCCCACCGCGATGGCGGCCAGCGCCTCGTCGCGGCTCATGGCGTCCTCGCGGGCCAGGTTGGCGGTGCCGGGGCGGACCCGGTCGCGCACGATGCCGTGCGCCGGCAGCTCGCTGGCCACGCCCACGTCGACCACCTCCAGGCGCGCGCCGATGCGCCGCGAGAAGACGTTGATCGCCGCGCCGCCGGCGACGAAGTTGGCCACCATCTGCGCCGTGACGGCCTGGGGAAAGGCCGAGACGCCCTCCTCGGCCACGCCGTGATCGGCGGCGAAGACCACCACCGCGGGTGGGGTCACGCCCGGGAAATCCTCGCCGGTCAGGCCGGCCAGGGTCACCGCCAGGTCCTCGAGACGCCCCAGGCTGCCGGGCGGCTTGGTCAGGGTATCGAGGTAGCGGCCAACCCGTTCGGCACAGGCCGCGTCGGGCGCGGCGATCGATGGCGAGGGATCATTCACGGGGGGGGCTCTCCAGGCATCGTGATAAGGCCGCACATGCTACCAGAGCCGCGGCCTTCGCACCGCCGTCCAGCCTGCGCCGGGGGTGCTACGCTTGAGGGTGGCAGCACAATCACAACAAGACCCGGCCGAGCGCCTGCCAGCCGCCCGCCGGGCATGCCAGGAGCCACGTCATGACCAGACAGCCCCCCGATACCAGGACGCGCGGCATTCACGAGCTCTACGCCGAGGACCCCGAGGCAGCGGATCGCAAGCTCTGGGATCGCGAAGTCGATCCCGTCACCCGCCGCGGTTTCCTGAAACGCTCGAGCCTGCTCGCCATGGCCGCCGCCGTGGGGGGAACGATCCCCTTCGCCGATCGCATGCCCGGCGGCCTGATTCCCGCCGCCCTGGCGCAGAGCGATGCCCCCTTCACCCTTAAGGGCAAGGAGGGCCTGACCGTCCTCAACGACCGCCCTATCAACGCCGAGACGCCGCCCCACCTCCTCGACGACGACATCACCCCCGGGAGGGTCATGTTCGTGCGCAACAACGGCATCCCGCCGGCCCTGGAGAACATCGACGCCGATACCTGGCAGCTGGAGATCGGCGGAGAGTCCTGCGAGAACCCCCAGAGCTTCTCGATCGCCGAGCTGAAGGAGCGCTTCGAGCATCACACCTACCAGCTGCAGGTGGAGTGCGGCGGCAACGGGCGCAGCGAGTACGTGCCCTCGGCGAGCGGCAACCAGTGGACCACCGGCGCGGTGGCCTGTCCGACCTTCACCGGGGTGCGCCTGCGCGACGTGCTCGAGGCCTGCGGCATCAAGGACGACGCCGTCTATACCGGCTACTACGGCGCCGATGCCCATGCCAGCGGCGACCCCAACAAGGATCCGATCTCCCGAGGCGTCCCCATGGAGAAGGCCCTGGAAGACGAGTCGCTGATCGCCTGGGCGATGAACGGCGAGGACATCCCCTACCTCAACGGCTATCCCCTGCGCGTGGTCTGCGGCGGCTGGCCGGGGTCGGTCTCAGGCAAGTGGCTGCAGCGCATCGTGATCCGCAACCAGAAGCACGACGGCACCAAGATGGGCGCGCCCTCCTACAGCGTGCCCGAGCATCCGGTCGCACCGGGCAGCCAGGTGCCCCTGGAGGACTTCGTCACCATCCAGTCGATGCCGGTCAAGTCGCTGGTGACCTACCCCCGCTCCGGGATCGATCACGCCCTCGGCGAGGCCATGACGGTACGCGGCCATGCCTGGGCCGGCGACCTGGCCGTCAAGGAGGTGCATGTCTCGATCGACTTCGGGGCGACCTGGCATAAGGCCGAGCTGAAGGATCCGCCCAACCGGTTGGCCTGGCAGCGCTGGACGACCCGGGTGGAGTTCCCAGAGCCCGGCTATTTCGAGGTCTGGGCCAAGGCCACCGATGAGAACGGTCGCTCACAGCCCATGGTGGTGCCGGGCTGGAACCCCAAGGGATACCTCAACAACGCCTGCCATCGCATCGCGGTCCAGGTGGCCTAGGAGGTCGTCATGAAACGCTTGCAAGTGCTGGCCATGACCACCCTGGGCGTCGCCTTGATCTGCCTGCCGCTGGCGGCAGGCGCCCAGGAGGGGGAGGCCCCGCCCAAGGACCCGGAGACCGGCCTGATCAAGGCGGAGGGATGGGAGACGGTGCGCAGCAACTGCACGGCCTGCCACTCGGCCAAGCTGGTCACCCAGAACAGCGGCTCGCGCAACCACTGGCAGTATCTGATCCGCTGGATGCAGGACACCCAGGGGCTCTGGGAATTCGATGCCGAGACCGAGTCGACCATCCTCGATTACCTGGCGGAGCACTACGGGCCCAAGGAGGGTGCGCGTCGCCCGCCGATCCCCCGGGCGATGATGCCGGACAATCCCTACTCGACGATGGCCGAGTCGAGCTGAACCGGCGCGCTGCTCGCCATCACAGGCCCCTCGCGAGGGGCCTTTCTTGTGTGGGGAAGCGGCTCGCCTGCGACGACCAGGTTCGAGATCGAATTCGAGGTCAGCGTCAGACTCGGAATCGGAGAGGACGGAGGAGGCACCAGGTTCCGGGTCGGACGAAGCGCCAGGCTCGATATCAGCCCCTGGCTCAGGGAATCAGCACCGCCGCGCCGGAGAGTCGCCCCTCGCGCAGGTCCTCGAGCGCCTGATTCGCCTCTTCCAGGGGATAGGCGCGCGTCTCGGTGCGAATCGGCACCTCGGGCGCGAGCGCCAGGAACTCCTCGCCGTCCCGGCGGGTGAGGTTGGCCACCGACTTCAGGCTGCGCTCCTCCCAGAGCAGGCGGTAGGGAAAGGCGGGAATGTCGGACATATGGATGCCCCCGGAGACCACCGTCCCGCCGGGGCGCACCGCGGCCAGCGCCGTGGGGATGAGCGCGCCCACCGGAGCGAAGAGCAACGCGGCATCCAGCGGCTCGGGCGGGGCCTCGTCGCTGCCGCCGGCCCAGACGGCGCCGAGGCGACGAGCGAACGCCTGGGCCTGGGTATCGCCGGGCCGGGTGAAGGCGTAGACCGACTGCCCACGGGCGACGGCGAGCTGGGCGAGGATATGTGCCGCGGCGCCGAAGCCGTAGAGGCCGAGGCGCCGGTTCGTCTCGCCACCGGCCAGCCGCCAGGTGCGATAGCCGATCAGCCCGGCGCAGAGCAGGGGTGCGGCGGCCTGGGCATCCTCGGCCGGCAGGGGAAAGCAGTAGCGGGCATCGGCCACGCAGTACTCCGCGTAGCCGCCGTCGCGGGTGTAGCCGGTGAACTCGGCGCGCTCACAGAGGTTCTCGCGTCCGGCGCGGCAGGGATCGCACTCGCCGCAGGTCCAGCCCAGCCACGGCACGCCGACCCGCTGTCCGATCGCCAGATCGGTCACGCCCTCCCCGCGCGCCGCCACCTCGCCGACGATCTCATGCCCGGGGATCAGCGGCAGCCGGGGCTCGGCGAGCTCGCCGTCGAGCACGTGGAGGTCGGTGCGACACACCCCGCAGGCCAGCACCCTGACCCGCACCTCGCCGGGGCCAGGCTCTGGCAGCGGCAGGCGCTCCAGGCGAAGCGGCTGGCCGGCGGCGTGCAGCCGCATGGCACGCATCTCGCTCATCGGGCTATTCTCCACGGGCTCTTCTCCACGGGCTCTTCTCCACGGGCTCTCCTCCTCAGGCGAAGGGATGGCTCAGGGATTCGCTGTCCGAAGAATAGCCCAGGGCTCAGGCGGCGACCCGGACCTCGTAGCCGGTAAACTTGCGCAGGTTGATCACGCCGCTGTCCAGTATCAGGTACTGCCCCTTGATGCCCAGCAGGGTACCGTCGACGCGGGGGTTCTTGTCGAGGTTGTGGGAGACCACCTTGGTGGGGAACTCCAGCACCGGGTACTCGAAGCTCAGCGGCGAGGTGTCGAGGACCCGGATGGCGTCGGCGCCGAAACGCTCGCGCAGGTTATCGAGGCCGCTGCCCAGGCGCTCCAGCAGGCGATCGCGCTCGGCGGCGAGGTCGAGGCGCTCGGTGCTGCCCTTGAGCATGGCCCGCCAGTTGGTGCGATCCGAGACCTGCTCCTTGAACAGCACCTCGACGAAGCCCGACTGCTGACGAGTATCGACCTCGAGGATCGGCAGGGCCTGCACCGCCCCCTGGTCGAGCCAGCGCGTCGGCATCTGGCTGGCCCGGGTGATGCCGACCTTGAGCCCCGAGGCGTTGGCCAGGTAGACCACATGGGGCTGGAAGCAGTGGCGCTCGCCCCAGTCAGGCTCGCGGCAGGTGCCCTCGAAGAAGTGGCAGAGCTCCGGCTTCATGATGCAGGTGTCGCACTGGGCAAGCTTCTTGAAGCAGGGGTAACAGTGCCCCTGGGCGAAGCTCTTCCTGGTGGCCCGGCCGCAGTGAGTGCAGGCGATGGCGCCAGTCCACTCGAGGCTCAGCGGCTTGCCGAGGCAGGCGTTGAGCGCGAGACGCTCCTCGCCGGCGCGCAGCACGTAGCGGGCCGGCGCGCCGGGCTCGATGGCCATCTTGCTCAGGCAGCCCTGGTGCACCTGAGCGGCGTCGATCGACTCAGTCACCGCCGACGTCCCGGGCCAGGCCGGCCAGTTCGGGAGGCACGTCGGCCCCGCTGCTGGCGCCGCCACAGGTGCGGCGCTGCAGGTAGCCGACCCGCTGCTCCTCGGGTACCCGGTTCTCCGCCTCGTAGCGCATCACCGCCTCCAGGCAAAGCTCGGTCTGCTCGGCGGTGAGCATCCGGCCATCGGGCCATTTACGCAGCGACACGGCCTGCTTGAGGCTCTCGTAGATGGACGGGGTCATCTGCTGAATCATGCGATCGAAGGACATTTCGCTCATGACGGACTCTCTCAGAATGGGCGACCTAGGAGGCGCGGCCTTAGGGGGCTCGGCCTCAGGAGGGGCGGCGGGCACGGCCGGAATGATACCAGCCAAGCGCCAGCCCCACGACCAGCCCGCCGAGGTGCGCCTCGTTGGCCACGTTGCCGAATCCCACTGCGGCGGCCATGTCGGTCATGGCGAAGACCAGCCAGCCAAGCATGAAGACCACCAGCATCTGGGGCACGAAGAAGCCGCTGCGCGGCGCGCGCCGGGACATCAGCCAGACATAGCCCAGCAGCGCGAAGTCGACGCCGGACATGCCGCCGAACAGCACGGTGCCGGCGGCGTACTGGGCCAGGTTGGCGCCGATGCCGGCGACCAGGAGCAGCGTCAGCATGCGCCGGCTGCCCTGCAGCGCCTCGACCTGGCGGCCGAAGTACCAGAGCCAGAGCATGTTGAAGATCAGGTGCATCCAGCCGAAGTGCAGAAAGGCCGGCGACAGCAGCCGCCACACCTGCCCCGAGGCGAGGGTCTCGCCGAGATCGCCGAAGGCCAGCGCGCCCTTGACCACGACCACCGGCACGATGGTCAGCGCCGCGACCACGCGATCATCCAGCACGCCCATGATGGCGAAGACCACCAGGCAGAGCGCCAGGGTCAGCGAGGTCACCGGCACCTGCCTGAACGGCGCCAGCAGCTGGTCAGTCGGAACGCGCCCGGCCCGCGGCGCCTCAGGCATCAAGGACTCCCCTCGTCGCCAGCGCTCGATCAGCCCAAGCATCGCCTCGTGCTGCGCGGGGTCGACCAGCCACAGCACCTGCCCCTCGCCCTCCTCGGTGATCCGATGCCCGATACGGTGGGCCCATAGCGCCTGTCGCAACGCGCGGGTATCGACATCGTGGGGCAGCAGGATTACCCGGTACATGGTGTCTCCAGCGGTACGGTGTTCAGCGGCGCGTGCACTGACGGTGCGCTCATCAGGCGGTGAACGGTCGACCGTGACGACGCCGGCCAGTCATGCAAAGAAAAAGTCCGGCGGAGGGGGCCGCCGGACAAGAGCAAGGGATCATTCAAGGGAACACCTACTCTGATGGCGTCGGTCAACGAGAGTTCATCCCGATGACGCGCTTTTTGCGTAAAGAATTGTATCAATCGAAATCGATCTCCCAGGGCTGCGGTCGGGCCTCCTCCTCGCGGGGCACGCGGATCCACACGAAGTGGTTGGCATCGAGCCGCGACTCGCCGCTCCAGCGGTAGGCCACCAGGCGGCCGAACTTGACGGCGCTGTAGTCCAGGCAGGCGATATTGGCCGCCGGCAGGGCCGGAATCCCCTCGCACCAGTAGTGGCCGATGAACAGCGGCGGCTGCTCGGGTCCATAGTAGCTGAGCCGCGCGCGCTCCTCCTCGGTGAGCGCGCGGCGCTCCAGGTCGCCCGGCAGGTTGTCGGGCTGGAACACCACGTCGCCCCAGGTCCGCGGATGGTGCGCCCAGAAGTGGGCGCGGAAGCTGCGCCGGGTGAAACCATCCCCCGAGTGAATCGCCACGCCTTCGGGCAGAGGCACGTGGGTGCCGCGAGTCAGGCGGTCGAGGATCCGGAACTCGCGGGTTCCGGGTACCACCGAGGCGGCCAGGAAGTCCTCGTCGATGCGCCCGTCCGGATGGTCGCGGCGCAGCTCGTCGATCAGCGCCGGGTCCCAGCAGGCGTGCACCACCCTCAGGCCGTCGAGCTCGAGGAACAGGGGGATGTCCATGAACCAGGCCAGCGCCTCCTCCCACTCCTCGGGGTGGTCGCGATACTGCTCCAGGGTCTCCTCAATGATGCGGTTGTGCCGCGGCGTGTGCTCGCGCAGCCAGTCGCGGCCCATGCCGGCCGGCGCGCGGTGGCAGTAGGCCAGGGCGTTGAGCTCATGGTTGCCCATGACGATATGCGCCTCCCCCGCCTCGACCATGCGCCGAGCGATGGTGACGGCCAGGCGAATGCGCGGCCCCCGGTCGATCAGGTCGCCGAGGAAGATCACCTTGCGGCGAGGATGACGATAGACCCCGCCGCGCTGGTGGTAGCCGAGGCGTTCGAGCAGCGAGGCCAGGGTCGCCCCGCAGCCGTGCACGTCACCGATCAGGTCGTAGCCTTCTAGGGCACCCGACAGCGTACGTTGACGCGGGTGAGTCTCTGGAAGAGTGCCTTGCATGCTCACCTCAGTCGCCCAGGCGATTGCTCCAGCCCAGCTTGCTGCGCAGGACCTCGAAGAAGTTATGCCCCAGCGGATGGACCAGTTGGACCCGCCGCGGCTTGCGGCGGATCACCAGCACGTCGTCGGGCTTGGCCACCGCCCGCGTCTGGCCATCGCAGCTGATGTGCGGATAGGTCTGATTGGTCTCGCCGATATGGATGCGAATCTCGCTGGCGGCGTCGATGACGATGGGCCGACTCGACAGGGTATGCGGGAACATCGGCACCAGCGTGATGACGTCGAGCTTGGGGTGCATGATCGGCCCGCCGCCGGAGAGCGCATAGGCCGTGGAGCCGGTGGGCGTGGCGATGATCAGGCCGTCGCTACGCTGGCTGTAGACGAACTGGCCGTCGAGGAACAGCTCGAACTCGATCATGCGCACCGCCTTGCCCGGGTGCAGCACCACCTCGTTCAAGGCATCGCCGTTGCCGACCTGCACGCCGTCGCGGTAGAGCTCGGCATCCAGCAGGAAGCGCTCCTCCAGCTCATAGCGGCCCGCGAGGACCTCGCCGACCCGCGCCTCCAGCTCATCCGGAGAGATATCGGTGAGAAAGCCCAATCGCCCGCGGTTGACGCCCAGCACCAGGGTGCCGCTGTGGCAGAGGGTTCGCGCGGCGCCCAGCAGGCTGCCGTCGCCGCCGACCACGATCACCAGGTCACAGAGCTCCCCCAGCAGTCGGCGGCTGGCCTCGGGGTGTCCATGATCGAGCAGCACCGTGGCGGTCCGGTCCTCGATGATGACGTGATAGCCACCGTCCTCGAGAAAGCGGATCAGCCGCTTGAGGGTATCGACCACCTTGGCGCTTCCCAGACGACCGATCAGACCGATGTTCTTGAAAGTTGGCATGCACGGGCCTCTCGCTTCGCGGCCGCTCATTATGGCGATTGGCCACGGGGCGAGCAAACGCCCTCAGGCCGCGCTCAGGCGCCGGCGTTTCAGCCACCACTCATTGAGCCACAGCGAGCCGACGATGATCGCCCCGCCCACGACCAGGCGCGTGAGGTCGGCATCGCGATTCCAGATCAGCAGGTTGACCAGCAGCCCCGCGGGGATCAGCAGGTTGTTCATGATGGCGAGCGCGCCGGCATCCACGCGAGTAGCCCCGAGGTTCCACAGGAAATAGCCGAGCCCCGAGGCCGCCAGGCCCAGCCACAGCAGCACGCCCCACTGAACGCCGGTGGTAGGCAGGCCCGCGGTGTTACCCAGCAGCGCGAAGGCCGGCACGGCCACCGCCAGGGCACCCAGGTAGAACCAGGCGAAGACGCTGTGGCGGGGCAGCGAATCCGGCAGGCTCGCCGACAGCCGGCGATAGCCCACCTGCCCCAGGGCGAAGCAGAGGTTGGCCCCCTGGACGACCAGAAAGCCCGACCAGAAGCCGCTGTCGAGCCCTTGGTAGCGAATCACCGCCGCACCGAGCACCGCCAGCGACGCGGTCACCAGATAGAAGGGGGTGAAGCGGCCGAACAGGGCGTCGTCGAGCAGCGCGATGTAGAGCGGCGTGAAGATGGTGAAGAGCAGCACCTCCGGCACGGAGAGCAACAGGAAGGACTGGTAGAAGAAGATATACATCACGCCCAGCTGCAGCGCGCCCAGCCCCATGAGGGCCAGGCGCTGGCCGCCGCGCAGCAGCGAGGGGCGCAGAAAGGGCAGGAAGACCAGCGTCGCCAGGCCGATGCGCATCAGCACGGAGAAGTAACTGTCCACCTGACCGGCCAGATAGACGCCGATCAGCGAGAACGAGAATGCCCAGAGGACGGTGACGCCGACGAGAAGGCCCAAGGTAAACTCCTGGAAAATGAGTAGTTGACGGAGATTATACCCGCCCCGCTCACCCAGCCAAGGCCCCACGCCGCCTCAGGGCGACGGTCGACGCAACCACCAGAACGCATAGGCCACGCCGGGCAGCCAGCCGAGCAGGGTCAGCGCCAGGCTGAGCACCACGCGAGTCGCTCCGCCTCGCGTGAGCCCCACGGCCAGCGGCGGCAGCAGCACGGCCAGGGCGTACAAAGCCACCGTGGGCCCGGCGGTGGGCGGCAGGTCCTGAGGCGGGGGCTCGGCGTGGTCCTGAACCTTACGCGCCCTTTGATCACCGCGAGGCGGCGCGCTTCCCCGCTCCTCGTCGACCTTGACGCGCTCGCCGGCGGCCGGCGTGAAGTGCCCGACGGCCGAGCTCGCCTCGTGGTCGAGCGCGCGACGGTGGGCCTCGTGATCGATCTTCTGCTCCAGCGTCTCGGCGCCATCGGCGAGCGTCTCGTGATAGCGCTCCCAGTCCTCCCAGTCGAAGGGCGTGCCGGCGCGAGGCGGTTGCTCCCCCGCCTCGATAGCACGCGACCAGGCCTTCTCCTCCAGGGTGTTGGGGCGCTCCTGATCACGCCCCGTATCCAGCCCCTTGCGGGCCATGTACTCCCGAGCATCCATGATGCGACTCCCTCGGTCGGTCACCGCCGGCGACACCGACGGCTGGTGTGCATGAGTGTGCCATATTGGAGCCGGCAAGCGTTGTCGGGTTCCTGACCGAGCGCCGGACGCGGCGACGCACGCCGCCAGCGTTAACAGGCCCCTTCGCCGCGCGTGGGGGGTGTCGACTATGCTGGAGGCGAGACGAGGCAGCGCCACGAGTCGCCCTGGCCATCACCCCGGGTATCGCGGCGCCGTCCAGACCATGATTGCCCGGCACAAGGAGCTATGCCATGCCCAACAAGGCCCCCACGATCGTGCGTGAGATCATGTCCCGGGACTGCTACCGGGTCACCGGCCAGACCTCGGTCGCCACCCTGGCCGAGGGCCTCGCGCTGCACCGCCTGCCCGGCGTGCCCGTGGTCGATGAGCGGGACCACCTGATCGGCTTCATCTCGGAGCAGGACGTGATGGGCAAGGTGCTGGAGAGCTCCTATCTCGGCGACGAGCCGCCGCTGGTTCGGGAGATGATGCGCAACGAGGTGCTCTCGGTGTCGCCCACCAAGAGCATCACCGATCTGGCTCAGGAGATGCTGGGTGCCAAGCCCAAGGTCTATCCGGTGGTCGAGCAGGGCCGGCTGGTGGGGATCGTCACCCGCCGCGACGTGCTGAGCGCATTGATCCGCATGCGCCACTCCTGATCCTCGACGACAGGACACCCGCCCTCGCCACTCGACCCCGCGCTGGGTGGCGAGGCCTGTTGGCTCGGGCCGACACGTGGCGGGTCAGGCCGGCTCAGGACAAAGCCCCAGCAGAACACCTGACATGCCCTAAAAGAAAAGCCGCCCCATGAACCATGGGGCGGCAAAGATCGATAATGCAAGCTAGGCAACAGTGTTAGCGACTGCTATCGCGTTGCTGCCTATGCAACATCTGACACCGGTGAAGAGAAAAGTTCGGCAGAGCGCAAAAAAAACTCTGCTATACCTTCCTGACACTCCCTGCCGACCGGCAAGGCACCGCGGAACAGCCACTTAGCGCGGATCCAAAAGAAAAAATCGGCGGCTCGCTTGCAAAGGCTAACCACTTGGTTTTACTATCCAAATCCCCTCGCGGGTGTAGCTCAATGGTAGAGCAGAAGCTTCCCAAGCTTAAGACGAGGGTTCGATTCCCTTCACCCGCTCCACGCCCCGGCGTGCCGCCTCAGCCCTTGAAGACATCCATCTACTGGATCCGCCGCACCTGCCGCTGAGCGATCGGTACCTGCTCGATTGCACGGAGCCGCGACCATGTCCATTTTCCTGCTGGTACTCACCGTCTGCCTGGTCATCTTCGGCGGCATGATCGCCCTGATGATGCTCTCCGGCACCCCACGCTATCGCACGGAGCCCGAGCAGCTGATGGCGCTGTTCGACAAGGCGCTGGCGAGCAGCGTCAGCGAGACCGAGTGGAACACCATCATCGGCTACCCGATTCGCCACGACGACTACCTGGAGGGGATTCGCCGCCGGGCCGATCGACTGATGGACGAACATGGGCGGCACGGGCGCATGGCGCGCGGCAAGCCTCTGCTCGACGACGAGGGCCAGGAGGAGCTAGCGGCACTGCGTGATCACCTGGCGGCCCACACCGCCCTGCGCCGCCGCGAGGATTGACGCAAAGCGTTGAATCCTCGCCTGGTATACTGTGGTGTCATGCTGCTGACATGCCCCGCCGGAGGCCTATCGTGACCAGTGCCATCCGCCAGATCCCCCTCGACACCGCGATTCGCCACCACGCCCACGACTTTCACCAGATCGTGATCGGCCTGCGTGGCAAGGCGGAGTTCGAGATCGAGGGGCTGGGTGGATCCATCTCGGCCTTCTCCGGCTGCATCGTGCCGGCCAACCACCTGCACTACTACGCCGGCCACGGCGACAACCGCCAGCTGATTCTCGACCTGCCCCACGACGCCTTCGCCGTGACGGGCCACCAGCGCGACCTGATCCAGCTGTTCGACGCGCCGCGCTTCTTCTCCCTCGACCCCGCGCTGCGCCACTACCTGGATTTCCTGCTCCAGGAGCTGAGCCTGCTGACCCGCGAGGGCAACCTTGCGCCGCTGCACAGCGAGCGACTGGCCGGCACCCTGCTAGGCTCCCTCCACGCGCGGCTGGCCAACGAGCCGGCCACGCCCGCGCGTCGACTCGACCTGACGGCCCTCGATCGCTTCATCGATCATCACCTGGGCGAGCGGCTGCGCGTCGCCGACCTGGCCGCCGAGGCCTGCCTCAGCGAGGCACACTTCAGCGAACGCTTCCGCCAGAGCACGGGGATGTCACCCTGGCAATACGTGATGCGCCGCCGACTGGATAGCGCTCGCCAGCTGGTGCAGCAGAGCCGGTTGCCGCTGTCGGAGATCGCCGCGCGAACGGGCTTCACCAGCCAGAGTGCCCTGTCGCGGGCCTGCCGGCAGGCCTTCGGGTATCCCCCCAGCCAGCTGCGTCGCGACCCGCGCGGTCAACTCGCCTCACCCGTCAGCTCGCCGGCCCAAAGCGCAGCGGCCAGGACCCTTAGACCAAAGTAGAAATTTCAACCGTTTCACGGCCATAAACCGTGAAACCGTTAAATACTACCGAGAATTCGCCAAGCAGGACGACACTCGCGCTCCTACCCTCAACGCATCTCCCGCGCCGCCCGCTACAGCTCTCGGGCGGCCGGGCATCGCCCTCTGACGACGGCTTACACTCTGGGGAGTTAGATGCTAAACGCCAACAACATGCTGGCAGGTGAGACCTGGCAGCAGGACCTCGACACCCTCTTCGCCCGCATCAGTGATCACTATGCGGTCGACGAGGAAGCGTTCGTTCGCGAGCTGGTCGACCTGCTGTCCGCCGACGAGGCCGATTTCAAGCGCACCGCCCACCAGGCGGCGGAGCTGGTGCGAGAAGTCCGCGAGATGGACACCGCCGTGGACTCCATCGATGAGCTGCTTCAGCAGTACAGCCTGGACACCCACGAGGGCCTGATGCTGATGTGCCTGGCCGAAGCCATGCTGCGCATCCCCGACAAGGCCACCGCCGACGCCCTGATCGAGGACAAGCTGGGCCCGTCGGACTGGAAGTCACACCTGGGCCAGAGCGAGTCGTGGTTCGTCAATGCCTCGACCTGGGGCCTTTTGATGACCGGCCGCGTCATCAATCTGGACAAGCCCAAGGAAGGCAAGCCCGCGCACTTCATCAACAAGCTCGTCAATCGCATGGGCGAGCCGGTGATCCGCCGCGCCATGTACGAGGCGATGAAGATCATGGGCAAGCAGTTCGTGCTGGGGCGCGACATCGATGAGGCGCTCAAGCGCTCCAAGCCGCTGTTCGACAAGGGCTACACCTACTCCTACGACATGCTCGGCGAGGCCGCCCGCACCCGCGCGGACGCCAAGCGCTATTTCGAGTCCTACGCCGCCGCCATCAAGAGCGTCGGCAAGACCAGCAAGGCGCTCACGGCCAGCACGCCGTCGCCGTCGATCTCCATCAAGCTCTCGGCCCTGCACCCCCGCTACGAGTTCGGCCGCCGCGAGCAGGTGCTCGAGGAGCTGGTCGGCACCGTGCGCGAACTGGCCGCCATGGCCCGCGAGCGCGACGTCGCCATGACCATCGATGCCGAGGAAGTCGATCGCCTGGAGCTGTCGCTGGAGGTCTTCCGCGCCGTCTACGAGAGCGACACCTGCCGCGGCTGGGGGCACTTCGGCCTGGTCGTGCAGGCCTATGCCAAGCGCGCCCTGCCGGTGCTGCACTACCTCAACCGCCTGGCCGACCGCCAGGGCGACGAGATCCCCATGCGCCTGGTCAAGGGCGCCTACTGGGACACCGAGATCAAGGAATCCCAGCAGATCGGTGCCGACGGCTACCCGGTCTTCACCCGCAAGGCCAATACCGACGTCGCCTACCTGGCCTGCGTGAGCTTCCTGCTCTCGGACAACACCCGCGGGCGCATCTTCCCGCAGTTCGCGACGCACAACGCGCACACCATCAGCACCATCCTCGAGCTCGCCAACGAGGCCAGGCGCCCCTTCGAGTTCCAGCGCCTGCACGGCATGGGCGAGGCGCTCTATGACGCTGCCCTCAAGCGCGCGCCGAAGGGCACCTACTGCCGCATCTATGCGCCGGTGGGGGCTCACAAGGACCTGCTGCCCTACCTGGTGCGCCGCCTGCTCGAGAACGGCGCCAACTCCTCCTTCGTGCACCAGCTGGTCGACCCGCGCGTGCCGGTCGAGTCGCTGTGCGTGCATCCGGTCGAGACGCTCAAGCAGTACCAGACCTATGCCAACCACCGGATCCCGCTGCCCAAGGACATCTATGGCCCGGCGCGGCAGAACTCCCGGGGCGTCAACCTGAACATCAACAGCCAGTACCGCCCGCTGATGGACGAGATGGCGACCTTCATGGAGAAGGAGTACCACGCGCGGCCGCTGCTGGCCTTCGACGTCGCCGAGGACGCCGGCGCCCGCCACGACGTGCTCTGCCCCTTCGACCGCCGCGTCAGGGTCGGCAGCGTGCAGTGGACCTCCAGGGACCAGGCTGCCAGGGCCGTCGACGCCGCCTGGGCGGCCTTCCCGCGCTGGGACGCCACGCCGGTCGCCGAGCGCGCCGCCATCGTCAGCCGCCTGGGCGACCTGATGGAAGAGAACCTCGCCGAGCTGATGACGCTGTGCTCCCGCGAGGGCGGCAAGCTCTTGACCGACGGGGTCGACGAGATCCGCGAGGCAGTGGACTTCTGCCGCTACTATGCGGTGCGCGCCGAGGAACTGTTCGGCAGCACGACCCGCCTGCCGGGGCCCACCGGTGAGTCCAACGAGCTGATGATGGGCGGCAAGGGCGTGTTCGCGGCGATCAGCCCCTGGAACTTCCCGATCGCGATCTTCTGCGGTCAGGTCGTGGCCGCCGCCGTCGCCGGCAACCCGGTGCTGGCCAAGCCCGCCGAGCAGACCTCGCTGGCCGCCAACCGCATCATCGAGCTGCTCCATGACGCCGGCATGCCGCGCGACGTGGTGCAGCTGCTGCCCGGCGACGGCCCCACCGTGGGCAGCGTGCTGAGCGGCGATCCGCGCATCACTGGGGTGGTCTTCACCGGCGGCACCGATACCGCCCAGATCATCAACCGTGCCCTGGCGGCTCGCGAGAACGCGCCCCTGCCGACGCTGATCGCCGAGACCGGCGGCATGAACGCCATGATCGTCGATTCCACCGCCCTGCCCGAGCAGGTGGTGGCCGACGTCATCCAGTCGGCCTTCCAGAGCGCCGGCCAGCGCTGCTCCGCCCTGCGCGTGCTCTACGTGCAGGACGACGTGGCCGACCGGGTCATCGAGATCCTCAAGGGCGCCATGGACGAGCTGCACGTGGGCGACCCGCGCCACCTGGGCACCGACGTGGGCCCGGTGATCGACGAGGACGCCCGCCGGGGCCTGATGGCTCATATCGACAAGCTCAAGGGCGAGGATCGCCTGGTCGCCGAGACGCGACTCGATCCGACCCACACCGCCAACGGCACCTTCGTCGCACCGGTGGCGTTAGAGATCGATGGCATCGAGGCCCTGGAGCGCGAGCAGTTCGGTCCCGTCCTGCACATCGTGCGCTACCGCGCCAGCGAGATCGATCGGGTGATCGACTCCATCAACGGCCGGGGCTATGGTCTGACCTTCGGCGTTCACAGCCGCAACCAGACCTTCGCCGACGAGATCGCACAGAAGATCCGTGCCGGCAACGTCTACATCAACCGCAATATCATCGGTGCGGTCGTGGGCGTACAGCCTTTCGGCGGACAAGGGCTCTCGGGCACCGGTCCCAAGGCCGGCGGTCTGCTTTTCCTGCTGCGTTTCGCCACCGAGAAGACCGTGACGGAAAACACTGCCGCCCTGGGTGGCAACGCGTCGCTGCTGGCGCTAGGCGACGAGTGATCCCCGCTCGTCATCACAACAAGACGGAAGGACCCTCTGATGATTAAAAGCAATGCCGCTACTGGCTTCATCTCCGTGCCCTGCCAGATCGCGATGCTCGCCATCGACGCGACGGCCTGAAGGCGCACTAACAACTTGTCGGTGCTACATCCGACCCAATAATTTGGAGAAGTTCATATGGCTATTGGCGTGTGGATCAGTCTATTTGCCTACTTTGCGCTCATGATCGCCATCGGCTTTTATGCGATGCGCAAATCCACTTCCACGTCTGAGGATTACATGCTGGGCGGCCGGGCCCTCAGCCCCCAGGTCGCCGCCCTGTCGGCGGGTGCGTCGGACATGAGCGGCTGGCTGCTGCTGGGCTTGCCCGGCGCCATGTTCGTGTCAGGGCTGGGGTCGGCCTGGATTGGCATCGGCCTGCTCGTGGGGGCGTTCTTCAACTGGACGCTGGTGGCACCGCGCCTTCGCGAACAGACGGTTCACTATGGTAACGCGATCACCATTCCGGAATTCCTGGCCAACCGGTTCCCGACTCGGGCCATGTCGCTGCGAACGGTATCCGCCATCGTTATCGTGGTCTTCTTCGCGGTCTACACGGCGTCGGGCCTGGTCGCGGGCGGCAAGCTGTTCGAAAGCGCATTTTCCGGCGTCATCAACATCGGCGGCATGAGCGACTACGCTGCGGGCGTCGTCATCACACTGGGCGTGGTGCTGGCCTATACGGTCGTCGGCGGCTTTTTGGCCGTGAGCATGACGGACTTCGTGCAAGGCTGCATCATGATGCTGGCCCTGGTGATCATGCCGGCGGTGGTGCTCTTTGGCGAAGGTGGCGGCGGTTTCAACCAGGCGTCCCAGACGCTGAATGAAGTCGACCCCACGTTGCTCTCCTGGACGGAGGGGCTGACCATCGTCGGCTGGCTGTCGGCAGTGACCTGGGGGCTTGGGTATTTCGGGCAGCCGCACATCATCGTGCGCTTCATGGCCATCCGGACCCTGAAGGACGTCCCTGTTGCCCGTAACATCGGCATGAGCTGGATGCTCATCTCTCTGATCGGCGCAATCTCGCTGGGTGTGTTCGGGCGGGCCTATGCCGTCCGCAACGGCATGAATGTGGAAGATCCGGAAACGATCTTCATCATCCTGGCGGACCTGCTGTTCCACCCGCTGATCACCGGCTTCCTCTACGCGGCCCTGCTGGCGGCGATCATGAGCACCATTTCCAGCCAGCTGCTGGTGTCGTCTTCCTCACTGACCGAGGACTTCTACCGCCTGTTCCTGCGCAAGGAGGCCACGGACAAGGAGACCGTCACCATAGGCCGGATCAGTGTCGTACTGGTGGGCCTGGTGGCAGCCGTCATTGCCTCCGATCCGGACTCCCAGGTTCTGGGCCTGGTCAGTAATGCCTGGGCAGGCTTCGGTGCGGCGTTCGGCCCGCTGATCATCCTGTCGCTGATGTGGTCGCGCACCAACGGTGCCGGCGCCATCGCGGGCATGGTGGTCGGTGCCGTCACCGTCATGATCTGGATTTCACTGGGCTGGAACGCATCATTCCTGGGCGGACCCGGTGTGTACGAGATCATTCCCGGCTTCATCGCTGCCTTCGTTGCCATTATGGCGGTGAGCAGCGCGACGGCCGATGCCGGTGAGTATCAGCACATTACTCGCTAAAAGAGCGCGAATAACGCAATCCACGTAGTAAAAGGGCTCCCGCGGGAGCCCAATCCCATCGGTACGCCAGCGATGGGAGCACATGAAGAGAGCCGCCTTCGGGCGGCTTTCTTCGTCTCGGGTTCAGCGCCATGCCTCGAGGCAAACGATCACACCCGCGAATCCCCACAGGGTCCATCGGCTGAGCCCTGCGCCCGCCAGGCGCGAAAGTCCGCCCTCCCCCACCTCGAGGGCCATCGGCCGCACAAAGGCCGTCCCCAGCGCCCAGGCGCCGACCAGGATCAGTGGCAGGCGCCACGCCATCGGCAGCGCCTGGATGGGCTCGGGGCGAAGCAGCAGCCAGAATGCCAACAGCGCCGCCAGCAGCAGCGACAGCAGCGGATGGTCGAGGCGTCCGGCAAAATCGGCACTAACGAGAGGTCGGCCAGCCATGAGCGACTCCGGTGTCATCATCCCCCTTGAGTGAAGCCGAATTTCGGCGTGCTTTCGAGGCGCCGTGGAGGAAAAGTGAAAAAGTTATACAAGAGCTTTATTTATCGACTATGGTAACTGCAAGTCTCGCAAAAAAATCCCCAAGACGCCTATCTCACCGATAGCAAAATGCGACAAGACATTAACAAGATTCCTTCGCTACGCTAATAAGTGCCTTCTTCCCCACCGCTCGCCCGAACGGTCGATGACACGAGGAACCCTCCCATGAATTCCAGACATCTGATCGCTATGGCCTCCCTCGCCACAACCGCCCTCGCCACCGCCCCGATCGCCGTGGCCTACCAGGTCGACGACACTGTCATGCGCGGAGGTATCGCCAAGGCCGAGGTTACCGACGACAGCGGCTCTCTCGACATTCTCGGGGAGCTAAAGGCCTTCGACCCGCGCAGCATGTCCTCCGGTGCGAGATACCTGTTCAGCAACAGGCCGGGCATTGAACTCAACGGCATCGCGGCTTTCGGCAAGGCCGCGGGCAGCGTGGATCGCCTGCCCCTCAATCTAATGATCCACGTCTACCCGATGGGCGACAGCGGCTCGCTAACACAGCCCTACGTGGGGAGCGGTCTCGACTACACCCACATCTCCGAGGAAGAGCTCGAGGGGTTGGACGTCGATGAGCCCTACGGCCCGGCCGGCCAGGACGTTCTTGACATGGCGGTGACGAGCTATCCCTTGATCGGGGCCTTCGCGCGATATGCGATTACCGATGCCGAGGTCGGCGCCAGCGGCGCGGCTCCGGGCGAGGCCGATATCGACCCCATGATTATCGGCGACGGCGCCACCTTCCGCTTCTGATCCGCCCCCATGCATGAAGGCCAAGACGTCACACCGCCGCGAGGGGCCTGAGTCTCAGAGTAAGCATGTCTTTACCTGCAGCCTCATAACGCACTACTCTTGCGCTGGATCAATATTCTCCAAAAAAGACGCCGATAGACTATTAGCATGATCCGATGCGGCAAGGCCGCCGCCCCCTCATCCATCAGGAGATGACCCATGCGCAAGAACGCCCTTTCCTCGCTGCTCGTGGCCGGCATTGCCGCCGCCGCCTTTACCACCAGCACCCAGGCCTTCGCCTACGGCGCCGGCGACTTCTTCACCCGCGTGGGCGTGGCCAAGGTCGAGCCCAAGAGCGATAACAGCGACCTGACCCTCGGTGGCGTGGATTACGATGTAAAGGTCGACGACGACAGCGCCTTCGCCTTTACCCTGGGCTATCGCTTCACCGACAAGCTTGGCGTCGAGCTGCTGGCCGCCGAGCCCTTCGACCACGACTTCCAGGTCGAGGGCGTAACCGGTGGCTCCGTCGATCACCTGCCGCCGACCCTGACCGTGCAGTACTACCCGCTGGGCGGCACCGACGCCCGCGTTCAGCCCTATGCCGGCATCGGCGTCAACTACACCATGTTCTCCGATGAAGAGCTTGAAGCTGGCCTTCCCGTCGAGTTCGACGACTCCTGGGGCGCGGCCGGCCAGGTGGGCGTTGACCTGCTGATCGACGACAACTGGGCGCTCAACGCCGCCGCCTGGTACCTGGATATCGATACCGATGTCACCGTTAATGGCGACGATGTCGGCGAAGTCGAGATCGACCCGGTGGTGGTGATGGCCGGCGTCAGCTACCGCTTCTGATCGCCTTGCCCGACATGACAAGGCCCGCCAACTGGCGGGCCTTGTTGCGTCTGGGCCTGGTGCCCTGACGCTAGCGCGGCGTCTCGCGCGAGAGCCCGAGCGCGGCCAGGGTCGTCGCATCGAGCCCGGTCACCGCCTCCACCGCGGCCAGGCGGGCATGATAATCGGGCGTCAGGAAGGGCTCCCCGGCCAGCAGATGCTCGAGATACTCCCGAGCCGGTCGCAGGGCGTCCGCGGTGGTGCCCGGCGCGGCGATATAGACCCAGGCCTCGATCGTGCCCTCGTGCGTCGCGATCGGCAGGCGATGACGGCCGTAGTCGTGGGGATACCCCTCGAAGGGGTCCATGTCGCGGATCTGCTCGGAGTGCTCGAGTTCGAACAGCGCGCCCTCCACCCGCTCACCGGCCGACGTCGCCACGTTGGCATGGGCGATGCCCGCCACCCTCGAGGCCTTGTCGAAGCGCAGGCCATGATCGTGCAGCACGCCGGCAAGCGCCCGGCGGGTACGACCGATCCGGGCGGCGACCCGGGCGGCATTCATGTTGCTGCCGTAGGCGAAATAGAAGGGCATCGGACGGCCTCAGTTCTCGGTGACCAGGCGATCGATCTCCTCGACCACGCGGCACATCAGCAGCCGGTCACTGGCGCGCGTGCCCTCCTGGGTCAGCCAGGCCTCCACCGCCGGCGCCACGTCACACTGAGCCGGCATCGGCGAGCGTGTCTCGACCAGCACCTCCAGGCGCGCGATGAAGACGAAACGCAGCCACTGGGGCAGCGTCATGGTATCGATGCAGAATGGCTGCACGCTCTCGAAGGCGTTCGCGTCAGGACGCTCCATGCGCCACAGGCTGGCGGCCTTCATGGTGGCCTCGAGCTCGCGCAGGGCGTCGCCGAGTTCATCGTGAACGGTCATGATCAATCTCTCCGGTACATTTGTCGCTATTATCCCCGCTTGGCCCCGTCACTGGCCACCCCGGCGGGTTGTCCACCGCCCGGAAGGCGACGCACGTCGATCTTGTGCACAATACACAGATACCCTGAATGGGCCTGTGGATAAACGCTGGAAAGGTGCCCCTTGGCCAGGCCTCATGGGCCCTGACGCCGACTGATCAGGAAATGACCAGCACGGCGGCACCAATACGACGCCCCGGGACGGCTGACAGCACCCCGGCGCCGCGGTAGAGTGCACGGTTCGTGACCCGGAGACAGCATGCAACCGATCAACAGCCTTCACGACTTCTTTCAGCGCAGCGGCGCCGAGGTGCGACTCTATCACCTGGGGCGGCGCGTCGAGCCCTGCCCGCTCGACACCCTGGCCGCCTTCGAGGCCGGGGAGCTGGCCTGGCCGGCGCCATGGCAGGGCACCGCGCGCCTGGCCATGGTCTTCCGGGTCGGTGAGATGGACGACCCGCTGATCTGGTTCCTGGCCCTGCCGCTGGACGAGCAGGGCCACCTCAATCCGGCCCCGCGCGATGCCTTCGTGCAGCGCCTGCTGGAGACCCTGGGTCGCAGCGTTCAGGGCCTGGGACGGGCCGAGGGCGAACGGATCGATAACCTGATGAAGGACAATCCGCTGGCCTTCACGCCCTCGCTGCCCTTCCGAGCCGTGCTGCATGCGCGCGCCAGTCGGGATGCCGGCCAGCCGGCAAGCGAGCACCTGGAACCCGCCGAGGCCTACCTGACCGGGCAGCAGGCGATCGACTGGCGCGCCCTGGGGCTGCAGGGGCTGGCCGACGCCGCAGTGCGCCTGGATGCCGCCACGAGCCAGGCTGTCGCCGCCCGCCTCGACGCCCTGCCCGGCGAGGTGTTGACCTCGCTGTGCTATTGCCTGGAACACGTGGCCATCGACGATGCCCTGGCAAGCGCGTTGCGGCGGCGGGGCGAGGCCGCTGGTGCCAGCGGCGATATCGAGACGTTCTGCGCCTGCGTGCGCGCCATGGGCGGCGCCTCGACGGAGCAGGCGGGCGCCTGGTTCGATGCCCTGCTCGACGATCCGGATGCCTGCGGCCCCGACCTGCTGGCGGCCATGGCCGGGCGGGGCTGGCACCACCTGGAAGACGCCGAGCGCCTGCCCCGCTTCCTCAGGCGACTGGCCGAAGCGCCCGGCACCGACTTCATGGCCGTGGCCCGTGACCTGGCCCTGATCCCGCGGCTGCGCCTGCCGCTGCTGATGACGCTGCGCGACGCCGAGGCGGATTCCGCCATTGGCCGGCGCCTGGCAGACCTGTCACGCTGAGCGCAGAGACCTGGGAGCGAGATGATGAAAGAACTGCCCTATACGCCCAAGGCGGTGATCGGTCGCCGCGAGATGGTGACCCTGCCGGAGCTGCATCTGACGCTGTGCGCCAAGGCCGACACCGGCGCTCGGACCTCGGCGCTGCACGCCGAGGACATCGAGTCCTATGAAGAGGATGGGCTCCTCTGGGTCGGCTTCACCACGCGCAGCGGCGGCCCCGGCACGCCGGCCCACGTGCATCGCATGCACCTGCACGACCGGCGCCGGGTGACCAGCTCCAACGGCCAGGCCGAATGGCGCTACGTGATCCGCACGACCATGCAGCTGGGCACCCTCTCCTTCCCGGTGGAGCTCAGCCTGACCGACCGCCGCGACATGCGCCACCCTATGCTGCTCGGGCGACGCGCGCTGCGTCGCCTGCTGGTGGCACCCGGCGTCGCCTTCCTGCACGGCGAGCCTTGACCCACGCCGTCCTACACCGCCCACGCCCTACACCGCCTCTGCCCCGATCCGGAGTCCTGCTGAATGCATATCGCGCTGCTGTCCCGCAATCGTAACCTCTACTCAACGCGGCGCCTGATCGAGGCCGCCGAGCAGCGCGGCCACAGCGCGCGCGTGGTCGACACCCTGCGCTGCTACATGAGCATCGCCTCGCACCACCCCTCGATCCACTACAAGGGGGAGGAGCTCGAGCCGTTCGACGCGGTGATTCCGCGCATCGGCTCCTCGGTCACCTTCTACGGCTGCGCGGTGCTGCGCCAGTTCGAGATGATGGGCACCTACGTGCTCAACGACAACGTCTCCATCACGCGCTCCCGGGACAAACTGCGCTCGCTGCAGCTGCTGTCACGCAAGGGGCTGGGACTGCCGATCACCGGCTTCGCCCACTCCCCGGACGACATCCCCGACCTGATCACCATGGTCAGGGGCGCTCCGCTGGTCATCAAGCTGCTGGAGGGCACCCAGGGCATCGGCGTGGTGCTGGCCGAGACCAACCAGGCCGCCGAAAGCGTGATCCAGGCCTTCATGGGCATGAAGGCCAACATCATGGTGCAGGAGTACATCAAGGAGGCGAAGGGCGCCGATATCCGCTGCTTGGTGATTGGCGACAAGGTGGTGGCTTCGATGAAGCGTCAGGCCGCAGAGGGCGAGTTCCGCTCGAACCTGCACCGCGGCGGCAGCGCCAGCTCGATCCGCATTACCCCGGAGGAGCGCTCCACGGCCATCCGCGCGGCCAAGGCGATGGGGCTCAGGGTGGCCGGCGTCGACCTGCTGCGCTCCAACCATGGCCCGGTGATCATGGAGGTCAACTCCTCTCCGGGCCTGCAGGGCATCGAGACGGCCACCGGCAAGGACATCGCCTCGCTGATCATCGAGCACCTGGAGCGCAACGCCGCCCCGCGCCACAAGGTGCCGCCCCGCCCCAAGGGGTGAGAGAATCGGCCTGCGTCCAAAGACTAACGGTGAACCCGGGATTTATTGGTCCGTGGGGGTGGCAAATGCACGGCGACAGCCCCACAATCTGCGTCACCGGAGGAGGTGACCGCTCATGTTTCTCGACAATCGCCAGGTGGCGATGGACAGTGCCCTGGAGGCAATGGCCGACAGCATCGATTATTTCCAGGACAATCTCGAGCGCCTGCATCCGGCGCTGCGCGATAGCCTGAAGCCTCACTATGAGACGCGCAGCCGATCGATGCAGAAACTGCAGGAGCTGTCGCGCAAGCACCTCAACCTGCTGCCCCGCGATGCCGATGTCGAGCGCGACGACTACATGTGGCTGTGGAGCCGCCTGAAGAGCTTCGTCGGCAACGAGAGCCTGGTGGTGATCGGTGAGCTGCTCGAACAGGAGCGGGTGCTGATGCAGGCCCTCTCCACGCTCTTCACCCACCCCCTGCCCGAGCCGCTGGAGCCGGTCATCGAGGAGTGCTGGAAGGGCTGTCGGGCGCTGATTCGGGAACTGTATCGCCTGCAGAAGCAGCGCCAGAAGCGCTGAACATCCCCGGCGGCAGCAACAGTCGCTCGCGCTCGGCCGGTGTGATGTCCAGCGGCTCGAGCGGCCCCAGGAAGTGCGGCTCGCGCTCCCATACGTAGAGATCCCCCAGGGTGGCCACCCGCGCCACCCACTCGCGCAGCTTGAGCCGCCAGAGCCCAGACACCGCGCGCTCCGGCGCCGCGCAGCCGCGCACCTCCAGGCCCAGCGCCTCACCGATGAACAGCGCCCGTGGCAAGTGCCAATCCTGGGTGATCAGCAGCGCGCGCTTCACGCCGAACACGTCCCGCGCCCGCGCAAGGGTGTCGAAGGTGCTGAAGCCGGCATAGTCCAGGGTCATGTCCACGTCGCGCACGTCGCGGCCGCGCAGGTCGCGCCACATGGTCACCGGCTCGTTGTAGTAGCGGGTACTGTTATCGCCCGAGATCAGCAGATGAGCGACCCGCCCCTGGTGGATCAGCCTGGCGGCGGCCTCCATGCGCCCCTCGAAGTGCGGGTTGCGACTTCCGCTGCGCGTCCAGTGGGACGTGCCGAAGACGATGCCCACCGGTTCACTGACGCACTGCGCGGAAACCGACTCGATGCGCCCCACGGTGCGGCCCAGCACGTAGACGTTGGCCAGCACGAACAGCAGTACAACCAGGAGCGCGAGCGCTCCCAGCGTCATCAATACTCCCTTGAAGACCTTCCCGAGTGGCAGGCGCATGGATCTCCCCGGCGCAACTGCTAGAACATGCCCAGTTCCAGCTTCGCTTCGTCGCTCATCATCTCACGACTCCAGGGGGGATCGAATACGATCTCGGTGTGCACCTTGCTGATCTGAGGGGCGCCGAGGATCTTGTTACGCGCGTCGGCGGCGATCACATCGCCCATGCCGCAGCCCGGGGCGGTCAGCGTCATGCGGATGGTGACGATGCGCTCGCCGCTGATCAGCCGCTCGATGCGACAGCCGTAGACCAGGCCCAGGTCGACGATATTGACCGGGATCTCGGGATCGAAGCAGGTGCGCAGCTGGTCCCACACGAACTGCTCGATCTCCTCCTCCGAGGCGCCCTCGGGAAGCGTCGGACGCGGCAGCGCTTCCAGGCCCAAGGCGTCCAGGTTGGCGCCCTCGACCAGGAAAAGGCGACCCTCATAGCCCACGCTGACCGTGCTGCCCTTGGCCTGCATCACGCTGACGATGCTGTCCTCGGTCAGGGTCACGGTCTTGCCGAAGGGAATGGAGATGGCCGCCACGTCACGCTGCAGGGGCAGCTCCTGACCCTTGTGCAGGGTGGCTATCTGCTCGATATCGCTCATGTCGCTCCTTGATAAGCCTCAGCGCAGCATGCCGACGACGCGCTCGAGCCCCTCGACGAAGACGTCGATCTCCTCGGGCGTGTTGTAGGCGGCGAAGGATGCCCGGCAGGTCGCGTCCAAACCGAACTGCGACAGCAGCGGCTGGGCACAGTGGTGGCCGGTGCGGATCGCCACGCCGAGCTGATCGATCAGCAGCCCGATGTCCTGGGAGTGGGCCCCGTCGACCACGAAGGAGAGCACGCCGGCCTTGTCCGGCGCGGTGCCCAGGATGCGCAGCCCCTCGATGCCGGCCACGCCCTCGGTGGCGTGCTCGAGCAGGCGCGCCTCCCAGGCACCGATCAGATCGAGGCCGATGTCGCTGACCCACCTGAGGGCCCGCCCGAGGGCGATCACCTCGGCGATGGCCGGCGTGCCGGCCTCGAACTTGTGGGGGATGTCGGCGAAGGTGGTCGGCACCTCGAGGGAGACCGTCTTGATCATCTCGCCGCCGCCCTGCCAGGGCGGCATCGCCTCGAGGAGCTCGGCACGGCCGTAGAGCACGCCGACGCCGGTGGGCCCGTAGACCTTGTGGCCGGAGAAGGCGTAGAAGTCGGCGTCGATGGCCTGGACGTCGATGGCCTGATGGGGCGCGGCCTGGGCGCCATCGATCAGGATGCGGGCGCCGTGCTCATGGGCCACGCGGGCCATCTCGGCCACCGGATTGACGGTACCGAAAGCGTTGGAAACGTGGTTCACGGCGACCAGGCGGGTGCGCTCGGTGAACAGGTCGCGGTAGGCCGCGAGGTCCAGCACGCCGCACTCGTCGACCGGAATCACCTTGATGGTGAAGCCGAGCTCGCCGGCCAGCAGCTGCCACGGTACGATGTTGGAGTGGTGCTCGAGGCGCGAGATCAGCACCTCGTCGCCGGCCTTCAGGTTGACCCGACCCCAGGCGTTGGCAACCAGGTTGATCGCCTCGGTGGTACCGCGGGTGAAGACGATCTCGCGGTGGTCTGCGGCGTTCAGGAAGGCGCGCACCGTCTCCCGCGTGCCCTCGAAGGCCGCGGTGGCCTCGTCGGACAGGGTATGCAGCCCGCGATGGATGTTGGCGTTGTAACGACCGTAGTAGTCGTCGAACACCTCGATCACCTGGCGCGGGGTCTGACTGGTGGCGGCATTGTCCAGGTAGATAAGCGGCTTGCCGTGGACCTCCCGATCGAGGATCGGGAAGTCGCGTCGCAGCTTCGCCACGTCAAGGGTCAGGTCGCTGAAATCGGCCATGGCTTACTCCTCGTTCAGGGCCACGGCGGCTTCCACCAGGCCGGCCAGGTTGAAGCGCTCGGGCAGCTTGCCGGCGACCGCCAGCTCGACCCGTTCAGCCACGGCGTCGAGAGCCACCTGATCCATCACCTCACCGGCGAAGGCCAGGGTCAGCAGGCCACGGGCCGTCTGCTCGTCGATGCCGCGGGTACGCAGGGCGAACACCGCCTCCTCGTCGAGCTGGCCGGTGGTGCTGCCGTGGGAGCACTTGACATCGTCGGCGTAGATCTCGAGCTCGGGCTTGGTATCGATCTCGGCGCGGTCGGAGAGCAGCAAGTTGGCATTGCTCTGGTAGCCCTCGATCTGCTGGCTGTCGCGCTTGACCATCACCTTGCCGTTGAACACGCCATGGGCGCGGTCGTCGAGGATGCCCTTGTAGTTCTCCTTGGAGTAAGTGCGCGGCGCGTTGTGGTTGACCAGGGTGTGGTTGTCCACGTGCTGGCGCCCCTGCCCGTAAAACAGGCCGTAGAGGTTGGCCTCGGCTCCCTCGCCGTTGAGCTCGGCCATCAGGTCGTTGCGCACCAGGCCGCCACCCAGGTTCAGGTTGAAGGAGGTATAGCGGCTGTCGCGGGCCTGTTCCATGTGAAGGCTGGCCACGTGCAGGTCCTTGAGCGAGGCCTCCTGCAGCTTGTAGTGGTTAAGGATCGCGCCGCGCTCGAGGATGATCTCCTCGACCAGGTTGGTGAAGTTGGCGGCCCCCTCCTCGCCCACGTGATGCTCGATCACCGTGGCCTCGCTGCGACCGGCCATCTGGATCAGGATACGCGGATGGCTCATCACCGCCTGCTCGCCGGCCCGCGAGAGGAACTGCAGCACGATGGGCTTCTCGACCACGGTGCCCGGCGCCAGGCGCAGCACGGCACCCTCCTCCATGAAGGCGGTGTTGAGCGCGGCGAAGGACGAGAACTCGACGCCGGTCAGTCGGCCCAGCGGGCCGCCCACGGCTTCGTGATTCTCCTCGAGGGCCGCCGAGAGCGGCATCAGCGCAACGCCCTCGGGCAGCTCGTCGAGCCGCGACAGCGCCGGGGCGAAGACGCCGTCGACGAAGGTCAGGCGGTGCGCCTCGATCGGCAGCGTCAGCGCCGCCGCGCTGGCGGGCGAGAACTCGGCGTCGCGGGCCAGGGAGAAGTCGCCCCGGGCGATGGCGCGCACGTCGGTATACTTCCACGCCTCGACCCGGCGATGGGGAAAGCCCATGGCCTCGAAGCGCGCCGCACCCGCCTGGCGCCGCGCGGCGATCCAGGTGGGTTCCGGCTCGCGGGCGGCGTTGCGCTCGGCCAGGCGGTCGAGGAAGGTCTTCACGTCTTCACTCATGCGGCGGACTCCTCCTGTACCCAGTCATAACCACGGCTCTCGAGCTCGAGGGCGAGCGCAGCGTCGCCGCTCTTGACGATGCGGCCGTCGACCAGCACATGAACCCGATCCGGCACGATGTAGTCGAGCAGGCGCTGGTAGTGGGTTACCAGCAGGATGGCCCGATCCTCGGCACGCAGGGAGTTGACGCCATCGGCCACCACCTTCATGGCATCGATGTCGAGGCCGGAATCGATCTCATCGAGCATGGCGAGGCGCGGCTCGAGCACCAGCATCTGCAGAATTTCGTTGCGCTTCTTCTCACCGCCGGAGAAGCCTTCGTTGACGGCCCGCTGCAGGAAGCTGGTGTCCATCTTCATGGAGGCCACCTTCTCCTTGATCAGCTTCATGAACTCCGGCGCGGGGATCTCGCCCAGCCCCTGCGCCTCGCGCTTGGCATTCAGCGCCGCCTTGAGCAGGTAGATGTTCTTCACTCCCGGGATCTCCACCGGGTACTGGAAGCCCAGCAGCAGGCCGGCACGGGCGCGCTCCTCGATCTCCATCTCCAGCACGTCCTGGCCCTCGAAGGTGATCGAGCCCTGCGTCACCTCGTAGCCGTCCTTACCGGCGATCACCGCCGAAAGGGTCGACTTGCCGGCCCCGTTGGGGCCCATGATGGCGTGGACTTCACCGGCGTTGATGGTCAGGTTCAGGCCCTTGAGGATCTCGGAACCCTCGACTGTGACGTACAGATCCTTGACTTCGAGCATGTTGACTACCTTTGATTCGTGGTGAGCCGCCGGCGCGACTCCTTGAATGTGTTGACCTTTTCGCGAATCCGGAGAAACGCGCGAGCGGCGCCTGAACAAGGCGGAAGCAGGTGAGAGAAGCGGAGTTTACGACCGTAAATGAGCATTCTCGATCCTGCTTCCAACGCCGTGCAGACGTCGCGCAGCCGTTTCCTCAGCCCACGGCGCCTTCCAGGGTGACGTTCAAGAGTGCCTCCGCCTCCACGGCGAACTCCATCGGCAGCTCCTGGAAGACGTCCTTGCAGAAGCCGTTGACGATCATGCTGACTGCGTCCTCCTCGGAGATGCCCCGGCTCTGGCAGTAGAAAAGCTGGTCCTCGCCGATCTTGGAGGTGGTGGCCTCGTGTTCCACCGTCGCGGTGCTGTTGCCGATCTCCTGGTAGGGGAAGGTGTGGGCACCGCACTGATCGCCGATCAGCAGGGAGTCGCACTGGGTGAAGTTCCGCGCCCCCTTGGCTCGCGGGCCCACCTTCACCAGGCCGCGGTAGGACTGGTTGCTGCGCCCGGCCGAGATGCCCTTGGAGATGATGCTCGAGCGAGTGCCCTCGCCGATGTGGATCATCTTGGTGCCGGTGTCGGCCTGCTGGCGGCCGTTGGTCACCGCCACGGAGTAGAACTCGCCGATGCTGTCCTTGCCGCGCAGCACGCAGGACGGGTACTTCCAGGTGATGGCGGAACCGGTCTCGACCTGGGTCCAGCTGATCCGCGAGCGGTCGCCGCGGCAGTCGCCGCGCTTGGTGACGAAGTTGTAGATGCCGCCCTTGCCGTCCTCGTCGCCGGGGTACCAGTTCTGCACCGTGGAATACTTGATGTAGGCGTCTTCCAGGGCCACCAGCTCGACCACCGCGGCGTGCAGCTGGTTCTCGTCACGCTGGGGCGCGGTACAGCCTTCCAGGTACGACACCTGGGCGCGGCTCTCGCAGATGATCAGCGTGCGCTCGAACTGCCCGGTATTGGCGGCGTTGATACGGAAGTAGGTGGAGAGCTCCATCGGGCAGGTCACGCCCTCGGGCACGAACACGAAGGAGCCGTCGGTGAACACCGCAGAGTTGAGCGCCGCGAAGTAGTTGTCGCCCTGGGGCACCACGCTGCCCAGGTACTGCCGGACCAGCTCCGGGTAGTCGCGCATCGCCTCGGAGATCGAGCAGAAGATCACCCCCGCCTCGTGCAGCTTCTCCTTGAAGGTGGTGGTCACCGAGACGGAATCGAAGACCGCGTCCACCGCCACGCCCGCCAGGGCCGCCCGTTCGTGCAGCGGGATGCCGAGCTTCTCGTAGGTCTCGAGCAGCTTGGGATCGACCTCGTCGAGGCTCTGGGGCTTGTCCTCCTCGCGCTTGGGCGCGCTGTAGTAGGAGATCGCCTGATAGTCGATGGGCGGGTAGTCGAGGTGGGCCCAGGAGGGCGGCGTCATCTTGAGCCACTGGTGGTAGGCCTTGAGCCGCCATTCCAGCATCCATTCCGGCTCGCCCTTCTTGTTCGAGATGAAGGCGATGGTGCTCTCGTCCAGGCCGGGCGGTACCGTGTCGCTCTCGATGTCGGTCACGAAACCTTCCTTGTATTCGCGACGGACAAGCTGTTCCATTTCCTGACTTGCCATGATGTCTCCCCTCCCGGGCGGTTGGGTCGGCGAGCACTGGCTCGCCTCGGGTAGTGAAATACTCGAGTGCGTCAGGCCTCAGCGGCCAGACTCACGCTTTGAATGGGCAGCTGCACCGGCAGCTTGATCGGATTGGTATCGGCCAGGTGGGCCAGGGTGACGCTGTCGAGCAGGGTGCGAATGGCCAGCGAGACGCGCTGCCAGTTGTCGGCGACCCCGCAGGTGGCGGCCAGGTCACAGTCGCCGCCGACCTGACTGCACTCGGTCATGGCCACGGGCCCCTCGATGGCCGAGATGATGTCGCTGGCGGTGATCCGGGAGGCCGGACGCGCCAGCGAGTAGCCACCCTGGGCGCCGCGTCGCGACTCCAGCAGCCCGGCACGCACCAGCATTTTCAGCGTCTTGCTGACCGTGGGGTGCGGCAGCTGAACCGCCTCGGCGAGCTCGGCCGCGGCGTGGGGCTGCTCGGGGTGCCTGGCGATCTGCGCCATCACCACCGCCGCGTAGTCGGTCAGTCTGGAAAGCTTCAGCAAGGCCTGACTCCCCGGGGTTCGACCCCCTCGTGTTCGATTGGGGACCAGTTTAGTCCTGTATGAATTTGATGTGAAGCCCCGCTGCCCGGGATGCGTCAGAACCGACAGGATCGCGGCACGTTCGCCGCCATTCGACCAATAATGCCAATCATTCTCATTCAACCCGCTGCCGATCTTTCCACCGCCGCGACGCCTCGGTAGCATGTCGCTAATCCCATTCGTCGTTACCCGCGAGGCCGACACGATGACCACGACCTTCATGCTGCTGATCGGCGCGGCGCTGGCCGCGCTCGCCGCCCTGCACTGGCTGGTGTTTCGCCTGGTCAAGCGGGCGATCACCCGCTCGGAAACGAACCGGCAGGACGATGATCCGCGCCGGGGCTGAGCGACGCCGCCCCGCAGCAGACGCTGCACGGCGACAGGTGAGACGATGATGCGCGAAGCCCCCGTCGTGGTCTTCGGCGGCACCGGCTTTCTCGGTGACGCCGTCGTTCGAGAGCTGGTGGAAACCGGCCGTGCGGTGCGCATCGCCGCCCGCCGCCCGGCGCTGCCCGCCTGGGCCGAGGAGGGCGACGTCATCGAGCTCGCCACCGCCGACCTGCGTGACGAGGCGAGCGTAAGCGAGGCACTGGCGGGCGCCGGCGCCGTGGTCAATGCCGTCAGCCTCTATGTGGAGACCCGAGAGGCGAGCTTCGAGGCGATCCATGTCGACGGGGCCGGTCGACTGGCCCGCCTGGCACGGGCGGCGGGCATCGCGCGGCTGGTGCAGGTCTCCGGCATCGGCGCCACCCCCGATTCGCCTTCGGCCTATGTGCGGGCCCGCGCCCGCGGCGAGGAGGCGGTACTCGATGCCCTGCCCAAGGCGATCATAGTGCGTCCCAGCGTGCTGTTCGGCCTCGACGACGCCTTCCTCTCGGGCCTGGCGGGCCTCACCCGGCTGCCACTGATTCCGCTGTTCGGCCGCGGCGCGACCCGGCTGCAGCCGGTGCATGTGAACGATGTCGCCCGAGCCATCGCCCAGCTGACCGGCCGCCCCGCGACCCCGCGTCGCCTCTTCGAGTTCGGCGGCCCGGAGGTGCTGCGCTACCGCGAGATCCTCGAGCTGCTGCTCGCCCACCTCAATCGCTCGCGCCCCCTGGTGCCGCTGCCCTTCCTGGCCTGGCGCTTCGTCGCCGCACTGGCCAGCCGGCTGCCCGGGCCGCCGCTGACCCGCGATCAGGTCATCCTGATGCAGGTCGATAACGTCGCCGACGCCGAGGTCGGCGACTTTGCCGTCCTCGGCATCCTGCCCCACTCGCTGCGCGAGAGCCTGCCGAGCTGCCTCCCGGCACCCGCCGGAGACTGACCTCAGGCCTTTTTGACGAACTCCGACTTGAGCTTCATCGGTCCGATGCCGTCGATCTTGCAGTCGATGTCGTGATCCCCGTCGATCAGGCGGATGTTCTTGACCTTGGTGCCGACCTTCACCACCGAGGAGGAGCCCTTGATCTTGAGGTCCTTGATCACGGTCACGGTGTCTCCATCGGCCAGCGGGTTGCCGTTGGCATCACGGATCAGCGCCTCGTCCTCGCTCGCCGCCGATGCATCCTTGGACCATTCGTGGCCGCACTCCGGGCAGACGTACTGAATGCCGTCGTCGTAGGTGAACTCGGAGCCGCACTCGGGGCAGTTGGGCAGATCGCTCATCAAAGATGTCCTGTGCATGGAAATGAAGGCGGCAAGACTACACCCGGCGCGCGTACCGCTCCAGTCGACAGCTTGTGCGGTCTCAAGCGCCGCCCCCCGGAATCCACACTCGGCCGCCCGCTCGCTGTTACCCTGTCGGGCCTTGCCCCATCCCCCCAGGAGGCCCCGATGACTCGGCCGCGCATCACCCTCGATGTCTTCAGCGACTACGTCTGTCCGTTCTGCTACCTCGAGGCGCCTGAACTCGAGGCCTTGGCCGAGCGCTTCGGCGACGAACTGGCGATCCGCTGGCGCGCCTTCGAGCTGCGCCCAGCACCCGAGCCGACCCTCGATCCCGACGGCGACTACCTGCACGACGTCTGGGCGCGGGCCGTCACTCCCATGGCGGCGGAGCGCGGCATGACCCTGCGCCTGCCCCGACTTCAGCCGCGCTCGCGATTGGCCCAAGAGGCCAGCGCCTGGGCCGAAGATCAGGCCCATGAGCGCCCCAATGCCGGCGCGGCGATGCGCACGGCGCTGTTTCGCGGCTTCTTCGAGGAGAGCCTGGACCTGGCCGACCCCGAGGCCCTCGCCGCGGTCGCGGACGGCCTGGCCCTGGACGGCGCCGCCCTGAACGGGGCGCTCGCCGCGGGCGACTACCGCCAGCAGGTGCTGGCCGATCGGCGCCTCGCCGGGGAGCTCGGCATCGGCGGCGTGCCGGGGCTGCGCTTCTCGCTGGATGGCGAGCACGCCGGGGTACTCGAAGGCACGCAGCCGCGGCGACAGCTGTTCCTGGCCGTGGAGCGGCTGCGCGACCTGATGGGCTGACCTATTGGACTAGGGAACGCTCGGCCCCGGGCTACTTGACCTCGACCTTGCGGCGGTTGGCGCGCTTGATCTTCGGCAGCGTCAGCTCCAGGACACCGTTCTTGAAGCTGGCCTCGGCCTTGTCGGTATCGACCTCGCCGGGCAGGGGCACGGTGCGGGTGAAGGAGCCGCGGGAGATCTCGGAGCGAAAGTACTCGCCCTCCTCCTGCTTGCTCTCCTCACGGTGGTCGCCCTTGATGGTCACCGCGCCGTCGGTCACCGAGACATCGAGCTCCTCGCGCTCGAAGCCCGGGGCCTCGGCACGCACCACCACCTCGGCGTCTCGATCGATGACATCGACCTTGGGCATGCCCTTCTCGAAGGCGGCGAAGCGCTCCCAGAGGGGATGCTCCCAGCGCGATGGCATGCGGCCGCGATCGAAGAAGCTGTCGAGCAGCCGATCGAATTCGCGAAACGGGCTCATCCCCCGGGATTCCGACGGCTGGGCTGACGACTCGGTCGAGACCGGAACCTCCTTGGATGCTTTCTTGGCCATGACGATGACTCCTCCAGTGCGGATCTGGCAGACAGAACAGGATGGGGCGGGGCCCGGAAGACCTCAGGGGAGGCGTCGAAAGGACGGCAACGATCGTCGCTCGTCGAGCGGACCCACCTCGTCATGAAGATAGTCCAGTCGTGCCCGGGCGAGTTGATCCAGATCAGCGCGCCTTTCGTCATGCGCAGCCGCCGCGCGCTACTCGCCGATGTCCTCGTGCCACAGCGCGGGCGAGGCCGCGATGAAGGTCTCCATGAGCGCGATGCACTCGGGATCCTGCCATACCTCCACCTCGACGCCGCGCTCCCTGAGCAGCCCCTCCTCGCCCAGGAAGGTCCGGTTCTCGCCGATCACCACCCGGGGGATGCCGTAGAGAAGGATGGCGCCGCTGCACATCGCGCAGGGCGAGAGCGTGGTGTAGAGCGTGCTCTCGCGGTAGACCTCGGCCGGATGGCGGCCGGCGTTCTCCAGGGCGTCCATCTCGCCATGCAGCACCGCGCTGCCCAGCTGCACGCGGCGATTGCGGCCGCGGCCGATGATGACACCGCGATGCACCAGCACCGAGCCGATGGGGATGCCGCCCTCGTCGAGCCCCTGGCGGGCCTCCTCGAGCGCGGCCTGCATGAAATGTTCCATTGGCGGACTCCCTGCTGAGTGACGATGTGCACCAGCCTACGTCGCCCTACCGAGAACGCGCCAGCCTGATGCCGGTCGGCCAGGCAACCGGCCGTTGCGGGATAGCCGAGATGGAGACGGCCCCCGCCTAGCTTTCATCGACCCGAGCGGCGACACTTCCGCCCCCTAAGCGTCGCGAATCGCCCTCGTCACGGCCCCACGCCGAAAAGCGATCGGGCCAGATGGCCGGTGAAGAAGGCCAGTCCCGCCGCGGCACCGCCGATCAGCAGGGTCCGCAGCCCCGACGTCAGCACCGGCCGGTGATAGACGAGACTCTTGCCCATGCCGATCAGGAAGAACATCAGCCCGGCCACCGCCAGGCTCGCCAGAAATTGTCGTGTAGGTTCCAGCCCCGGCAGTGCATAGGGCAGCAGCGGCATGGCGCCCACCACCAGGAAGGCCAGAAAGGTAGCCAACGCCGAGCGCAACGGGCTGAGCCCCACGGGCTGCAGACCATGCTCCTCGGACACCATGGTCTCCACCCAGGTCTCGCGATCTCTGCAGATGGTCTCCACCACCCGCTCCAGGGTCTCCCCCGCGAACCCCTTGCGCTGGAAGATCTGGCGAATCTCCTCGCGCTCCCCTTCCGGCACCAGGTCGATGTGGCGATTCTCGGTGCGACGCACGCCGTCGACATGCTCGCGCTGGGCCTGGATCGCCTCGTAGTTGCTGATCGCCATGCTGAAACCGTCCGCGAGCAGGTTGGCGACCCCCAGCACCAGCGCGACCGTGGAGGAAAATCCCGCGCCGAAGGCCCCGGTGACCACGGCGAAGGTGGTGACGCAGCCGTCGATACCGCCGAGGATGGCATCGGGCAGGTGACGATGCCGGGAAGGGGCTCGCAGCCGCCGCTCGATCACCTCCGGTCGATGCTCCTGCTCCAGCGCCTCCCGCCTCCGATCACTCATGGATCACCCCGCGCGTCTTTCATCCTGCTCCAAGCTTGGCACAGCCGGCCTGGGACAGTTGAAGGCCCGGCCCCGACGGCCTGCTCCGAGGGAGGCACCATAACCAACCGCGCAACACGGCCTGGCAAGGCCACCGCGAGGTGATCGCCGACGTCCGGGAGCGCAACAGCGCTTGACCCACGGGTGGTCGACGGTCACAGAATACGACATGCCCTCGAGGAGCCAACTCATGCTATTACTCGACGCCATCCTGGCCGTTGCCCTTTCCGCCGCGCCCTGGCTGCTGCTGGGACTGGTGATGGCCGGGCTGATCAAGGCGCTGGTCTCCGAGGCCGTGCTCACGCGCTGGGTCGGCGGACGGGGGCTGGGCAGCATCGCGCGGGCCGCGGTGATCGGCGCCCCCTTGCCACTCTGCTCCTGCGGGGCCATTCCCACGGCCCTGGCCATGTATCGAGGCGGCGCCTCTCGCGGCCCCGCCACCGCCTTCCTGATCGGCACGCCGGGCATCGTGGTGGACTCCCTGGCCATCACCTATGCCCTGCTCGGCCCCTTCATGGCCGCGGCCCGGGCGATATGTGCGGTCTTCACCGCCATCGTCACCGGCCTGCTGGTGGGTCGCACGGTGCCGGCGGTCGAGCAGGCCCCTGCCAAGGCCGAGCCCGGTTGCGGCGGCTGCTGCGACGGTGGCCAGGCCGAGCCGGCGGCGGTCGAGGCGTCGCCCGGGCTCGCCGCCAGGCTGGCCGGCGGGCTGCACTATGCCTTCACCGACATTCTGGACGACATCAGCCTCTGGCTGCTGGCGGGGCTGCTGGTCGCCGGCGTCCTGATCGCCCTGGCCCCGCCCGAGCAGCTTGCCGTGCTGGGCAGCGGCCCGGTCGCCATGCTGGTGATGGCGATGATCGGCATCCCGCTCTACCTGTGCGCCACCGCCGCCACCCCCATCGCCGCCGGGCTGCTGCTGGCGGGCGTCTCGCCCGGCACCGTGCTGGTCTTCCTGATCGCCGCACCGGTCACCAGCCTGGCCACGCTGGGCGTCTTCCGCCGCGAGATGGGCAACCGGGCACTGCTGGCCTATCTCGCCGGCATCCTGGTGAGCGCCGTCGCCTTGGGGCTCGGGGTGGATGCCCTGGCCGGCCGGTGGCAACTGGACATCGCCCGGCAGATCGAGGAGGTCGGCGAGCTGCTGCCCGGCTGGGTCGAATGGCTGGGACTTAGCGTG
The DNA here is from genome assembly GCF_900116405.1 of Halomonas saccharevitans. Taxonomy (GTDB): domain Bacteria; phylum Pseudomonadota; class Gammaproteobacteria; order Pseudomonadales; family Halomonadaceae; genus Halomonas; species Halomonas saccharevitans. Next base: position 25,622 of record NZ_FPAQ01000018.1, on the reverse strand, counting down.
CTGATCCTGTTGGCCGTGAAGCCGCTGCGCCGCTCGCTTGCCGGCCACCTGCCCCGCCACGCCTAACCCCGTGAGAAGCGCACCACATCGACGGAACGACGAGGAGACCCCATGACCGATCGCCAGCCCCACCCCCGCATCCTGGTCTTCGCCGGTAGCACCCGCACCGGCTCGTACAACAAGCTGCTGGCCCGCCAGGCCGCCGAGAGCATCGAGCGGGCGGGTGGCCGCCCCACGTTCATCGACCTGCGTGACCATCCGATGCCGCTCTACGACGGCGACCTGGAAGCCGAGCAGGGCCTGCCCGAGAACGCCCTGGTGCTGCGTCGCGGCCTGGCCGAGCATGATGGCCTGCTGATCGCCTCGCCGGAGTACAACGGCTTCATCACCCCGCTGCTCAAGAACACCATCGACTGGCTGACGCGCCCCCACGAGGGTGAGAGCGGCCTGGACCTCTTCGCCGGCAAGCTGGCCGGCGTGGTCTCCGCCTCCCCAGGAGGACTCGGCGGCCTGCGCAGCCTGTCGCTGACCCGCCAGTTGCTCACCAACATCGGCGTGACCGTGCTGCCCGATCAGCTCGCCGTAGCCAGGGCCGCCAAGGCCTTCGACGATCAGGGCCGCCTCGGCGACGACGAACAGCAGCAGAAGCTCGACGGCCTGTGCCAGCGGCTAGTCGACACCCTGCACCGACTGAGGGGCTGAACGAACGGCCCGAACGAGAGCACCGCCTCGAAGACTCGGCCGAGGCGCTGAGCGGCCATTTCGCATCGCCGCGCATCTCGAATCCGACGCCCTAGCTTTATCATGACAGGGGCCGACGGGCTCGCCGCGAAGGGCAGTCGAACGCCTGATTTTCGCCGGTCAGGCGGCGCTTCCGGGTGCCGTCGTGCCGCGACGCAAACGCCGGGCCCTATACTGATAGGGTCAGCGCCAAGGCGCCCGCGACGGCGATCCGAAGGCCAGCGCCAAGAACCTCGGCTGTCATGTCAATCAGACCCTCCTTCTTCACGCGACCCTCTCCAGCTCAGCCCGCCTTGACGACCGGCACCCCAGGTGTCCGCCATGACACGTCCGCCTTCGACCGGCGAGCCCTGCGATGATGGACACTCACGGATCGGCCCGATAGTTGGCGCCCGACCGACCCGACAGCGTCAGCGTCAGCGCCATGACACGACACGATGAGGCGTCCCATGAAACTCACGACACTGACGGCCATCCTGGTAATCAGCCTGGGCTCCGTGAGTGCTTCCCTGGCGGGTGATTCGACGTATCTAGAAGAGCGCAGTGCGCGCCTGCATCAGGGAATCGCCGACACGAGCCAGGCAGCCGGCCAACAGGAGATGGGTACCAAGCGTATCCAGCGCCAGGAAACACCGCTGAGCTCCCCACAACAGGAGCCTTGGTGGCACTAAGGTAGACGGCGGTCTCGCTAGGCCCACGACCATGCGCAGACGCCAAGGAGGGCCAAGCCGGTCACGACCGCCCGTTCGATACGGCTTCAGACGAGACACTCTGCCCCTCCCCCCGACACAGGCTAGGCCCCGCGAGGAGCCTGGCCTGCCTGCGTAGAGGCCGGCCTGCCATCACCCGCCATGACAGCCTCGACTCGACGAGGGATACTGAGCGTATCGCCCACCACCTAAGGTCATCGAGCCTCATGACGACCGAGACACCGCGACGCGGGCGAAGCCGCCTGAAGAACGGCCTGCAGACCCTGCTGATCATGGGCGGATTGGGGCTGGTGCTGGCGGTACCCGGCTATCTGCTGGCCGGTGGTCTCGGCCTGCTGATGAGCCTCGGCGTGGCCGTGGGCGGGGCGCTGGCCGGCAGCTGGGTGCCGGCTCGCGTCATCCTCGCCGAGGCCGGCGCCGGCCTGGTCGAGCGCCATCAGGCGCCGACCCTCTATCGACTGCTCGACGCCCTCTACCAGCGGGCCGGACTCGCCGCCGCCCCCCAGCTCTTCTACGCGCCATCCCCCGATCTCAACGCCTTCGCGGTGGGCTCTCGCCACGATGGCGGCATCGCCGTCACCGCCGGTCTGCTGCGCACCCTGACCATGCGCGAGCTGGCCGGGGTGCTGGCCCATGAGGTCAGCCACCTGCGCCATGGCGATACCCGCGTGATGTCGATGGCCGCGGCCATGACGCGCCTGACGCTCTTTCTGACCACCGTACTGCAGGTCGGCCTGCTGCTGATGCTGCCGATGATCCTCGCCGGCGAGCTGCGCCTGCCCTGGGGAGTACTGCTGATCGTGGCCTTCTCGCCCACCCTCAGCACCCTGCTGCAGCTGGCCCTCTCGCGACACCGCGAGTACGCCGCCGACCTGGAGGCCGCGAGCCTGACCGGCGATCCCCAGGCCCTGGCCTCGGCGCTGGCCGTGCTGGAGCGTCATCACGGCCGCTGGCTGTTGACGCTCTTCGGCCGCCAACCGCCGGTGGGCCCCGAGTGGCTGCGCACCCACCCCTCGACCCGCGAGCGCATCCGTCGGCTGCTGGCGGCCGAGGCGCCCGCGGGTCAGGCGACGCCTTCGCTGCTCGGCGACCCGGCTCATTCCCCGGTGATCGACGAGCCTCCTGGCCCCCTCGGCCGGCGCTACTGGCTGCGACGCTGAGTTGCGCGCCCTTGGGGCGAGGCCGCATCCTGTGGATCAAAGGCTCACCGCCATCACCTCCTCCCTTACCCGAGCCATCGAGAGAGAAGCCCCCATGAGCGATCCCCAAGCCCCCTGGACCCAGGCCATGCCCGAGGCGCAGTTCGACCTGATGCGGCGCATCCTCGCCGCCCCGAGCCCCGTGGGGCTCGAAGGCGCGATGACCTACGGCGTGCTGCAGCCCCACTTCGAGGCCGTCACCCCCGCCCACTGGCGGCTGCAGCAGTTCAAGGGCCATGCGGGCGTGGTGCTCGATACCCACCCGGGTCGCGACGACCTGTTCAAGGTGATGATCATCGGCCATGCCGACAAGATCCGCATGCAGGTGCGCTCGATCGGCGATGACGGCAAGATCTGGATCAACACCGACTCCTTCCTGCCGGGCGTGCTGATCGGCCACGAAGTCACGCTGTTCAGCGAAGACCCCAAGGCGCCCGGTCACTATCGGCGCATCGAGGGCGGCACCGTGGAGGCGCTGGGCGCCATTCACTTCTCCGACCCGGCACAGCGCTCCGGCGAGAAGGGCATCAAGAAGGAGCAGATCTACCTCGACCTGCAGATCCACGGCGAGAACAAGAAGCAGCAGGTGGAGAACCTGGGCGTGCGTCCCGGCGATTCCGTCCTGCTGAACCGGCCCATCCGCGAAGGCTTCAGCCCGGACACCTTCTACGGCGCCTACCTGGACAACGGCTTGGGCTGCTTCGCCACCGCCGAGGTGGCGCGGCTGATCGCCGAGGCGGGCGGCACCGAAAAGGTGCGCGTGCTGTTCGCCATCGCCAGCTACGAGGAGATAGGCCGCTTTGGCAGCCGAGTGCTGGCCGGTGAGCTACGCCCCGACGCCATCATCGCCGTGGACGTGAACCACGACTACGTGGCCGCCCCGGGCATCGGCGATCGACGCATGCAGCCGTTGGAAATGGGCAAGGGCTTCACCATGTCGGTGGGCGCCATCGCCAGCGAACAGCTCAACCGGATCGTCGAGACCACCGCCCGGGAGCGGGGTATCCCCATGCAGCGTGACATCGTGGGTCCCGACACCGGCACCGATGGCATGGCCGGCGTGCTCGCCGCGGTGGACTGCGTGTCCACCTCGATCGGCTTTCCGATTCGCAACATGCACACCATCTCCGAGACCGGCTACACCAAGGACGTGCTGGCGGCGATCCACGCCATCACCCATACCGTCCAGGCCCTGGACGCCCTCCCGGATCCACACCGGGAGTTTCTCGACCACCATCCGCGCCTGGATCAGGCGGGGCCGCTGGGGCACCAGGGGGCCGCCAAGCCCGAGGCAAACAAGGAGGGTGATGAGCCGAGCTAGTCTGGCGAGCCGCGCCGGGACCTCGAGAAGATCCCGGCGCGGCCGCGGTGTCGATGACTAGGGCCTGGCACCGCGCAGCTGCTCGAACTCTTCGTCGCTGACCTCGCGGCGCTCGGCGTCGAGAATCTTGCCGCCGATCGCCGCGATGGCGCGGGTGAAGTCGATCAGCGCGTCGGGACTGTGGGCGACGCGGCGCCGGTTGCGGAAATGCACCAGGATGGAGAGGCCGTCGACCACCGGTTGCTCGCCCTCTTCGTGCAAGGGCGGCAGCGCGCCGGGTGGCGTACTGTTGGCAATCATCATGCGATAGCCGGTGCGCGGCGGATGAATGTTGTAGACCCGCTGTCGGACGTCAAAGACCGCCCCGGCCTCTTCCAGCTTGCGGCGGATGCGGCGATTGGTATCGAGCCCGGGCCAGTCGAGGACCACGAACAGGCATTGCCGGACCTCGCCATCCGTGGCGACACGAAAACGCTGCGCCACCTGCTCGGGCTCCGGTGCCGCCGATTGGCTCGCGGCCGGTATGGACGACGCGGGAGGATCGACCGGGGACGGACTCTCCGGCGGCGCCTCGGGGACGGGCTCCGCAAAATCCCTCTCGACCGGCGCCTCAGGGCGGCGGTCGCGGCGCCAACGCCAGAGCACGGCTACAGCCGCGAGCCCCATGGTCAAAGCCACGCCGGCCAGCAGCACCGCTCCGTTCGTCATCTCCATCGCGCGTCGCCTTTTGTATCGCACCATTATCGATATCTTTAAACAAGAACATGACGATAAAATGCGCACAAGGCGCTTAGAGCGATAACATGAGGCAAAAGCTCTCGCTATTCCACGCTTTGACTACCCCTCTCGCCAGATGCTTCCCCGTCGAGCGCGCCTGTCGGCTCTCCAGCACAGGGTCCACGGGCTATTGCGCGGCCGCGAGCACCCGCTCGAGGGCCGCCGCCAGCAGCGGCGCCAGGGCGATGGCGTTGCTCGGGTGCGCGATAGCGTCGGTACTCCATACCTCCCCCACCCCGGCGGCCTCGATCACCGCCAGGGCATCGTCGGCGAACAGCGCATGGGTGACGGCCACGTCCACCGAGGCGGCTCCGACGGCGAGCAGCGCCTCGGCGGCGCGGGCCAGGGTGTGGCCGGAGCTCGCCACGTCGTCCATCAGCACCACGTGACGGTCGGCCACGTCGATCTCGGGCAGCGTGATTGCCACGTTACGGTCTCCGTTGCGGGTCTTGTGGCAGACGCCGACCTCGAACCCGGTGATCCCGGCGGCCTGGCGCACCCACTGCAGCGCCTCCTCATCGGGCCCCAGCAGCAGGGGGTTCTCGCGTTTCTCGGCGATCAGCTCGGCGAGTCGCGGGGCGCCGGAGAGCGCGATGGCGTGTTCGAGGGGAATCGCCTGATCGAGGCGCTCGATGCGGTGCAGGTGGGGATCGACGGTGATCACCGCGTCGAACAGCTCGGCGAGGAAGTGTCCAATCAGTGGCTGGCTGACCACCTCTCCGGGGTGAAAGGCGATGTCCTGGCGCATGTAGGCGAGATAGGGCGCCACCAGCACCAGTCGGCGCACGCCCCTGGCCCGGGCGTGGCGGGCGATCAGCAGCAGTTCGACGAGCTTGTCGTTGGGCCGGTCGAGGCTGCGATAGACCACCAGGGTCTCGGGGAAGGCCGCAGCATCGTGCAGGGGCAGCGTCAGGCGCAGCTCCTCGTCGGGGAAGCGGTGGCGCTCGATGGCGGCGGTGGACAACTCCGCGGCCTCGGCCAGGCGGCGGGCGGCGGCGGCCTCGTCGTCGCAGTAGAGCAGAACGGGGGTCATCAGCCCTCCACGTTGAGTCGGTTGATCTGGTCGGGCCGGCCGATGGCGAAGCCGCTATCGCGCTCGCTGGCCTGGCGGGAGAAGGTCAGCTCGTTGGGGTAGGCGGCGTAGACGCGATACAGCGGCTGACCGGCCTGGACCGCATCGCCGATGCGCGCCAGCACGTCGACTCCGGCACCGATCGCCCGCGGCGCTCCGGCGAGCCGGGCGATGCGCGCCAGCTGCAGGTTGTCGATGGCGGTGACCACGCCGCCGGAGCGAGCGGTCACTTCCACGCAGTGCGGCGCCAGCGGAGGATGATCGGGATCGAAGGGCTTGGCGCCCTGGGCCGCGATGATCGCCTGCATCTTCTCGAAGGCCCGGCCGGCGTCGAGGATCTCCCGCGCCAGGCCGAAGCCATCACCGCCGCGCACGTCCGGATCGAACTCCAGCATTCGCCCGGCCAGGCGCAGGGCCTTCAGGCGCAGGTCCATGGGCGCCTCGGGGTGGTTGGTGAGCACTCGCATCACGTCCCGGGCCTCCAGCACGGGACCAATGCCCCGCCCTACCGGCTGGCTGCCGTCGGTGATCACCACGTCGAGTGTCAGGCCCATGCGCCCGGCCACGAACTCGAAGAGCCGGCGTAGCCGGCGCGCCTCGGGCATCGAGCGCACCTTGGCGTGGGGGCCGATGGGGATGTCGAGCAGCAGGTGGGTGGAGCCGGCGGCAACCTTCTTGGAGAGGATCGAGGCGACCATCTGCCCCGGCGAGTCGATGGAGAGCGGACGCTCCACCGAGATCAGCACGTCGTCGGCCGGCGAAAGCTGACTGGTGCCGCCCCAGGCGAGGCACCCCCGGTGAGTACGCACTAGCTGACCCAGTTCCTCGAAGGGCAGGTCGACGTTGGCAAGCACCTCCATGGTGTCGGCGGTGCCCGAGGGCGAAGTGATGGCGCGGGAGGAGGTCTTGGGGCAGAGCAGGCCATGGGCGGCGACGATCGGCACCACCAGCATCGAGGTGCGGTTGCCGGGGATGCCGCCGATGCAGTGCTTGTCGACCACCGGATGCTCGTGCCAGTCGAGCCGGCGCCCCACCCGGCTCATGGCATCGCTCAGGAAGAACACCTCCTCGCGGTCGAGCTCGTTGCGATCACAAGCCACCACGAAGGCGGTCAGCTCGATCTTCGAATAGCGCCGCTCGGCGATGTCCCGAACGATCTGTCCAAAGTCATCGCGGGACAGGCGCTCGCCGGCGATCTTGCGATGCAGGGCGGGAATCGAGGGCGGCGGCTCGGCCTGCAGGATGCTCACCGGATGGCCCTCGGCCACTCCTAGCGTGGCGAAGGCGTCCTCGGATAACCCCAGCTCCCCGCAGGAGACGATCGAGGCATCATCTACCACGTTGAGCGAGGCGAGGATGCGCTGGCCGTTGGCCCGCACCTCCACCTTGGCCAGCGCCTGGAAGCCTTCGGCCCGATAGCGGTCGCACTCCCGGTGCATGTAGGCCACGTTCTCCCGGTAGGTATCGATGCCGACGCGGGTCAGCTTGAGTGGCGAGAGGTGATCCTGAGCGGACGCCGCCTCAGCGGCGGGGGATCGGGTCATCGTGTAGTCCTTGCGGGGTGCCTGGTTGGCGCCGCGCCGGGGGAGCGCGGGCAGGTCACCCGATGAGAAATGGCTTCAGCCTAGCAGCGTCCCGGGGCAGCGTCATTTCAGGGGCCTCGCCAGGCCCGTGACGGCGGGGGCGGGATCGCGCTAGGCTTGCCGTTTATTCGACCCGAGGAATGCCCACCGTGCTCGCTGCCTCGCTCTACAACGGTCATCTCTGGGCGGTGGCGATCACCCTGGTCACCGTGCTGATCTGCATCCTGATGCACTACGAGGTGTCGCTGCGCCTCTGGCAGCGCCTGGAGCGGTCGCGCCACTCCCTGCGCGTGCGCTTCTTGATGCTGAGCTTCGTGCTGTTCGGCACCCATGTTGCCCAGATCTGGCTCTTCGCCTTCGCCCTCGCGCTGCTCGGCGCGCACCCCCTGACCGGCGAACTGGTCGGCATGGCAAGCCTCGATTTCTTTGACTACGTCTACTTCTCGGCGATCACCTACACCACCCTGGGCTACGGTGACCTGGTGCCGACGGGACCGATCCGGTTCATCACCGGCACCGAGGCGCTGATCGGCCTGATGCTGATCACCTGGTCGGCCTCGATCACCTTCCTCGAGATGCAGCGCCACTGGTCCGCCCGCCGCGAGCGCTGACGGAGCCTGAGCAGAAAGGGAGGATGACGAGGGCGACGCGGCCTTGGCCCCCCTGTCGGCGAGCCCGCCCCATGGCATGATGGCAGGCGACACTCATCCCTCGGGAGATCGCCATGCCTCGCCTGCTGATCGTGGCCCATGCGCCCTCACCCAATACCCGCCGACTGCGCGAGGCCGCCGAGCGCGGCGCCCGCCACCCGGACATCGAGGACGTGGAGGTGGTGGTCATGCCGCCGCTGGAAACAGGCCCCGAGGACGTGCGGGCCTGCGATGCCATCCTGCTCGGCACCACCGAGAACCTCGGCACCATGAGCGGCGCCCTCAAGGACTTCTTCGATCGCAGCTACTACCCGGTGCTGGAAGAGCAGCAGGGGCTGCCCTGCGCACTCTATGTGCGCGCCGGCCACGACGGCACCGGCACTCGGCGCGCTGTGGAGAGCATCGTCACCGGGCTGCGCTGGAAGTGGGTGCAGGCGCCGCTGATCCTGCGCGGCGAGTGGCAGGAGGGCTTCGCCAATCAGGTAGAGGAGCTGGCCATGGCGCTGGCCGCGGGGCTCGACGCCGGCATCCTGTAACGCCGTTCGAGATACAGCATGATGTTTCGCCCTCGACGCACCAGGAACATTCCCCTCCCCTTGGACGCGTCATGCTAAACCTCAAGAGTGTCCCGGCAGCTTCCCGAAGCAGAAACCCGGTTTATTGAGTATTACCTCAATAAGGCAGTTAGCCGCGAAGGGCCATAACGCACCGTCGCGACTTACCTTCACAACGCACAACGGCACCCCTGAGGGTGCCGTTGTGCGTTCGACGTCGTGGCCTGGCCGCGAACCCGGTGGTTGCGGCTATTTCAGCCGCTCGAACACCGTGGCCACACCCTGCCCCATGCCGATGCACATGGTGGCCAGGCCCAGGGTGGTGTCACGCTCCTGCATCACGTTGAGCAGGGTGGTGCTGATGCGTGCACCCGAGCAGCCCAGCGGGTGGCCCAGCGCGATGGCGCCACCGTGGAGATTGACCTTCTCGTCCATGGCATCGCGCAGTCCCAGGTCCTTGAGCACCGGCAGTGCCTGGGCGGCGAAGGCCTCGTTGAGCTCCACGGTCTGGATGTCGTCGACGGTCAGGCCGGCGGCCTTCAGAGCCTTCTTCGAGGCCGGCACCGGCCCGTAGCCCATGATCGAGGCATCGCAGCCGGCGACACCGGTAGAGAGGATGCGGGCGATGGGCGTAAGCCCCAGGGCCTGAGCCCGCTCGCCGCTCATCACCATCATGCCGGCGGCGCCCACGGAGAGCGCCGAGGAGGTGCCGGCGGTGACCGTGCCAGCGCGCGGGTCGAAGGCCGGCTTGAGCTCAGCCATCTTCGCCAGGCTGGCATCGCCGCGGATCACCTCGTCGCGATCCACGCGGACGCGGAAGCCGCGCGCGTCGTGGCCCTCGATGCCGACGATCTCACGATCGAAGCCGCCGTTCTCCATGGCCGCCTGGGCCCGCTGATGGGAGCGCACGCCGAAGGCATCCTGATCCTCGCGGGAGATACCGTGCATCTTGCCCAGCAGCTCGGCGGTCAGGCCCATCATCATGGCCGCCTTGGCCACGTGCTTACTGGCCGCCGGATTGACGTCGACGCCATGGGTCATGCCGACGTGCTCCATGTGCTCGACGCCGCCGATGAGGTAGACATCGCCCATGCCGGCGCGGATGTTGGCGGTGGCGATGTGCAGCGCGCTCATGGAGGAGCCACACAGGCGGTTGACCGTCTGGGCCGGCACGCTTCGCGGGATGCCGGTGAGGATCGCCGCGTTGCGGGCGATGTTCATGCCCTGCTCCAGGGTCTGGTTGACGCAGCCCCAGATCACGTCGTCGACCTCGGCCGGGTCGAGCCCCGGGTTGCGGTCGAACAGCGCCTGCATCACCGCAGCGGAAAGGTTCTCGGCCCGTACGTGGCGAAAGGCCCCCTGCTTGGCCTTGGCCATGGCGGAACGGGCACAGTCGACCACCACCACGTCTCTCGGATTCACGCTCATCGATTACTCCTTGGAATTCTGTCCGACACTTGCCGATCGTGGGTCGTGGCCTCAGGCCGGGGACGGGGCGGGATAGAAACGCTCGCCGGCGCTGGCCATCTCGCGCAGCCGTTCGGTGGGCGCATAGAGCGGCCCCAGCTCTTCTGCCAGGCGGTCGGCCTGATCGACGAAGGCATCGAGGCCCATGGCGTCGATGTAGCGCAGCGCGCCGCCGCGAAACGGCGGAAAGCCGATGCCGTAGATCAGCGCCATGTCGGCCTCGGCCGGGCTTGCCACGATGTCATCCTCGAGGCAGCGCACGGCCTCCAGGCACAGCGGCACCATCATCCGGGCGATGATCTCCTCGTCGGAGAACTCGCGGTGTGACGTCGCCACGCCCTTGACCAGTTCGATGGCCGCGTCGTCGACGACCTTCTTCGGCTTGCCCTTCCGGTCTTCCTCGTAGGCGTAGAAGCCCCGGTCGTTCTTCTGACCCAGGCGATCGTTGTCGACCATGACCTGGATGGCGCTCCGGTCGCCGTCGCCGCCCATGCCGGCCATGCGCTCCGGGAAGCCCTCGGCCATCACCTCACCGGCGTGCACCGCGGTATCCATGCCCACCACGTCGAGCAGATAGGCGGGGCCCATCGGCCAGCCGAAACGCTCCATCACCTTGTCGATGTGCCGGAAGTCGGCGCCCTGCGCCACCAGCTGGCTGAAGCCGCCGAAGTAAGGGAAGAGCACCCGGTTGACCAGAAAGCCCGGGCAGTCGTTGACCACGATGGGGGTCTTGCCCATGGCGCGGGCGTAGGCCACGGTCGCCGCCACGGCGGCATCCGAGGTCTTCTCCCCGCGGATGACCTCGACCAGCGGCATGCGGTGCACCGGGTTGAAGAAGTGCATGCCACAGAAGTTCTCGGGGCGCTTGAGGTTCTCGGCCAGGCGCGTGATCGAGATGGTCGAGGTGTTGGAGGTGAGCACGGTGTGCTCGCCGACCTGCCCTTCCACCTCGGTCAGCACGGCGTCCTTTACCTTGGGGTTCTCGACCACCGCCTCGACCACCAGGTCGACGTGATCGAAGTCGCCGTAGGAGAGCGTCGGGCGGATGTTGGTCAGCTTCTCGGCCATCTGGGCGCTGGTCAGCTTCTTGCGTTCGACCTGCTTGGCGAACAGCTTGCGCGCCTCCTTGAGGCCGAGTTCGATGGCCTCGTCCTTGATGTCCTTCATCAGGATCGGCGTGCCCTTCGAGGCGCTCTGGTAGGCGATGCCGCCGCCCATGATGCCGGCCCCCAGCACCGCGGCCTGGGCGATCGGGCGGGCCTCGCGCTCATAGCGACTGCCCTTCTTCTTGACCACCTGGTCGTTCAGGAAGAGCCCGACCAGGTTGAAGGCCACGTCGGAGAGCGCCAGCTTGGCGAAGGCCTTGCCCTCGATGGCCTGGGCCCGCTCACGGGTCTCGCCGGCGCCCTTCTGGATGACCTTGATGGCCTCTACCGGCGCCGGGTAGTGCGGGCCCGCCTTGCCGGCCACGTAGCCCTTGGCGGTCTCGAAGGCCATCATCTGCTCGATGGGGCCGAGGTTCAGCGGGGCCTGCTTCTGCGCCCGGCGCCCGCGATAGTCGAGTTCGCCGTCGTGGGCGCGGGCCAGGATGTCCAGCGCCGCCGAATCGAGCTCCGCCTGGGGCACCACCGCATCCACGGCACCCATCGAGAGGGCCGCCTCGGCGCGGTTCTCCTTGCCACCGGCGATCCACTCCACGGCGTTGTCGGCGCCTATCAGCCGCGGCAGGCGCACGCAGCCACCCCAGCCCGGCAGGATGCCGAGTTGGGTCTCGGGCAGGCCAATCTTCGCCGACTCGGCCATGACGCGAAAATCGGTGGTCAGGGTCAGCTCGCAGCCGCCGCCCAGCGCCAGGCCGTTGATCGCGGTGACGGTGGGAAACGGCAGGTCCTCGATGGCATTGAAGATGCCGTGCACGCGCTCGAGCATGGCCTTGAGCGATTCGTCGCCCTGCTCGAACATGCCGTGAAACTCGGTGATGTCGGCACCGACGATGAAGACCTCCTTGGCGCTGCCGATCACCAGCCCCGTGAGGCCCTGCTCGGCACGGATCGCCTCGACGGCGTGGCCGAGCTCCTCGATCACGGCGCTGGAGAGCTTGTTGATGGACTCGCCCTTCAGATCGAGAGTGAGCCTGGCGATGTCATCGCCGCCATCCTCGGGACCACGCGCCACCGTGATGGCATTGCCTTGATAGATCATCCACGAATCTCCCTACAGGAATTCATACGGCCGTTTGATTTTCGACAGCTTGGGACAGTCCCGCGTCCACGTCAAGCCCGTTCCTCCAGCATGGCAGGTAGAGAGCGGCTCACCCGGCAAGAGGCCATACTGGTAAGATGCGGCCATGACGCGAGCGCCCCACACCGATCTCCCCTCTCTATCGACAGAGCCGCACTCCGCCGAGCCACCTGCCGACGGGCCACCGTCGCGGCTGGCGGTCTGGCAGGCGCACCTAGAGCGCCTGATGGAATGCCTGAGGCCCTGGCGCTGGCTGTGGCCACCGATGGCCCTGGCGGCGGGCCTGGCCAGCTTCTTCCTGGTGGAGCGCCAGCAGTGGCTGGGAGCCATGCTGGCGCTGGGCATGCTGATGGCCTGGATCCTGCTGCTCTCCGAGAGCCTGATCGGCCGCCTGCTGGAGCGCCGCGGCTACCCGGCGCTGCCCCGCGGGGTAACCGCCTTCATCGCCCAGCTGATCCACCAGGAGACCCTGTTCTTCGTCCTGCCGTTCCTGCTGGCCACCACGGTATGGCACAGCGGCCAGGCGCTTTTCACCCTGCTGCTCCTGGCCATGGCGCTGCTGTCGATCCTCGACCCGCTCTACTACCGAATGGCCGAGCGTCATCGCTGGCTCTACTTCGCCTTCCACGCCCAGTGCGTGTTCGTGGTGGTGCTGGTCACCCTGCCGACCCTGCTGCAGCTGACCACCGGCCAGAGCCTGGTGCTGGCCACCGTTGCCATGCTGCTGTTCAGCCTGCCGAGCCTTATGCAGCTGCTGCGCCCGCTGAGCACGCCCCGCGTGCTGGCGATGCTGGCCCTGCTGCCGCTGCTGGCGGGCGCCGCCTGGGCCGGTCGGGCCTGGGTGCCACCCGCCAGCCTGTGGATCTCGGGCAGCGCGCTCTCTCCGGCCTTCGCGCGCCAGGCACGCCATCCGCTGGGCAGCACGCCGCTGCCCCCGGCGGCCCTGACCGGCCAGGGGCTCTATGCCTACACGGCGATCCATGCGCCCCGCGGCCTGAACGAGGAGATCGTGCACGTCTGGCGGCACGACGGCGTGGAGGTCGACCGCATACCGCTGGCGATCCGGGGCGGGCGAGCGGCGGGCTACCGGGCCTGGAGCCACAAGCAGAACTTCCCCGAGGATCCGAGCGGTGACTGGCGCATCGACGTGATGACCGACAGCGATCAGCGCATCGGGGTGCTGCGCTTCACCGTCAGCGACGACAGGGAAGCGGCCACCCTGGCCGACGGCACGATCCAGGCACCCTCCGGCATGCCCGGCCTGGACATCCGCGGGCTGCTGCCGCAGCCCGCGTCGGCCCGCGACGGCGACCGTTGACGGGAGAATGATCACCACAGGGAGCGTTGATGAAGGGAGGGTCGGCAAAGGGCGATATACGCAGGGCGCACAGTAGAGGGGCACGCGATGCGGGGTGTCGCCGGTGAAATGGTAAGCCTGCTTGCATTTCACGCCAGTGGTTCCGACAATCCCGTCAGACTTCCCGCGGATGCACAGACCCATGCCCCAGAACATCGGCTTCCAGCTGTCTCGCGTGCCGCGCCTGTGGCGCGCCGTCCTCGACCGCCGTCTGGCCCCCCTGGGCTTGACCCAGACGCGCTGGATCACCCTCTATCACCTGTGGCGCCTCGGCGACGGCCAGCCCCAGTGCGACCTGGCCCGAGCCATCGGCGTCGAGGCGCCGTCGCTGGTGCGCACCCTCGACCAGCTCTCCGAGCAGGGGCTGATCGAGAGGCGCGGCTGCGACCAGGATCGGCGCACCAAACGCATCTTCCTGACCGACGAGGCCACGCCGCTGCTCCAGCAGATCGATGCGGTGGTCGATCAGGCCCGCGCCGAGATGCTGGCCGGCCTCGATGCCGAGGACGTGGCGCACCTGACGAGCCTGCTGTCACGCATCGAGGATAACGGCCTGGCGATCCAGGCCCGCGAAGCCCAGGAGTGAGCGGCCTCAGCGCGGCATCGAGGGCGTATCCGCCTGGCCGCTTGGCCGGTTGCCGCCCGGCCGATCGCGGCCCGGCCGATCGCGGCCCGGCCGATCGCGGCCCGGCCGATCGGGGCGCCCAGAGAGGGCATCGCGCAGCGCCGTGAGCCTTGCCAGCAGCGGCGACAGGGCCTCGATCGCCACTGTCTCCTCCCACCACAGGGTCAGGGCAAGGCTGCCGGACTCCAGCACCAGCGCGTCCCCGGGCAGCCCCGCCAGGGCGTCCTCGAGTCGTGCCAGGGCCTCGACCGGCAGCGGGCGCAGCGGCTCGACGCGCCAGCGCCAGCCCTCCCGGAAGGGCTTCAGCGAGGCGCTGGCCGCCTCGTCGCGCACCAGCACGAAATCCGGCCCTGGGTGCCGCTGGGAATAGGCCCAGCGGTAGGCCGCCATGGTCCCGCGCACCCCGTGAAGGGGCGGCGACTCGAACCTGACCGTCACGTCCGCCTGGCGAGCCGCCGTGCGCAGCCTGCCCATGCGCCGCTGAGCGGGCGAGGGCTTGAGCCACATCACCGGAGCAAAGACCAGTCCGACGATGGCGATGATGAGTAACCAGACCATGGCGGTCTCCTCGCTGAATATTGACGCAAGTCGTTGTCTTGTCTTACAAGGCGTCCTAGAGTTGAAGCACCATCAGACACGCTGGACGCGGTACGGAGAGTCACACCATGAGCAATGAATATCGTCATGTCCTGGTCGCCGTCGACCTGACCAAGGACTCCCACAAGGTCCTCGAGCGCGCGATGCAGATCGCCGATCGCAACGAGGCCAAGCTGTCCATCATGCACACCCTGGAGCCGCTGGGCTTCGCCTACGGCGGCGACATCCCCATGGATCTCACCAGCATCCAGGACCAGCTCGACGAGCATGCCAAGCAGCGTCTCGCCGAGATCGCCGACGGCCACGTCGACCGCGAGAATCAGCACGTGGTGGTCGGCATGCCGGACACCGAGATCCACCGCTTCGCCGAGGAGCAGGACGTCGATCTGATCGTGGTCGGCTCCCACGGCCGGCACGGCTTCGCCCTGCTGCTGGGCTCCACCTCCACCGGCGTCCTGCATGGCGCCCAGTGCGACGTGCTCGCCGTGCGGGTCGGTGCCAAGAGCGAGGAGTAACCCGCCGAGACGACCCCGCGATCCCCCTTCGGAAAGGCGCCCCTCGGGCGCCTTTCTCGCATCTAGGCCCGATTCACCGGGCCGCGGGGAACACCGGCGCTGCCCGCCGGCGCGCCCGCAACCGTCACTCGCCGGCGGCCATCGCCTCCAGCTCCATCCAGCGCTCCATCGCCGCGTCCAGCGCGGCCTGGGTGTCGTGAAGCGACTGCAGGGTCGCGGCGACGGTCTCGGCCTCCTGCTGATAGAAGGACGGCGCTCCCACCTGCTCCTCGAAGGCCGCGACGTCCGTCTCGAGTCGCTCGATCTCGGCGGGCAGGCCATCGAGTTCGCGCTGCAGCTTGTAGGAGAGCTTGACGCGCTTGGGGGCCGTCGGCGACGGGGCCGCCTCGCTCTGCGCCCTGGCTTCACTCTCCTTGCTGGCCGCCTCGGCCGTCGGCTCGACGCCCTGGCGGGCCGCCCCCTCCCAGGGCGCCGGCGGCAGCTTGCCGCCCTGACGCACCCAGTCGGTGTAGCCGCCCACGTACTCCTGCACCCGGCCCTCACCCTCGAAGGCCAGCACGCTGGTCACCACGTTGTCCATGAAGGCCCGGTCGTGGGAGACCAGCAGCAGGGTGCCATCGAAGTCGAGCAGCAGCTCCTCGAGCAGCTCCAGGGTCTCGACGTCCAGGTCGTTGGTCGGCTCGTCGAGCACCAGCACGTTAGCCGGCTGGGTGAACAGCTTGGCCAGCAGCAGGCGGTTGGACTCGCCGCCGGAGAGCGCCTTGACCGGCTGGCGCACGCGATCCGGGGTGAACAGGAAGTCCTGCAGGTAGCTCATCACGTGGCGGTCGCGCCCGCCCACGCTGATGCGATCGCTGCCCTGGGCGACGTTGTCGTAGACGGTCTTCTCCGGCTCCAGGCCGGCGCGCAGCTGGTCGAAATAGGCCACCTGCAGCTTGGTGCCGAGCAGCACCTGACCCTCGCTGGGCTCGAGCTCGCCGAGCAGGATCTTGAGCAGGGTGGTCTTGCCGGCGCCGTTGCGACCGATGAAGCCGAGGCGATCGCCGCGCTGGATCTCCAGGCTGAGGTCGTCGATCACCACCTCGTCACCGAAGCGGTGGGTGACGTGGGAGAGCTCCACCACCCGCTTGCCGCTGCGCGCGCCGCTGTCCACGGAGAGCGCGGCCTTGCCCTGGCGCTCGCGACGCTCGCTGCGCTCATGACGCAGCTGCTGCAGCGCCCGCACCCGGCCCTCGTTGCGGGTCCGCCGCGCCTTGATGCCCTGGCGGATCCACGCCTCCTCGCGGGCGAGCTTCTTGTCGAACTCGGCGTTCTCCCGGGCCTCGATCTCCAGCTCGTGCTGCTTCTGTTCCTGGTAGGCGGCGTAGTCACCCGGGTAGCGGCCCAGGCGCCCGCGATCGAGCTCGAGGATCGCCGTGGCGAGCTTCGAGAGGAAGGCCCGGTCGTGGGTGATGAACAGCACCGCGCCATTGAAGTCGGCGAGCTGCTCCTCCAGCCAGGCGATGGTGTCCAGGTCCAGGTGGTTGGTGGGCTCATCGAGCAGCAGCAGGTCGGGCTCGGCGACCAGCGCCCGGGCCAGGGCCACGCGGCGGCGCCAGCCGCCGGAGAGATCGGCCATGGCGGCATCTTCGGGAAGTCCCAGCCGGGTCAGCACCACGTCGATGCGCTGATGGAAGGACCAGCCGTCGATGGCCTCGATGCGAGTCTGCAGCTTGGCCATGCGATCCATGTCCGGATCGTCGTCGTGAATCAGGTGATGGTACTCGGAGAGCAGCTCGCCGGCCTCGGGGAGGCCCTGAGCCACCACGTCGAAGATCGTCTGCCCACAGGCATCAGGCAACTCCTGGGCGAGCACGCCGATCTTCAGCCCCGGCGCGCGCCAGATGTGGCCGCTGTCGGCCTGGATCTCCCCCGACACGATCTTCAGCAGGGTCGACTTGCCGGTGCCGTTGCGCCCCACCAGGGCCAGGCGCTCGCCCTTCTCCAGCACCAGGTCGGCGCCGTCGAGCAGTACGTGGGTACCGTAAGCCAGTTGCAGCTGTTCCAGTCGTAGCAGGGTCACGCGTTCACCTCGTCGTTCATCAAGGGCGCTAGTGTAACGCATGGTCGGGCCGACGTGGCCCCACCCCCGCTCTCCCGGGTACAATGCGCGCCCGCTTTCACAGGAGTGTTCCGCCGTGGCCGACGCGACGCCCCCCTTCGACGACGTGCTGCCCGAGGCGCTGAGGCTGTGCTCACCGGCCCCGCTGGTCGACATCGGCGCCAACCTGACCCACGAGAGCTTCGCCCGCGACCTCGAGGCGACGGTCCAGCGTGCCCGGGCCGCCAACGTGACCACGCTGATTCTTACCGGTACCGATCGAGAGCACGCCGAGCAGGCCGTGGCGCTGGCGCGCCGCTACCCGGGGGTCTACGCCACGGCCGGCGTGCATCCCCACGATGCCAGCCAGTGGTCGCCGAGTCTCGCCGCCGCCATGAGCGAGCTCCACCGGGCCCCGGAAGTGGTCGCGGTGGGCGAATGCGGCCTGGATTTCAATCGCAACTTCTCGACCCCCGCCGAGCAGGAGCGCGCCTTCGAGGCCCAGCTCGGCCTGGCGGCCCAGAGTGGCAAGCCGCTGTTCCTCCACGAGCGCGATGCCGGACGGCGCATGCGTGAGATGCTCCACGCCTGGCGTGACGACATCAATGACGCCGTGATCCACTGCTTCACCGCCGATCGTGAGACGCTCTACGGTTACCGGGACCTCGACCTGCACATCGGCCTGACCGGCTGGCTGTGCGACGAGCGCCGCGGTCATCACCTGCGCGAGCTGGTCGGCGAGATTCCCCTGAATCGGCTGATGGTGGAGACCGACTGCCCCTACCTGCTGCCGCGTAATTTACCTGCCAAACTCAAGGGCAGGCGCCACGAGCCGGCCCTGCTGCCCTGGATCGTGCGCGAGATCGCTTACTGGCGGGGCCTGGACGAGGCCGAGCTGGCACGGGCCACCACGGCCACCGCCCGCGCCTTCTTCCGCCTGCCGAAGGGCGCGACGCCCCCCGACACCGAACGAAAGGAATGCTGACATGGCCGGTTCCGGCAATAACGAGACGCCCGGTTTCATCGCCGTGGAGACCGGCGACGACGACGGCCTGCCGCTGGCGATCGCCTGGACGCTCACCGACGGGCGCATCAAGCACACGCTGATCCAGCCCGACGACGACTGGCTCGACAGCGAGATGCACTCGCTGGGCGGCTACAGCATGGAAGAGCTCACCAGCATCGGCGTGAGCCCGCTGGACGTGATCCGCGAGCTGGAGAACGACCACTTCAACCAGACCCTCTACACCGCGGGCGTCGGCGACGACGAGGCGGCCATCTCGCGCCTCTTCGACACCTACGGCCTCGATCCCTTCGTGGAGCTGGCCCCGGCCGAGAGCCTCTATGGCGACCTGGAACCCGGCGACTGGCCGCGCGCCCGCGGCGACCTGTTCGGCGAGTTGGGCCTCGAGCCGCTGCGCCCGGAGCACGAGGTAGAGGTGATGCTGCACCTGCACCAGCGCCTCTCCCCGGACGCCGAGGCCCACGAGGCGATCCCCTTCGATGGCCGGCTGATGGATGGCGACGACGTCGACGACTGACGCGTTGCGCCGGCTTCGCCAGACAGCGCCGACTGCCTACTCGACCGTCTCGAGCCGCCGCGGCCCCGCCGGCGTCTCGGGCTCGAGCAGAGCACGCCCGGCGGCTACGGCGGCCGCCAGGCTCGCGCCCTCGCGGTAGTAGGCCGCCAGCGTACGCCGGAAGGCCGCCGCTCGCCCGGGCAGTCCCTCGTGCAGGTAGCGCTCGGCACGCGCCTCGACCCGCGCCCGGAAGCCCTCGCGATCGACCTGGACCTCGCCCAGGTTGTCGACGCTGACGTTGAAGGGCAGCCCACAGGCCTCGGCGAAGAGCCGCTCCAGCGCCTGGGGCGCCACCTCGACCGATTCGAACTGGCGCTGCTGGTCGGCATCGCGACCGTCGGGCAGGTACCAGTAGCCGTAGTCCTCGAGCTCGCGGCGCCGCGCCCCGGCGATGCACCAGTGGCTGATCTCGTGCAGGGCGCTGGCGAAGAAGCCGCGGGCGAAGATCACCCGATGCCAGGGGCTCTGCGCATCCGCCGGCAGGTAGAGCGGCTCGTCCCCGCCTCGCACCAATCGAGTCCCGAAGGTCGGCTGGAAGAGGCCGTCGAACAGGGCGATGACATCCTCGAGTCGGTGGCTCACGCGGGCTCCCGGGCAGTGGCAAAGGGGGCCATTATAGGCGCCGGAGGCGCGGAGCGAAAATCGCTGCCGCCTGATAGACTGAGCGCCTTTACGGCGCGCGTCGCGGATCGACGGCGCACTCCCCACTGCTGCATGGAGCCTCGCCTTGGTGCCGTTTTCCTCACGCCTGCTGGCCGCCAGCCGCAGGGAGACCCCCGCCCTGATGCGCCTGGCCCTGCCGATCTGCGGCGCCCAGCTGGCCCAGGCCGGCATGAGCGTCGTCGATGTCATGATGACCGGGCGGCTCAGCGCCACGGACCTGGCGGCGGTCTCGGTCGGTGCCAGCCTGTGGATGCCGCTGATGCTGTTCATGACCGGCACCCTGATGGGGCTGACGCCCATCGTCGCCCAGCTGCTCGGCGGCGGGCGCACCGCGGGCATCCGGCCCAGCGTCCACCAGGCGCTATGGGTAGCCCTTGTGCTGGGCATCGTCGCCGCGCTGCTGCTGTGGAGCGTGGTGATGCCGATCTTCCGGCTGATGGCGGTGCCCGAGGAGGTCGCCAGCCGCGCCACGGCCTACCTGGCGGCCCTGGCCTTCGGCATGCCGGGGGTGGCGCTGTTCCAGGCGCTGCGCGCCTTCTCGGACGGCATGAACCACACCCGCCCTTCGCTGTGGATCAGCCTGGTGGGGCTCGCCGTCAACATCCCCTGCAACTTCGTGCTGATCTACGGCGGCGACGGCCTCACCGGCCTGTTCGGCGCCGGGCTGCCCGCCTGGCTGCAGGGTCTGCCCGCCCTCGGCGCGCTGGGCTGCGGCATCGCCACGGCGATCTCCATGTGGGTGATGTGCCTGGCCATGGTCGCTTATACGCGACGCTCCAGGGCCTACGGCGACGTCGACCTCTGGCAGGCGCCCTCCAGGCCGCGCTGGCCGCTGATCGCCGAGCTGCTGCGCGTGGGCATGCCGATCGGGGTGGCGATCTTCGTCGAGGTGACGCTGTTCACGCTGATTGCGCTGTTCGTGGCCAGCCTCGGCGAGATCACCGTGGCAGCCCACCAGATCGCGCTCAACTACACCTCGATACTCTTCATGCTGCCGCTGTCGCTCGGCATGGCGCTGACCGTACGGGTGGGAAATACCCTCGGCCAGGGCCGCCCCGAGCAGGCGCGGCTGGTGGCTTGGAACGGAATATTGGTGGCACTGGGCGTGGCGGGGCTCAATAGCCTGCTGCTGTGGCTCACGGCCGAGCCGGTAATCGCGCTCTACACTCACAACAGCGAGGTGGCGCGCCTGACCCTGTCGCTGGTCGGCCTGGCGATGATCTACCAGGTCTCGGACTCGCTGCAGGTCAATCTGGCCGGGGCCCTGCGCGGCTACAAGGACACCCGGATCATCATGCTGATCACCCTGCTGGCCTACTGGCTGGTGGGGCTGGGGGGCGGCCACTGGCTCGGCCAGGTCGGTCTCGCCGACTGGATCAAGCCGCTGGGCGTACACGGTTACTGGATCGGCCTGGTCGCCGGCCTGACCACTGCCGCGATACTCTTGGGCGAACGACTCAGGCGCATCGGCAAGGCGAGGACCCATGACACGATCGAGACTTCCGGCGATTGAGCGCAGGCGTCGCCGCCCGGGACGTTGCCTGCTGCTGGCCGTGGCGGTGACGCTGCTTGCCGGCTGCGGCGAAGGCGACAGCGAGGCGCTGCTGGGTGACTACCAGCAGCATCTGGCCGACACCCTGGACCTCGAGGCGCCGACCCGAGCCTCCCCGGACAATATCGGCGCCTTTCCCGAACGCGACCAGCGGCTCTTCGAGGTCGCCGAGACCCGCGAAGGGATGCTCGACATCTATGCCCTGCGCGACTGCCATCTCCCCTCCCTGGTGGCGGGACGCAACAATCAGTTGGGACGAGTGGCACCGCCCAGCCAGCGCTGGCTCTACGAGCTCGAACTGTGGCGGCGACTCAGCGAGTGCTGGAACACCGAAGTGCCGGCAACGCTCTCCGACGCCAGCCGCGAACGGCTCTCGCGCCTCACCGACATCAAGACCGAACAGCTGCCGCGGGTGAGCTGGAATGCCCTGTTCGCCTCCGAGGAGTGGGTCAAGAATTTCTCCCGGGCCAGTTCGCCCCTCGCGCCCGAGGCCCTCGACGAGACTCGGCCGCGCAGCGCGGCCCTGGCCTACCTGCGTGAGGCGACCCTGCGTCAGTTCGATCCCGACTGGGCCGCCGACTCTGCCACCCTGGAGAGCCATTTCAAGACGCTGCAGGAGCGCCCGTTCTCCGCCGAGCTGCTGCGCACCCTGCTGCTGGCCGAACAGCGACTGGGTGAGGCCTCGACGCTGATCGAGCAGGCGCTGGCCCGCCCCGATGGGCAGGCCTGCCCCGCTGGGCTCGAGGGGCTGACCCGCTCCCCGGAGGCCGCACGCCTGACCGAGTGGCTGGCGGCCCTGGAGCGCTCGGCCCGCCATTGGCTCGAGGCCATCGACGCCCTGCTCGACGCCCAGGTGGCGCCGCCGCCGGCAGTGGCCGAATATCGCCGCGCCTGGCTGTCGCTGAGCCATCCCGAGGCTCCCCTGCCGGCCTTCATGGAGGCCCGCGATCACCACCAGGCGCTGCTGTCTCGCCTCGCCCGTCGCTGCCAATCCATCGCCGGGACTTAACCTCGGCAATCACTCTGTGCTATTGATGAAGCTACAGTGACGCAGTGCGCTGCTGACCAGGCCGATGCCGCGACCATGCAGCACTTGGAGGGACATCATGGGAATCCCGCAGTCACATCGCAGCGCTCGAGTCATCGACCTCGAGGCCATGCGCCAACGCCAGCTGGCACGCCGCCGGCTGATTCGCCTGTCACCCGAGCTGGATAATCTGGAGATGGTCTATCGCCTCTCCTCGGATGGCGACACCCTCTACGGCATGCCCCTGCTGGCGTGGGGATTACAGGAAGATGGTGAGGTGGTGGGCCTGGTGCCCTGGATGGAGGCCCTGACGCCCTGTCACCGCCTCGATGACGCCGAACACGGCCATTTCGTCGGCTATCGCGACCCCGAGACCGAAGAGCTCTTCGAGCAGGCGCCGGAGCACAAGGTGCTGGAGCTCGAGCATGCCGCGGCCTACTTCGACTATGAGGAGACCGACGAGACCACGCTGATCCAGCAGCTCCCGGAGACGCAGGGGACCCATGCCCTGTGCATGGACGAGGGCGATGCGCCCTGGCAGCTCAAGCAGGTCTTCGGCTGGCGACTCTACAGCGACGGCGCGGTGGAGGCCCTGCTCGCCGATGAACGCCTAGTCAAGACGACGCCGATCCTGCCCGGCGACCCCTGCCTCTATCCCGGCCATAGCCAGCACAGGGTGGTCTACTTCTTCCAGCGTCAGATCGCCAGCCGTATCCGCGAGGAAGATCCCACCACCCTCGAGGCACTGGCCCTGATGGTCATGCCCGGCAGCGACTCGGCCCCCTCGGCCGAATGACGAGCCGGGCGCGTCTCAGCCGAGCCGGATCACATAACGATAATGGCCGTCGTCCTCGTGCTGATAGATAAGCTCGTGACCGAGAAAACTGCAGAACTTGGGAATATCCCGCGTCGTGGCCGGATCGCTGGCCACCACCTCGAGCACCTCTCCGGGGCTCATGTCGCGCACCCGGTTGTGCATCAGCATGATCGGTTCGGGGCAGTAGAGCCCGGTAGTATCGAGCCGTGCGTCAGTGGGCGGCAAGGAATCCGCTGAATCAACCATCGATGACCTCGTTGCAGGACAGGAAAGTAGGAGAGTTACCGGATGATCAAGATCATTATCGAACGTCGTATCATGCCCGGCCTGGAAGAAGAATACGAGGCGGCCGCCCGGGATGCGATTCGCCACTCTCTTGGTGCACCGGGCTTCATCGGGGGCGAGAGCCTCGTCGAGTTTGGCCACAGCGATCGGCGCTTGATGATCACCAAGTGGCGCGACCTGCGCGCCTGGAAGGAGTGGCATCAGAGCGAGACCCGTGCCCGAGTCATGCAGGGCCTGCTGCCGCTGCTGACCGAGGATGAGCGCATCAGGATCTATGCGGCGACCAGCGTCTGATGGCCGCCGCCAGCACCCGAGACGCGATGAGTGCCTTCAATCCCGGAGCCGCACGTGCACCGTCACCTCTTCACGGTCATGGTAGAGGTGGCGGCACGCCACCTGCGCCCGTACTCCGGCCTCGGCAAGGGCCGACTCGAGCCGTGACAAGCAGTCGTTGACCTCCTGCCAGCGCCGCTTCATCGGCAGCTTGAGGTTGAACACCGCCTCCCGGCACCAGCGGCGCACCAGCCAGCGCTGCACCATCGACATGACCCGCGACGGCTGATCGACGATATCGCAGACCAGCCAGTCAAGCTGCCCGGGAGGCGCCCAGACGAAGCCGTCCTCGCGCAGGTGCTCTACCATGCCGGTGGCCATCAGTCCCTTGTCCATGGGGCCATTGTCGATGGCATAGACATGCATGCCACGCTGCACCAGCTGCCAGGTCCAGCCCCCCGGAGCCGCGCCCAGGTCGGCCGCCTGCATGCCCTCGCCCAGCCGCTCTTCCCATTCGTCTCTCGGCACGAACTCGTGCCAGGCCTCTTCCAGCTTGAGCGTGGAGCGGCTGGGGGCTGCATGGGGAAAGCGCAATCGCCGAATGCCACCCAGCAGTTCGCTGCGGTTGCCAGGAAAGCTCATGCCCAGCTGAACGCGATCCCCGTCACTCCACAGCAGGTGCAGTCGACGACCACCCGCCTTGCGCCGCAGCGCGCCACGCTTTTTCAGCATCGATTCCAGCGGACGCTTCAGTGCCTTGATCAGGCCGGCCAGGGCCTTGGCCTCGTTGGTATCCGGAGTCTCCTGCCACAGCGCCTCGAAGCTCCATCCGCTAGCCTTCACCTGCTCGAGGATCGGCGAAAGCCGGTCCTCCCGGGAGAGCGACAGCGGTGGCAGGGCCACCAGGCTCTGGCGCGCGAACACCAGGCCAGAAAGCGGCAGGTCCCGATGCAGCCCGTTGGCCGGCTCGCCACCCTCGGTCAGGAAACGTACGAAGCCCCCATCGGGACGATACTCGGTCGTCCCGGGACGGCCCAGAGCAGAAGCTTTGTCAGTGATCTCGGCGGCCAGGTCCGGCTCGAAACCCGGACGGCAGTAGAGCAGCAGTTCACTCGGCGTGGTCATGGTGTTCCTTGCTCGACAGTGATCGCCGGGAACCGGAGGCCACCAGCGCCTCGATGTCCTGGAGCTGGACATTAAGGGCATTGGTGGATATCTGGATCTCCCAGCAGGAGTAGATCAACGAGACGGAGAGCAGCACCAGGCTAGCCCCGAACAGCACTACCCCCGGCAGGTCGAGAGAGAGAAAGAGCGCAAACATCGAGAGGGTGCAGAACAGGAAGCTCAGCACGCCGGCCAGCTGCATCCGTTTAGTCAGGGAAATACGCCGGCGCAGCAGCACGATCTGCTTGGCATTGCCCTCGTGGTGCTGGGTTCACTCCTCATCGGCCAGCTTGCGGATCAGCTGGGCCAGGGTGAGGAAACGATTGGTATAGGCCAGCAACAACAGCGAGATGGCAGGAAACAGCAGGGCGGGAGTGGTCAGCGTCACGGGTATCTCCGGGATGATGGCTGCGCTCATGGCGACAGGCAACGCTGTCGCGGACTGAACATGAAAAAACCCCGAGCTCTTATGAGCTCGGGGTTTTCTCGGAATAGGTGCCTGACGATGACCTACTCTCGCATGGGGAGTCCCCACACTACCATCGGCGCTGATCGGTTTCACTGCTGAGTTCGGCAAGGGATCAGGTGGTTCCCGTACGCTATGGTCGTCAGGCGAAAAACGGTGAATCATGCTGACGAGATGCGTCTCGCGTATCCGTCGTGTCGGTTGCCATCGGCAGACCGCTTGGGTGTTATATGGTCAAGCCTCACGGGCCATTAGTACCGGTTAGCTCAACGCCTTGCAGCGCTTCCACACCCGGCCTATCAACCA
>NZ_FPAQ01000057.1 GCF_900116405.1 Halomonas saccharevitans | reverse complement strand
CTGGCCGGCTTCCTGTGGGCCCTCGCCTGCGAGGCAATGGGCAAGCCACACGGCAGCCGGGCCACGACATGACGGCAGTGTCCCAGTGCCTGCGGGTCAGGGAGCGTCGGGCCGGTAGGAGAACCCCTGGCGGTCCTATGAGGCTCCCGCCCTCCGGGGCAGGGTGACCCTCGAGCGTAGAGCAGGGTAGCTCCGCGACGAAGTGATGACAGGTCGGTACCCAACCCACGAATACCAGAGAGATCCACCGTCGCTGATAGCCCCTCGCTTCCTGACCCGTAGGCATTGAGGACAACCGCATGCACTGAAGAGACAACCGAGCCCTTGACAGGTCAATCCATACCAGGACCTGCTCTTCAGCCTGTCCCCTGCGCCCCTTTAGTCACGGGTGGCCAGCCCCGACAAAAGAGGGGATTGCCGCCCAACCAAGCGTTCGCTAGGGTTGGGCGGTCTGCTTTCCAATCACGCCTTCCCTCTCAACAACAATCCCAGGAGCCATTCCATGAGCGAGACCCTGATCGAGGTCGCCGACAACGCCGGCATCGTCCGCCTGACCGTCAGCCGCCCCAAGGCGCTGAACGCCCTCAACAGCGCCGTCATCAGTGAGCTGGCCGGCGTGCTGGACGACCTGGAGCAGCGCGACGACCTGCGCGCCGTGCTGATCACCGGGGCCGGCGAGAAGTCCTTCGTCGCCGGTGCCGACATCGCCGAGATGCGCGACAAGACCCCGGAGCAGGCCCGCGCCTTCGCCGGCCAGGCGCTGAAGACCATCAAGCGCCTGGAGACCCTGCCGGTGCCGGTGGTCGCGCTGGTCAACGGCTTCTGCCTCGGCGGCGGCTGCGAGCTGGCCCTGGCCTGCGACTGGGCGGTGGCCAGCGACAACGCCATCTTCGGCCAGCCCGAGGTGCTGCTCGGCGTGATTCCCGGCTTCGGTGGCACTCAGCGCCTGCCGCGCCGCGTCGGCCCGGCCATGGCCATCGACCTGGTGACCACCGGCCGCAAGATCGATGCCAATGAGGCGCTGCGCATCGGCCTGGTTAACCGTGTGATGCCCCAGGCCGAGCTCGAGGCCTACGCCGAGGAGCTGACCAAGCAGCTCGGCGGCAACGGCCCCGAGGCCGTGCGCGGCGCCAAGCAGGCGGTGCACGACGGCCTGGACCAGGACCTGGACAGCGCCCTGGCGCTTGAGACCAGCCTGTTCGCGCTGTGCTTCGCCGGCGAGGAGCAGCGCGAGGGCATGAGCGCCTTCGTCGAGAAGCGCAAGCCGAACTTCTGACGTAACGCCTCACTCGAGCGGACGGCCGTGGCGCAATCGCCACGGCCGTCTTGCGTTGGGCATAGACTTATGGATAATCGCGACCGCAAACGTTTGCGTCCTACGCTGAAGCTCATTATCGCGATACATCGCCTGGATGTGCCATGAAACGCCAAGGCCTTCTCAATGCCCCCCTCGCCAGGCTCATCGCCGAGCTTGGCCATACCGATACCTTCGTGATCGCCGATGCCGGGCTGCCGATTCCGCCGGGCGTGCCCCGGGTCGATCTGGCGCTGCGTCCCGGCCTGCCCGGTTTCCTCGAGGTGTTCGATGCGCTGGCCGACGAGCTCTGCCTGGAAGGGGTGACCCTGGCCAGCGAGCTGGGCGAGGCCAACCCCGACCTGCATGATCGGCTCGCGGCACGCCTCGATGCCCTGGACGGCCGGGACAAGCGCCCGCTTGAGCGCCAGCGGGTCTCCCATGAGGCCTTTAAGCGCCTGCTGCCCGCGGCGCGCTTCGTGGTGCGCACCGGCGAGTGCACGCCCTACGCCAACGTCGTGCTGCGCAGCGGGGTGCCGTTTTGAGCTCCTCGGATAACGCGATCGAGGCCGCGCTGCCGCGCATGGCGCTGCAGGGCATCGGTAAGTCGTTCGGCGCGGTCACCGTGCTGCAGGACGTCGACCTCGATCTGTATGCCGGCCACGTGCTGGCGCTGGCCGGCGAGAACGGGGCCGGCAAGTCGACCCTGATGAAGGTGCTGAGCGGCGTCCACCAGGCCGACGCCGGGGCGATTCGCCTGCACGGCCAAGAGGTGCGCTTCACCACCCCGCGCCAGGCCATGGATGCCGGCATCGCCATCATCCACCAGGAGCTCAACCTGGTGCCGACCCTCTCCGCCGGCGAGAACATCTTCCTCGGCCGTGAGCCGCTGACCGCCTGGGGCAGCGTCGACTGGCGGCGCCTGTTTCGCGAGGCGGCGGCCCTGCTCGAGGAGCTCGAGCAGCCC
Organism: Halomonas saccharevitans; assembly: GCF_900116405.1. GTDB lineage: Bacteria > Pseudomonadota > Gammaproteobacteria > Pseudomonadales > Halomonadaceae > Halomonas > Halomonas saccharevitans. Next base: position 12,540 of record NZ_FPAQ01000057.1, on the reverse strand, counting down.
ATCGATCCGCGCGCGCCGGTGTCGCAGCTGAGCATCGGCCAGCAGCAGATGGTCGAGATCGCCCGGGCGCTGTCGCTGGATGCCGAGATCATCGTCATGGACGAGCCCACCGATGCGCTGACCGACATCGAGACCGCGGTGCTCGAGCGGGTGGTCGCTACCCTGCGCGCCGCCGGCAAGTCGCTGGTGCTGATCACCCACCGGCTGGCCGAGATATTTCGCATGTGCGACGACGTCGCCGTGCTGCGCGACGGCCGCCTGGTGCATCAGGGCCCTACGGCAGAGTCCAACGAGGATCGGCTGATCCAGCAGATGGTCGGCCGGGAGCTCGCCGACCGCTATCCCTACGAGCCGCCCCAGGCCGGCGACGTGGTGCTCGAGGTCGAGCACCTGGTGGCGCCGGGCGTCGAGGACGTCTCGTTCACGGCCCGCGCCGGCGAGGTGCTGGGCTTCGGCGGCCTGATGGGCGCCGGGCGCACCGAGATGTGTCGTGCGCTTTGCGGCGACGTGGCGCGCCGCGCCGGCCGGGTCAAGGTCAAGGGGCGCGAGGTGCGCTTCACCTCGCCCCAGCAGGGCCTGAAGGCCGGCCTGGTCTATGTGCCCGAGGATCGCAAGCAGTCGGGCCTGGTGCTCGAGCACTCGGTGGCCGACAACATGTCGCTGACCGCGCTGCCGGCCTTCTGCGGCCCGCTGGGCGTCATCCGCCACGGCCGCGAGACCAGCGCCATCGACCACTACATCGAGGCCTTTCGCATCAAGCTGAGCGACGCTGGCCAGCCCGTGAAGACCCTCTCCGGCGGCAACCAGCAGAAGGTCTCGCTGGCCAAGGCGCTGATGCCCGAGCCCGAGATCGTGATCCTCGATGAGCCCACGCGCGGGGTCGATGTCGGCGCCAAGCGTGAGATCTATCTGTTGATCAACCGACTCAAGCGCGAGGGCAAGTGCGTCCTGCTGATCTCCTCGGAGATGCCGGAACTGATCGGCCTGTCCGATCGCATCCTCGTGCTGGCCAACGGGCACATCAGCGGTGAGTTCGACCGCGATGAGGCCACCCAGGAAAAGATCATGACCGCGGCGGCACATGTCGCCACGTCGATGGAGACTTGAGAGACCATGACTGCTACTCCCATGAAGCGATCGGCGGTGCGCCTGTTGATCGATAACAAGGCCTTCCTGGCCCTCGTGCTGCTGGTCGTGGTCAGTGCCGCCATGAGCGACAACTTCCTGACCGGGGACAACCTGCTCAACGTCCTGCGCCAGACCAGCATCAACGCCATCATCGCGATGGGCGTGACCTTCGTGATCCTGACCGCCGGCATCGACCTCTCGGTAGGCGCCGTGCTGGCCTTGAGCGGTGCCTTCGCCGCCTCGATGACCGCCTCGGGGCTGGCCCCCTGGATCAGCGTACCCGGCTCCATCGCCGCCGGCGCGGCGATGGGCATGGTCTCCGGCCTGTTCGTGGCCTTCGGCCGGATCCAGGCCTTCGTGGTCACCCTGGTCGCCATGACCGTGGTGCGCGGGGCCACCCTGGTCTACACCGACGGCCGGCCGATCTCGATCGGTGGCGGCGACGTCGCCGATGCCTTCTGGCAGCTCGGCGGCGGCTACTGGATGGGCATCCCCATTCCCATCTACCTGATGTTCTTCGTCTTCGTGCTCTGCTGGGCCGTGCTGCACCACACCCGCTTCGGCCGCCACGTCTACGCCGTGGGCGGCAACGAGCAGGTCGCGCGGCTGTCGGGCATCAACGTCAACCGCATCAAGGTCAGCGTCTACGCCATCGCCGGGGCCTGCGCCGCCCTGGCCGGCGTGGTGCTGACCGCGCGCCTGGGCTCGGCCCAGCCCACCGCCGGCATGACCTATGAGCTCGACGCCATCGCCGCCGTGGTCATCGGCGGCACCAGCCTGATGGGCGGTCGCGGGCGCATCTTCGGCACGTTGGTCGGGGCGCTGGTGATCGGGGTGCTCAACAACGCCCTGAACATCCTCGGCGTCTCGTCCTACTTCCAGATGATCGCCAAGGGTGCGGTCATCCTGCTGGCGGTATTGATCGACAGCCGCTCGCAGTCCTCGTCCTGATTCGCGCCGAGTCCGGACATCCGACAACAAGACCTCAGGAGCCTTGCCACATGAAAAAGCTGATTCTGGCCACCGCCGTCGCCGCCACCGTGGGTCTGGGAACCGCCCAGAACGCCATGGCCGACCGTATCGCCCTGGTGATCTCGACGCTCAACAACCCCTTCTTCGTGACCCTGCAGGAGGGCGCCCAGGCCCAGGCCGAGGAGCTTGGCCACGAGCTGATTGTGCTCGACTCGAGCAACGACGCCGCGCGTGAGCTCTCCAACGTCGAGGACGCCCTGTCGCGCGACATCGATGTGCTGCTGATCAACCCCACCGACTCCGATGCCGTGGTCTCCGGGGTGCGCACCGCCAATGCCCGCAACGTGCCGGTCATCACCCTGGATCGCAGCGCCAACGGCGGCAACGTGGTCTCGCACATCGCCTCCGACAACGTGGCAGGCGGCGAGCTGGCCGGCGAGTTCATCATCGAGCAGCTCGGCGGTGAAGGACAGGTCGTGCAGCTCGAGGGCGTGCCCGGTGCCTCGGCGACGCGCAACCGCGGCGAAGGCTTCATGAACGCCATCGGGATGATGGACGGCATCGAGCTGGTGGCCACCCAGCCGGCCAACTTCAATCGCAGCGAAGGCCTCAACGTCATGGAGAACCTGCTCCAGGCGCACCAGGGCATCGACGCGGTGTTCGCCCAGAACGACGAGATGGCCCTCGGCGCCCAGCGTGCGCTGCAGGCGGGTGGTCTCGACGACGTCGTGCTGGTCGGCTTCGACGGCACCGACGACGGCATCCAGGCGGTCAACGACGGCAAGATGAGCGCCACCATCGCCCAGCAGCCGTCGCGCATCGGCGAGTTCGGCGTGATCGCCGCCGATCGCCTGCTCAACGGCCAGGAAGTGGACGCCAACATTCCGGTGCCGCTTCAGCTGGTGGCTGAGGAATAACACGGGTGACCCAGGCGTAACGGCGGCCAAGCCATGATTCGTCTCAAGGACGTCGCCCGGCAGTCGGGCGTATCGGTGACCACGGTATCGCATGTGGTCAACGGTACGCGGCGCGTTGCCCCCGCCACCCAGGTGCGGGTGCAGCGCGCCATCGCCGAACTCGGCTATCGGCCCGACAGCATCGCCCGGGCCCTGAAGTCGAACCGCAGCCGCACCATCGGCATGATCGTGACGGCCGCCAACAACCCTTTCTTCGCCGAGATCATTCGCGGCGTCGAGGATCACTGCTTCGCCCACGGCTACAGCCTGATGCTGTGCAACACCGGCGATGCCGACGCCCGGCAGCTCTCCTACCTGCAGGCCCTGCGCGACAAGCGCGTCGACGGCCTGATCGTGATGACCGCCCATAGCGGGCCCGATTTCCTGGCGGCGCTGGCGCGCCAGCCGCTGCCCACCGTGCTGATGGATGCCGATCCGACCAGCGGCGAGGACATCGCCGTGGTCAACGACGACTCGCGCCTGGGCGCGAGGCTCGCCATCGAGCATCTTCTTTCGCGCGGCCTGACCGACATCGCGCTGCTGACCGGCCCGGCCTCGCACCCGCGTTCACGCGAGCGCCTGGCCGGCGCCCTGGCGGCGTTGGAGGCGGCGGGGCTTCGCCCGCCGGCATCGCGCATCGTCGCCACCAACCTGATGGCCGACGGTGGCCATGACGCCATGCGACGGCTGCTCGCGGGATCGTCGCCTCCCCAGGCGCTGTTCGCCTTCAACGACCTGGTGGCCATCGGCGCCATGCGGGCGGCCCGCGAGCATGGGCTCTCGCTGCCGGGTGACCTGTCGGTGGTGGGCTACGACGACATCGAGCTGGGGCGCTATCTCACTCCGGCCCTGACCACCGTGCACCAGCCGGTCTACGAGCTGGGCGCGATGGCCAGCGCCCAGCTGATCGAACGCCTGGAGCACGGAAGGCCCCTGGAGCCGGTGCTGCGGCTCGATCCCTGCCTGGTCGTGAGGGAATCGGTAAGAGAGTCGTTAGGGGAGCCGTTAAGAGAGTCGGTAGGCGAGCCGGTGCAAGAGTCGGCGGGCGAGTCGGTCAATTCTCCTTCTCCCTCTCCCTCGCCCTCTCCCTGAGGTCTCGTCGCCTCAGGTGCTCCACCCGTGCTTCCATCCGCGAGACATGGCTGCCGTGCCAGTAGAGCCGGCCGCAAGCCTCGCACTCGAGAAACGTCTCCACATGGCGCCGCGTCAGCGGCTCCAGCCGATGGATCACCGACGCCTTGTCGACGCTGGCCAGCCGACCGTTGCAACGCGCGCAGCGGGTGAAGGGGGCAAGGGCCGGGACGAGGTCGAACTCGTCGCACACCTCCTCAACCTGACGCCAGGGATCGGTGTGACGTACCCAGTGGGCGAGACGGATCCGCTTGCGCTTGAGCAGTGGGCGGTCGCGGGTCAGCGCCACGCGGGTCTCTTCCTCGGCGATGGCGGCCAATTCGGCATCGGCGATGTCGGGGCGGTAGTGGCAGTCGAAGCCGAGCAGGCGCAGGTAGCGGGCGAGCCGGCCGAGGTGGGCATCCAGCACGAAGCGCGGGCAGGCCGGCGGCGTCGGGCGCAGGTGGCGGGCCGCTCGCGGAGCGCGGGGCCAGGGGTAGACCTCGACCCGCTCTCCGCCGGAAAGGACCTGTTCGAAGCCCACCGAGGCGCCATCGACCAGGATGACGTCGACCTCGGTATGGGGCACGCCCAGCGACTCGATCACATCCTTGATCGCGGCCCGCCGCGTCACGCCAGGGGTGAGCGTTCGGCCGCGCCGAGCCGGCGGCAGCAGGTCGTTCAGCCGATCGTGGAAACGGATCTCGACGGTGGCCATGGCGTCTCCTGTCCGCTGGGTCTGTTCCCGGTCAGTCTATGCTATCGCCCGGCGGCGCAGCCGGATCATCCGCGTGGCGATGGCGGTGCCCGCCAGGGTGATCGCCATGCCGGCGAGGATCTGCAGGCTGAGCCCCTCGTCGAGCAGCAGGTAGCCCCATAGCAGGGCGCTGACCGGCACCAGGAAGGTGACGGTGGAGGTCGCGGTGGCCCCCGCACTGGCAATCAGGCCGAAGTAGAGCAGGAAGGCCAGCGCGGTGCTGAGCACCGCGAGCGCCAGGCCATTGCCCCAGGCCAGGCCGCTGATCGGTTCCGCCGGCCACAGCAGCAGCCCCGGCACCAGCAGGATCAACGCCGAGGCGCTGGTGCTGCCGGCCGCCAGCACCCGCACCGGCAGGTGGGCGAGGTGGCTCCTGGCGTAGTTGCCGGCCACGCCGTAGCAGAAGGTGGCGCCCAGCACGGCGAGGATGAACCAGCCATCGCCGCCCAGCGCGAAGTCCAGCCGGTCCGCCGAGAGCACATAGACGCCGAACAGCGCCAGGGCGAGCCCCAGGTACTGCTGGCGCTGAATCGGGGTGGCGAAGAACAGTGCCCCGATCAGCGCGGTGAAGATCGGCGTGGTGGCATTGATCAGCGAGGTGAAGCCCGCCTCCAGCCGGGTGGTGGCGAGTGCCAGCAGCGAGAAGGGCAGCACGTGGTTGATCAGGCCGAGCAGCAGCAGCCGGCCCGCGTGGTCCCACACCAGGCGCAGGTAGCGGGCGCTCAGCAGCAGCGGCACCAGCAGCAGCGCCCCGACGCCCATGCGCAGCAGGATCAGCGGCACGGGGCCGAACTCGGGCACCGCCACGCGCATGAAGATGAACGACATGCCCCACAGGGTGGAAAGCAGGATCAGGCGCAGGGTATCGGCCGCTGACATTCGACGTCCTTGAGGTTGGCAGAGATCAGGTGGTAACACGGTAGACGCGTCGATGCTTCCTTGACGTGCATCAAGGGCAAGAGCGGCGTGTGGCTGCTATAGCTTAACCGCTTGTATTCTAATGCATGCCAGGAGCCCTTCATGCCCACCATGATGAAAGCCGCCGTCTTCGTCGAACCCGGCCGCATCGAGATCGACGACAAGCCGCTGCCGGAGATCGGCCCCAACGATGCCGTGATCCGGGTGACCACCACCACCATCTGCGGCACCGACGTGCACATCCTCAAGGGCGAGTACCCGGTGGAGCGGGGCCTGACCATCGGCCACGAGCCGGTGGGGGTGATCGAGAAGCTCGGTGCCAATGTCCAAGGCTATGCCGAGGGCCAGCGGGTGATCGCCGGGGCGATCTGCCCCAGCTTCACCTCCTACGCCTGCCAGGACGGCTGCAGCGCCCAGGACGGCGGCCATCGCGGCCATGGCTACAAGCCCATGGGCGGCTGGCGCTTCGGCAACACCATCGATGGCGCCCAGGCCGAGTACCTGCGCGTGCCGGATGCCCAGGCCAACCTCTCGCCGGTGCCCGACGGCCTCACCGACGACCAGGTACTGATGTGCCCGGACATCATGTCCACCGGCTTCGCCGGGGCGGAATCCGCCAACATCAAGATCGGCGACAGCGTGGTGGTCTTCGCCCAGGGGCCCATCGGCCTGTGCACCACCGCCGGCGCCCGGCTGCGCGGCGCCGGACTGATCATCGCCGTGGACGGGGTCGACGAGCGCCTCGAGATGGCCCGCAAGATGGGCGCCGACGTGGTCATCGACTACCGCAAGGTCGACGTGGTCTCCGAGGTCCTCAAGCTTACCGGCGGGCGCGGCGTGGATGCCTCCATCGAGGCGCTGGGCCTGCAGCAGACCTTCGAGTCCGCCCTGCGGGTGCTCAAGCCCGGCGGCACCCTGTCGAGCCTGGGCGTCTACTCCGAGGACCTGACTCTTCCCCTGGACGCCTTCAGCGCGGGCCTGGGCGACCACCGGATCGTCACCTCGCTCTGCCCCGGCGGCAAGGAGCGCATGCGCCGGCTGATGCAGATCATCGACAGCGGCCGCCTGGATCTCGGCCCCATGGTCACCCATCGCTACCCGCTGGAGCAGATCGTCGACGCCTACGACCTCTTCTCTCACCAGCGCGACGGCGTGCTCAAGATCGCCCTCGAGGTGTCCTGAGCCTCGAGGGGCGATCGCTGACGTTCGCGCCTCGTCGGCGGTGTTCAGCCCCGCGGCAGGGGGGTACCATGCCCCCCTTCGCAGGGCCACTTGTCGGCAGAGACGCCGAGTCGAAACGATGCCGCCCGAGAGCCCCCCAGGGGGCTCGGGCGGCGCGCGCATCGACAAGGGGTCGAACTTTCTCGTAGCGAACGGTGTGTCACACGTGGTCGATTATCTGGTAGAACTGGATCCGGTCTGGCAAGCGCTTCTCGCCACCCTCTTCACCTGGGGCGTCACGGCGGCCGGTGCCGCCCTGGTATTCTTCACCCGCACCGTCAATCCCCGGTTCATGGACTGCATGCTTGGCTTCGCCGCCGGCGTGATGATTGCCGCCAGCTTCTGGTCGCTGCTGGCCCCGGGAATCGACATGGCAGAGCAGCTGGGGCAGGTCGCCTGGCTGACCGCCGTCATTGGCTTCATGAGCGGCGGGATCTTCATGCGGCTGGCCGACCGGATCCTGCCGCACCTGCATCCCGGCCTCGGCATGGACAAGAGCGAGGGCATCAAGACGACCTGGCAGCGCAGCACGCTGCTGGTGCTGGCGATCACCCTGCACAACATCCCCGAGGGGCTGGCCGTGGGGGTGGCGTTCGGCGCGGTGGCCGCCGATCTTCCCTCGGCTACCCTGGGCGGCGCCCTGGCACTGGCGATCGGCATCGGCATCCAGAACTTTCCCGAGGGCACGGCCGTGGCCATGCCGCTGAGGCGCGAGGGCATGAGCAAGCGCAAGAGCTTCTTCATGGGGCAGGCCTCCGGCGCCGTCGAGCCGATCGGCGCCGTCATCGGCGCGCTGTTCGTCTTGAACATGCAGAGCATTCTGCCCTACGCGCTCTGTTTCGCCGCCGGGGCGATGATTTTTGTCGTGGTCGAGGAGTTGATTCCGGAATCTCAGCGTCAATATGAAAATATCGACCTGGTGACCATGGCCACCATGGCCGGCTTCACGATCATGATGATGCTGGACGTATCGCTGGGGTGACGCCGCCCCGATGAATCAACCTGCCGCATGCGCGCGGCCTACGGAGCAACGATGGAAACAGAACTGAGCGAATTCGAACAGGTGATGCGTCGCCAGATCGAGGACTTCATGAGCCCCAAGCAGGGCACGGTGAAGGGCCGCGATGCCAAGTCGGCGCCTGCCGCCGCGGCGGCACCCAAGGCGCCTCGCAGCAAGGCCGCCGGCGCGCCGAAGACCGGCCACCTGGTCAAGCTGGCGGTGCGCACCAAGCCGCTGGAGATGGATACCGTGTTCGAGCACGCCTCCACCAGCATCTCCAAGATCGAGGCCCAGCTCGAGGCCGAGAAGGCCGCCAAGAAGGCCGGCTACCCGATCATCGGCTACGTGATCGAGACCCAGCGCCTCTGAGGCCGCTTCCTCGGGGGCACGTCGAACTCGCCTCGTCGCCCCACGCCGACCCGCCCGTTGACGCACCCGCGCCGCGAGCCCCTTTGCCCGGCCGCCCCGGCACGGCACGATAGGGGCCCCATCGGCGAGAGGCACGACCCGTGAAGATCACCCAGCTCAATATCTACCCGGTGAAGTCGCTGCGCGGCATTCCCCTCGAGCGCGCCAAGCTGACCGAGCGCGGCCTGGCCCATGATCGGCAGTGGATGGTGGTCGACGACATCGGCCGCTTCGTCACCCAGCGCCAGATCCCCGGTATGGCCCAGATCGGCGTGCGCCTGACCGACGAGGCGCTGGTGCTCGAGCATCCCGACGCCGCGCCGCTCGCCATTCCGCTCGACCGCGCGGACCAGCCGCGCCTGCCGGTGCACGTCTGGGACGACCAGTGCCAGGCGCTGGACGAGGGCGCTGAGGCCGCCGCCTGGCTCGGCGCCGTGCTCGGCGACGTCAAGGGCAGCGGCCTGCGCCTGGTGCGCTTCGCCCCGGACCAGCGTCGCGACGTCGAGGCCCACTACCTGGCCCCCGACGAGCGAGCCCATACCGCCTTCGCCGACGGCTATCCCTTCCTGGTGGTCACCGAAGGGTCGCTTGACGAGGTCAACCGCCGCCTCGCGGCCAAGGGCCTTGCGCCCGTGCCCATGGAACGCTTCCGGCCCAGCATCGTGGTGGACGCCGCCGAGCCCTTCGCCGAAGACGGCTGGGGCGAGCTCGCCCTGCACGAGGGCGCGGTGCGCCTCGGCCTGCGCAAGCACTGCCAGCGCTGCAAGATCACCACCGTCGACCAGGCGACCGGCGAGATCGCCGTGCCCGGCGAGCCGCTGCGCACCCTGGTGGAGATGAACACCCGCCTCGCCCCGGGCGGCTACTTCGGCCAGAACGCCATCCTGCTGTCCGGCGACGGGCGCTCGCTCGCCGTCGGCGATGCCCTGGCGCCGAGCCCGCGGTGAGTCGGCAGTAACTCGGCAGTAAGCCGCTCGGCCCCGCCCACGTTTCCTTCCTCGGGGCCGGGCTATACTCGGAATGTGGGCGGGCAGCGTGACGTCCGCCGGTTCCCATCGACGCCCGCGGCCCGCCTGCCCCCTTTCCCAACGGGGAGGGGGAGATAGGGGAGGGCGGGTGATGAACGACACACCGATGGCTCAGGAGATCGAGGCGGCCCGCGCCTATGAGGCGCTCTTCGTGCCCTCGCTGTTTCGGCAGTGGGCCACGCCGCTGCTCGACCTGGCGCGGGTCGCGACCGGCGATCGCGTGCTGGACGTGGCCTGCGGCACGGGGATCCTCGCCCGCGAGGCGCAGCCCCGCGTCGCCCCCTGCGGGCTGGTGGTCGGCCTGGACGCCATGGGCGGCATGCTCGAGGTGGCCCGCGAGCTTGATACGGAGATCCTCTGGCGCCAGGGCGACGCCCAGCAGCTTCCCTTCGAGGCCGAGGCGTTCGACGCCGTGCTGTGCCAGTTCGGGCTGATGTTCTTCATCGACCAGCCGGCGGCGCTTGGCGAGATGCACCGCGTGCTGGTGCCGGCGGGGCGGCTGGCCGTGGCGGTATTCGACGGCCTGGAGGGCAACCCCGCCTACGCCCGCGAGGTCGCCCTGCTGGAGCGCATCGCGGGCCCCGCCGCCGCGGAGGCACTGCGCGCCCCCTTCGTGCTCGGCGACGCCACGGCGCTTTCGGCCATGGCCCGCGAGGCCGGCTTCGAGGACGTCGCGGTGACCACCCGCCAGGGCATCGCCGACTTCCCCAGCATCACCTCCCTGCTCGAGGCGGACCTGCGCGGCTGGCTGCCGGTGATGGGCGTGCACCTCGACGAGGCCACCATCCAGCACGTGCTCAGCCAGGCCCAGGTCGAGCTTGGCGACGTCATCGATCCCCACGGCCGCGCGGTGTTTGAGGTCTCAGCGCACCTGCTCAGCGGCCGCCGGGGCTAGAGCCGCCGCCTTCCTCGGCGACCATCACCGACTCAAAGCATCACCCCTCTACGACCTTTGCATTAGCATCCGTTCACGCACCCCAAAGGAATATTTGGTAGCCTTCCTGTTACTAGGTGTTTCCGCGTGGATGTGTGCTGTCGTCTCAATGCGACGCTTTTCTCCCCCAGCGGCTAGGAAGGCGGCACCTCACGGGCCTGTCGTGGCGGTAGCGTGCTTGCATCTGAAATCTGAGTTTGTCGAATAATAGTTCGGGCGGGCGGACAATGGTTCTCGCACAGATACAGGTATTACCTACTTTATTCAGGTATTTCACACCAACTCTTACCGAACCTGGCTGCATAGAAGTTGGGTGAAGAGGGCTGCTTGCTATTTTCAAAAAATGCCTTCCTTCTGGTTTTTTTAAAGAACTTTATTGCAGCAAAGTATGATGTGTATAGTTTATCTGGTTCTCGGCGCTCCTTATGGCAGAGAGGCGTTATAGAGAAGGTTTTTGTGAGTGCGGATTTTTAATTAATTTCGAAAATGAGGCTGGGTGTGGACGATAGAGAAAAGGAGCTTCTTGCTTATGTGCGTACTTTGTATGAAAGGCAAAGTAACAAAGCCTCTAAGGCTGGAATGACTTATTGGGCTATCCTTGCTGGGCTTATATATGTGGCTTGGCATTTGCTGGAGACTTTTTCAGAGCTTTCATTTGGAGTGTCAAGTAGGCTGGGATTTTATCTTTCATTTAGTCAGATGTATTTGATTTTGCTGTCTATATCCTTGCTTGTGGCGTCAGGGGGGACTTCTAAAGGAAAAAGCAAGCTGGACTATAGAGTTTTTCGTAAAGGCGGTGGTGACCTCCCAGCAATTTTTTTCTTACTTTTTTTTCTGGGGCTACCGTTGTACTCTGTGTATCAGGTTAATAGTGCTTCGGCCCATAATCTTTTGTTTGGAATTCAGAGTTCAATAAACTTTTGGTCTGTGGCAATTTTCTTTTTTGTATTTTTGCTTTATGGGTTCATTGAAGGTGGGGTTAACAGGAAGAGCAAGTTTCCTCCAGCAAGCGAAATATTGCCTGCTACTTCGAGGATTAATAAAATAACTCATTTCTTAATGAGTGCAGTTTTTATAGAGTTGCTTTTAGGGAATTCAGTAAATGTTGTTGCGGGGCTACATAGCTCTAGTGTTTCATCAAGCGTCCTCATTGCAGCGTTCGACTTTTCTTTAATAATGTTTGGTGTTTTTTTGCTTTTCCGAAGGGGGAAGGACGATGAGCACCTCAATCGACTAGCATGTCTTGAAAGAGATATTGTAATACATGAAATACCAAAGGAGGAAATACTTGAGCGTTTACAAGATGAACATCTTGGGCGCTATCTCGGGGATTGGATAGAGCAGCTTCTTAAAGAGTCAAGAGAGAAAGGGAATGAGATAACTAGTCATTCAGATAAAGTAGATGAGTTTCTTGCGGAAGTGAGCGCAATAGACAAAAGTTATGAAAGAGAAAGAAAAGGCCGTGTAGAAGAGTATGTTGATGAGCTTGAGAGGAAGAATGATTCATATCATCAAAGTATACACCCATTGCTAGAATGGCTTAAACAGGCCAGTGTTCAGTCTGCTTTGCATAATGACTCATTTATGAGGTCTATCATCAAATCAAGCGCTGATGAGCTTAAAGAGAGCAGTAATGAAGTGAGCGAAAAGCAAAAGATGGCTGTTAAGAAGTTGCGAGAGTGGCTTGGGTCTGAATAGTTTTTGGTTCCTTGACAGACCTGAACGCTAAGCCGCTTGCTTAAGCTCTGAATATTTTTTTGCTATCTACATGTCGGGTCCCGTGTGATTGACCACCCGCTTGGTAAATAACTCAGGTCGCTTGGCCTGCCATTCCTTCATCACCGCAATCGGTGATTGATGGTGCAGCGCCTTCTGGGGAATGTGGTGATTGTATAGCCACGTATAGCGTTTCAGCGTCTGCTCCAGATCTTCTCCTGAGGTATAGCGCCTTGTCGCTAGCACATCGCTGATGCGGCCATTGAAGCGCTCCACCATGCCGTTCGTCTGCGGCCTTCCCGGCTTGATCAGACGATGTTCGATACCATCGGCCTGGCACTCTTGGTCAAATGCATGGTTCCCGCTGGGCTTTCGCTCACCGGCCCGAGTGA
>NZ_FPAQ01000038.1 GCF_900116405.1 Halomonas saccharevitans | reverse complement strand
CGCTGACGATGCATGCCCGGCGCATCACCGTGCACCTCGGCGATGCCGCCGACAAATGGTGGCCCACCTTGCTGAAGGGGCTGCCTCGGCTGACGGCCTTGGCCTGACACCCAGCGTCACCAAGATTGACTCGCCAAGTAAGGCGGCCACAACGGAGGTCGACGGCCACGGCTGCGCCGGCGCCAGACATCAATTCCTGATCGTTATGAAAAGATCGGCCAAAAGCCGAATCGGGTATATGCCAACCGTCTACCAAGCGACCGCATGAGGTTGAAGCAGGTCGGTACCGGCAATCGATGGACTCAACACGCTCGTTCTGTGCCCTGATGAATGAGGCGGGTAGACGTTTTTGCACTTGGAGTTATTTTTTTTGAAATGCTGACTGGGGGCATGCATCCCTTGGGTGAAGAAACGATCCTTGTATGGCCTGAACCCAGTGAGGGGAAGAGTCGTCAATGGCGGAGAGAAACTCCTTGGAAAAAATGGCTGAGCAAAGGGGCAAAGATAAAGTATGAATCGGACAGTGTTTCACAAGAAGCATATGAGATCATCAGGTGTTGTTTGGAAATCAATGTCTCGCAAAGATTCACAAAAGAACAGCTCAAGGCCAGGCTGCTCGAACGTTTGAACCTTATAGATAAAGCTTCTTACGATGAGCTTACATGTAGTCTCGACGACTTCGATAGTATTGCTGTTGTAAGCGAGTCGGAGGGGTGGCCTTACTACACAGACCGGGTTGAGATGCTCAATAAAGCATTTTCGGATCAACAAACAAGTTGATGTCATTCAGCCCTCAGCACAGCGAGGTCTGACTTTTAACTTCGCTTGGCACATTTTGCGCACTTGCTATTCTGATATGAGCGATCAGCAAGGAGGCCAGTCCCCATGCCGCACATCGAGACGTTTGCCAGGCGGGCCTGGCAGCTCAGGGAGCAAGGGCGTGCCATCGACGACATCGCCGAGTCGATGGGCAAGCCGTCCCTTCCTGGACGGTGGATCGGCATAGGCCCGCATGTCGATGCCGACGCTCTGCTGATTGCGCGCCAGCTCTTCGGCACCTTCCTCGAAGCTGAGATACAGTACGTTGTCGCCGCGCTCGCAGGCTGCTCGGGCAAAGGCCGCGGCGAAGGTCGTCTTGCCGGTGCCGGACACGCCGGAATACATTGCGGTCGCGCCCCGGTAGATGCCCCCCGCCCAGCATACTGTCCAGTAACGGGATGCCGGTGGACAGCTGCGTCGTGGTGGCACTGGAGCGCAGGCGCGTGCCGGGAGATGTTCGGCTGGCAGCCCGGCGAGACGCTATCCGAGACCCTGAGCAGGCACCTGGATAAGCCTGGTACATTTAGCGGGTGCGAACCGAGAGGCGAAGGTGTATGAAAACGGAAGCAGAGGCGCACGCCAACATCCTTGCGTGGTCTGCAGATAGTCCCGACTGGCAGCGTGACGCACTGCGCCGACTTGCAACGCAAGCGGCCCTGGAGCCGGCCGAGATCGATGAGCTGGCTTCCATTTGCAAGGGAGACAATACGGCGGTCCCGTTGGAAGCGGGGCACCTTCGCGGCCCGAACCGCGATCAGGGGGAAGTCTATCTGCGGCAGGTGCATGGAGTCCGGCATATCAACGCCCTGGCTCACGACCAACGGCTGACTCTCCACCGTGTCGGTTTGACGATCATCTATGGCGACAACGGATCGGGAAAATCCGGCTACGCGCGGATTCTCAAGAAGGTATGTCGCGCCCGTATGTCTGGCCGAGCCGAGGAAATCGCCCCCGACATATATGACGCTGCACCGGGCACGCCGAGCGCCACGATTGAATACGCGATCAGCGGTCAGAACCGCACTTGCGCTTGGCAGCTTGGTCAGGCTGCTGACGCCGCGCTTTCAGGCATCAGTGTGTTCGATTCCCGCACCGCGAACGTCCACGTGGATGATACGAATGACGTGGCTTACACGCCGTTTCCGCTCAAACTGCTTGGTGCACTGGCGCAGCTCTGTAAGTCGGTCAAGGACAAGCTGGCAGCCGATATTACACAGATAAAGGCGCAAACGCCCGAAGCGATCAGGACGCCGACATGTAGCAGGGACACAGCGGTCGGCAAGCTCATGGCCCGTCTCACCGCCAACACTGCGCCGGCGACAGTCGAAGAGCTGGCCACGCTCACGCAAGCAGAGCAAGACCGATTGGCACAGCTCACGGCGGACCTGGCTGGTGATCCGGCTCGCGCGGCGCGCCAGCTTGCGGCGTTGAAGACCAAGGTTGACGGGCACATTGCGCGCCTGGATCGGCTATTTGCTTCAATCAGCGACGAGACCGCCAATAACCTGCGCCGCCTTGCCGTTGATAGCGATGCCGCGCGCCGGGCGGCAGAAGCTGCTTCCAGTGCGCTTTTCCGGGACGAACCGTTGCCGCAGATCGGGTCGGAGGTTTGGCAGGCGCTATGGGCCAGTGCCCGAGCGTTTTCTGACGCGGAAGCCTATCCCGAACAGCACTTCCCTGTGACAGATCCCGGCAGCGCATGCGTGCTTTGCCAGCAGGAATTGACGCCCGTCGCCGCTGATCGCCTTAATCGCTTCGAGGCATTTGTGCGTGATGACAGCCAACAACGTGCCGAGGCTGCGCGCCTCGCATACGACCGGGCACTGGCAACGTTCAAGGGAGAGGCTGTTTCGTTGGCCGAGTTGGCGAACATTGTGGCAACCGTCCGCGACGAACTGCGCCAGGATCCCTTGGCGATGGAGGTTAGGGGGGCGACCTTGCGCGCCCTGTGGCGTCATCGCCAGATCAGGCGACGCCACGCAAACCCAAGCACCGCTATTGACGTGCCCATTACGGAGTATTCGCGTCAGGTGCTGGTCGATCAAGCAGCGGGCATTGAAATTCGGGCGAACGCCCTTGTCGCGGAGGCGGGCTCGCCAGCTCGCGCCGCCTTGCTTGCCGAAAAGGCCGAGCTTGCGGATCGGCAATGGCTTGGTGGCATCAAAGCCGATGCTCTTGCCGAAATCGAACGTCAGAAGAAAATCGCACTGCTTGAGACGGCCAAGCGGGACACTGCTACCAACCGCGTCACCACAAAGAGCACCGAGATCGCTCAGGCGTTGGTTACGGACACGCTACGCGCGCAATTTGCTCGCGAGGTGGCGAGCTTCGAGATTGCTGGCCTCGCTGTGGAGCTTCGACAGCAAAACAGCGTTCAGGGCATCCCTCGCTTCAAGGTCGCACTTACAAGGAAGCCCACGGCTGCGGTGGGACAGGTTTTGAGCGAAGGCGAGCATCGCTGCGCAGCCTTGGCTGCGTTCATGGCCGAACTCGCCACCACCGAAAACAAGTCTGGCATCGTCTTTGACGATCCCGTTTCCTCGCTCGATCATATGCACCGGGAGGCCGTGGCCAAGCGCCTGGTTGCTGAGGCCGCGCATCGCCAGGTCATCGTCTTCACCCATGACCTGGCGTTCCTGTTCGAGTTGAATCGCGCGGCGGACGATGCGCAGCCTAAGCCGCAGGTTGCGATTAGCTCCATCAGCCGTGGTGCTGACAAGGCAGGCTTTTGCCGCAGCGAGCCGCCATTCAAAGCGCGTCGGGTCAGTGACATCACCACAAGTCTTAATAATCAGCTTGCGGGCGAACGCTTCCATTTTGAGCAAGGCAATCACGACGAGTGGCGGAAGTCCGTCAAATCCATCGCGGCAACGTTGCGTGATACGTGGGAGATCGCGGTTGAAGAAGCCGTTGGGCACGTCATCCGGCGACTGTCCAATGAAGTGAAGACGCCTGGCTTGATTAAGCTGACCGCGATCACGGCTGCCGACTGCGAGGCCATGCGGGACGGATTTGGTCGCTGTTCCGGGCTGCTACACAGCGCCGCCGCTGCGTTGAACCGTCCTTTGCCGAGACCGGAAGCACTGGCGGCAGAGATTGATGCTTTGGCGGCCTGGGCCGATGACATGCGGCGGCGCCAGAATGCTGTTAGGTTGCCATGATTTTTGTATCACTTGACTACTAATCGACACTGGATGTTTAGGCAACACGATTTGAGCAGACGCTGCAGTCTAGATGATGCCCGAGCTCAGGCTAAATTTCTCGTCTATCGGTACACTAGCGGTGCACTCATCCGTTCTGTCCGCCTTCGCAAAATTACGTTAACCTACTGTCACGCATATGCTTTTACTTTATCTGACTTACGGTGGGCTACTCTTGATTTTGCTGGGCTTGCAGCGTTGCGTGCAAACTCATAATCCCTTGTTCGTACATGCATTGTGAAAAACCTGTGGCATAGCGCCGTAACCTAGGCAGCGGACGCTCGTCCGCTGCAATGGCTGGCTTAATGTGGTCGCAGTTTGGTCGCAGATCGTAGCGAATCCATGTGTCATGTGTAACCAATGTAAAATTTCAAGAGATTGATTTATCGACAAAAGCCCGTAGCAAGCGCGGCCTGGAATTGTCGAAAAACGGATTCAAAATCCGCCGGGTGCAAGCCCTTGTCGGTTCGAGTCCGACCGCCGGTACCACCTAAAACAAGCACTTAGCCGCCCTTCCTTGTGGCTGAGAGTGGCATAGACTAGCATCCAATAACGTTTCCATATTGGGACAGGTATTGGGACAAGCTGCTATGCCGAGGAAAGCCCGAGAACTATCCGCCCTTGAGGTCCGACGCCTCACCGCCCCAGGCCGCTACGCGGTCGGCGGTGTCGATGGCCTATTCCTGCGAGTGACCAAAGCCGGCAGCCGGTCGTGGGTACTGCGCTACCCCACCGGAGAGAAGCGGGAGTCTGCCAACGGCAAGCCGTTCTCCGTCTACCGCGATATTGGGCTGGGCAGTTTTCCCAATACCAGCCTGGCCAACGCCCGCAAGAAGGCCGAGGCGATCCGCGAGAAGCTGGCCGAGGGTATCGACCCCCTGACCGAGAAGAAGGCCGCCAAGCAGGCGCGTCGAGCCGCTGAGCTGCGCCGGCTGTCCTTCGCCCAGGCCGCTGAAGCCGTGGTGAAGATCAAACAGGCCGAGGCCAGCAGCGCCAAGCACGCCCGCCAGTGGGAGACCTCGCTGGCCACCTATGCAGTTCCCGAGCTGGGCAGCATGGCGGTGAGCGACATCGAGCTGGTCCACGTCAAGCAGGCGCTTGAGCCCATCTGGCAGAGCAAGCCCGTCACCGCCGCCCGCGTGCGCCAGCGCATCGAGGCCGTGCTGGCGTGGGCAACTGCCCATGGCCACCGTGCCGGCCCGAATCCCGCCGCCTGGAAAGGCAATCTGGATGCAGTGCTGCCGGCACCGGGCAAGATCACGAAGAAGGTCCACCACCGCGCCATGCCCATCGACGCCATGCCCGAGTTTTGGGCGCGGCTCCGCGAGCGTGACGACACCCCCGCCCTGGCGCTGGCATTCACGATCCTGACCGGCTGCCGGTCCGGCGAGGTGCTGGGCGCCCGCTGGGAGGAGATCGACCTGGCCAACGCCGCCTGGACCATCCCGCCTGAGCGCATGAAGGGCCGGCGAGAACATCGTGTCCCGCTGGCGCCAGCCGCTATCGAGCTGTTGCAAGCACTCCCCCAGGCCGAGGAGGGGCTGGTATTCACCCGCAACCATGGCCGCAAGCTGAGCGACCGGGCGATGACCGACCTACTGGCCACCATGGGCGAGAAGGAGAGGGCGACCGTCCACGGGTTCCGTAGCACCCTGCGGGACTGGCTGAGCGAGCGCACCGCGACCCCGCATGACGTGGCCGAGATGGTGCTGGCGCACGCCATCGGCAACCAAGCCGAGGCCGCCTATCGGCGTGGCGACCTCATGGCCAAGCGTGCCCGCGTGATGAAGCAGTGGGCGACCTTCTTGGCCACCCCTGCCAGCGCCAGCGGCAAGGTGGCAACGATCCGCCAGAACAAGGTGGCCGCCGAGTAGCCGGCGCCACCGTCCCCGTTGGCTGGCTAGGGCCGATCACCCGAAAGCATGGCAACTCCACCATGCCCGCCAGCCATCCCTTCCATGGAGTGAGCGCGAGGAGTAGCGCATGGCACTATCACCGTGGTCAGTGGCCCGTGAGATGGATTACGAGGAGGTCGCCTGCATCTTGGCCGGGTATGACCCTGCCGAGGTTTCTGCATTGCTGCGACATGGCCCGGAGTTCGAGCACCAAGTTGTTGAGGTATTCGCTTGGAAACGCCAGTTGGTCGAAGCCGTTGGGCGCGGCGACCTGAAGTCTGAATTGATCCTGGTCTACGGTTACCCCCCGGGGGGCGACCGAACTTCCAAGTCGTGGTTCCGAGAAGACGAGACCACCCTGTACATGAACGTCTTCGAGGTCGATGAAATTAGGATGCAGCTTCAAAGGACTGAAGTCGCACGGTGGCTGAAGGCTTCAGGCCATGCCGACGATGACATTCCCGAGGCGCTGCGCGTGACGCCCAAGCCCCGGACGCCAGTCGCTCCCGAAGACAAGCCCCCGCACCACCGGCGCCGGCATACCTACCTGACATTGATTGAGGCGCTGGCGCTTGAGGTGCTGGGCGGTGAGATACCTGCCGAGCCCTACAAGGCTGCCGCTGTCCTTCAAGCCGTGTTGGAGCGCCAAGGGCTGAAGCTGGACAAAGACCCAATAGCGAAGACGGTGAAGGAGATACAAGCCGCCCGCGATGACCGTGCCACCGAGCGTCCATGATTCGAGATACACCTATCTGGAACCTATAAGGAACGCCGCCCGTTCCATTTGGAACAAGGCGTGAAAGCGCCACGCCATGCTGCCTGTGAATCCACAGCACGAGGCAGAACCATATGGCACAGGCAACCCACCGCGACACCACCGCCCAGGAGAGCCAAGGCGCCAGCATCACCGACCGCGCCTGGCTGTCCGTCAAGCAACTGTCCAACCGCTATGGCACCCATGAGGCCACCATCTGGCGCTGGGTGCGCGAGGGGCGCTACCCCAAGCCCGTAAAGCTGGCCGGGGGCAGTCTCACCCGTTGGTCACTGAGCGACGTTGAAGACTGGGAGCAGGACCAGCGGGAGGCGTCCTGATGCTTGCCCATGCCACCCCGCGCCGCTATGCTCAGGGGGCTGCTGCAAATTCAGCAGCCGACCTTGGCCGGTCGAGAGACTTCAGGCGCACAAGCGCCAGCATCATGTCGGGCGCTTTTTTCGTGCCTGCCATGCGCAATGGCGGCTGTGCGCGGGACACCTCCGGGTGTGCCGGGTTCCTGAAGTCCCGGTCGGCCAACCCGCGTACAGTCGCCCCCATCCGCTGCTTGGCCGCAGCCGGGGACGACTCCTCAACTTCAGGAGTCTCACCCATGCTCCCTACCCGCAATCCATCTGCACGCGCCGCCGCCCACCGGGCAATGGCCCGCGCTGCGCTGTTCGCTGATTCCAGCGCCAGCACCCGCCTGAAGCGATACAACCACCACACCGAGAAAGCCCGCCGCCTGGAGGCCGCTGCCCGTGGCCAGGAGGTGGCGTCATGACTCCCCTCCAGATCAAAGACCGCATCGACGATCACACCCGCCAGGCGTGGGCGCTGAGCGAGTTCCTGCTGGCGTACTACAACGACGCCGAGGAGGACCGCTGCACCATGAGCAACGAGGTGATGTCCGGCCTGATGGAGAACATGGCCGACCACCTCCGTGCCATCCGCGAGCTGAATAGCGAGCAGGGGGGTGACTCATGACGCCCACCGACATCGTGATTGAGGCCGGCGCCCTGAGTCTGGGCGATGCCATCGACCACACCCGCTGGGCGATCCGCGAGCAGGCGCCTACCGCCTTTCAGGTCGTCACCGAGCATGGCGTTCTTGTGCTGTCCGAGCGCGAGAAAGCCGACCTTCGCCTGTTCCTCAACGTGCTGCTGACGCGGCGCCTGGAGACGCTGGAGGCCGCCTACTGATGTTTGCCATCGCTCACACCCTGGCCGCTTGCTGGCGCTGGCTGGCCGGGGCGATCCGACCGAAGCGCCACCCCAATCACCACCACCGCCGTGAGGCGAAGGAGCAGTGACCTATGCAGACCGAAATGAGAAAGGCCCGGCCCTCTGTTGAGAGCCGGACCCGACACAATGCGCCACACCCAGCGCACCGCCAGTCTACCACCATCGAGTCAGCACTGGCTGAAGCCCTGGCCGCCCGTGGCGTCACCGGCCTGGCGATCCGCGCCGACGGAGACGTTCACCGCTTCGACGCCCCGGACAAGCGACGGGGCAACCTGGCCGGCTGGTATGTCTGCCCCTCCCTGGAGGTGGCGGTATTCGGGTTCTGGCACACCGGGGAGCAACAGACCGTCACCGTGGCCGGCGAGCATGACCCTATCGCCGCCGAGCAGGCCCGTCAGGCTGCCGCGAAGGCGCGACGCGAGCGAGAGGCCAGGCGCCAGCAGGAGCAGGCTCAGACCGCCCAGCAGGCCCGCCAGGAGTGGGACGCTGCCGCCCTGGCTGACCAGCGCCACCCCTACCTCACCGCTAAGCGTGTGCAGCCTCACAGCCTGCGCCAGCAGGGCGGCGTGTTGCTGGTGCCCCTGCATGCCGATGGCGAGCTGGTGAACCTACAGCGCATCCGAGCGGACGGCACAAAGCGGTTCCTCAAGCGTGGCAGGATCAAGGGCGCCGCCTCCCTGGTGGGCCGGCTGGCTGGCGCTGGGCATGTCTATGTCACCGAGGGCTGGGCAACAGCGGCGACGATCCATGAGGCGAGCGGCTGCCCGGTCGTGGCCACCATGGCTGCGAACAACCTTGAGCCCGTAGCCCGCACCCTGCGCCGCAACCTGCCGGCCCATATCGCCATCACCATCGCCGCCGATAACGACAGGCGTAAAGCTGGGAATGCCGGCCTGACCTATGGCCGCCATGCCGCCGAGATCATCGGCGCCGACATCACCTGGCCGCGCTTCCCTTGCGAAGACTGCGCCTGTTCCGACTTCAACGACCTCGCCGCCTGTGAAGGCCGCAAGGAGGCTGCCGCATGACTTCCATCCTCACCCAACTGCACGACACCGCCGAGCCTATGGAGCCACCCAGGGCGCTGCCGTCCAGCCTGCCACCTGTCGAGGCATTCAGCCCCGAGATGCTGCCCGAGGCGATCCGGCCTTACGTCATGGACGTGGCCCAGCGCCAGCAGTCTGCGCCGGAGTATTGCGCCGTGGTGGCCCTGGTCGGCCTGGCCGGCGTAGTAGGCCGCAAGGTGCTGATGCGCCCGAAGCGTTACGACGACTGGACCATCACGCCGAACCTGTGGGGCGCCCTCATTGGTGGTCCGTCTTCGATGAAGTCGCCCACCCTCAAGGCAATGCGCTTCCCCCTAGACGCCATCGAGGCGGAGCTACGCGAGGAGCACGAGGCAACGCTGGCCCAGCATGCCGATGATGCTGAGATCGTTGGTATGGAGCGCGATGCCGCCAAGCAGCGGGCGAAGAAGAAGGCCAAGGATGGAGACCGGGAAGGAGCCCGCGCCGAGCTGGCCAAGGTCGCCAGCCTGGAGGAGCCGCCCGAGTCACCGCCCCGCCTGACCGTGAATGACGCCAGCGTGGAGGCGCTGGGCGAGCGGCTGAACGAGAACCCCAACGGCCTGACGCTGGTGCGCGATGAGCTGTCCGGCTGGCTGGCCAAGATGCAGCAGGAGGAGCACGCCGCTGACCGAGCGTTCTATCTGGAGTGCTTCAACGGCGATGGACGCTACACCTATGACCGCATTGGGCGCGGCACCATCGCCATCGAGAACTGCAACCTGTCCATCATCGGTGGTATCCAGCCGGCGAAGATTGCCCCGCTGGTGCGAGGCGTGGCCAAGGGCACCGACGATGACGGCCTGATTCAGCGGTTCCAACTGGCGGTATGGCCGGACCAGCCCAAGCACTGGCAGTGGGTAGACCGGGCGCCATCGGCTGAGGCCAAGGACCGTTACCGGCAAGCGTTCTATGCGCTCCACGCCATGTCCTTCGAGACCGAGGACGGCGAGCCGCCGACCTGGCGTTTCAGCGATCACGCCCAGGCCGAGTTCATCACGTGGATGGAGGAGCTTCACGCCGAGGCCCGGAGCGGCGAGCTGCCCCCGGCCCTGGAGTCCCACCTGCTGAAGATGCCCAAGACCGTCTGCGCGCTGGCGCTGCTGTTCGCCCTGGTGGACGGCGAGCAAGGCGAAGTCGGCCATGCTTCCACCTGCCGCGCCCTGGCATGGGCCGAGTTCCTGCGCAGCCACACGCTGCGGCTGTACAGCGCCGTCACCGGGAGTCAGGTTGCAGGCGCCCACCTGATCCACCAACGCCGCGACAAGCTGCCCCAGCCGTTTACTGCCCGCGACGTGCGCCGCAAGCACTGGGCGGGCCTGGCCGGCGTGGACGAGGTTCGCGAGGCCATCGAGGTATTGGAGGACCATCACCACGTTCGCAGCTTCGAGGTGCCTGCCGAGACCGGGCGCCCGAAGACCGTCTTCTACTGGCATCCGAGCCTTGCGCCGAAGGAGGGGGAGTCATGAACCGTTGGCTGGAAAAACTGGGAAATGCGCCCGGTAGTGAACTGCCAAAAGTGCCAAAAAGGGGTTCTGTCAGTTTTGGCAGTGCCCCACCCGGCGCTTTTGAGGAAAAAAACGCATCGGGCAACCGCTGGCTGGCAAAGCTGAACAAGGCGCCCCGGCACCTGGAGGAAGTGCCACCGGCCCCAGCACCGACCGTAGCCGAGGACAGCCCGCTGGCCTTAGTGGTAACGCCTGAGCCTACCGAGCCGAAGGGGGCACCCGCCCCCTTGCAGGAGGTCGAGCGCATCATCGAAGTGCTGGTGCGGGAGGTGGGCCGAGACCTTGGCCCCGACCTGGTGAACCTGATGCGTCGAGCCATGGGACCGCTGGACCGTGGCACCCGCGCCACCCTGGCTGCCGAGATCGACAACGCCTTCGAGGCTGCCCCGGGTATCCAACAGGCCCGAGAGCAGGTCGCCCAGGCGATCCGGGGCAGGGTGGGAGACCCACCACCGGCAACGCTGGATGACTGGCTGGCCTGGATCGAGGCCCGCTGCCCGATCAATGCCGACGACCGCCGCCACCTGGCCGACCGGCTTAAGTGGCTGGCGCCGGCAAAGCTGGCCACCACCTGCCGCTGGTATGCCCAGGCATGGGCGAAGGCCGCTGCCGACGAGCCCGAGACCCACCGCCAGGAGAATGCAGGCAGGAGGGCCGCGAACGCTTCACTGCTGACGCCCAGGGCGGCAACGCTGACCAAGGCGACCTATCACCCGCGCCAGCATCAGAACGGCACACCTGAGCCGCTGCCGGCTGGCGTGCGCATGAGCTGGACGCTTCGAGTGGACGGCAGGCGTCTGGCGATTGCTGGGCGACCGATGACCGAGGAGGAGGCGCTGGCGTCCGCCCGTGCCCGCTGGCCTGGTGCTGACGTGGAGGTGCTGACTGATGCTGATTGATGATGCGATCCGCGAGGCCAGCCGCCTGCTGGCCAGCCTGCGCTCGATGCGTGCCACCCAGGAGGTGGTGGACGAGGCCGAGCTGGCGCTGTCTGCCCTGGAGCACGGCAACCCCAGCCACCACACGCTGGACTTCGTGGCCGACGCCCTGGAGCGCATCGACGCCAACCTGCCCCACGGCGCCCTGGCCGGGTTCGTGCGGGTCCGCATCCGCACCATGGCCGGCATCGTCACCGCGATGCAGGACGACGCCCCGACACCACCACCCGCCGCCTGACCCTGGAGAACACCACCATGACGACCATCACCCGCGACTCACTGGCCCAGGCCGCCCAGGAGGGCACCGGCATCGCGCACCTGAGCCCAGGGCAGGCATGGGCAGCCCATCGCTTGGCCATGCCACCGGAACGCCTGGAGAAGCCGCTGGCGCCGCATATCGCCGCGCTGCTGGAGAACGTCGAGCGCATGGCTGCCCGCCAGTTCTTCGCCAGTGCCGACCGAGACAACGCCGAGTCGATCATTCGGGCAGCCCATGACGAGGCCCACCCGATGTACCTGCGAGCGCCGATGCTGGAGACGCTGCGCCAAGGTATGGTCGAGTGCCTGCCGGGGCTGACGCCCTCCGGGGTGAACGACAAGGGCGAAGCGGTCTACCGCCTGGCCGACATTGCCTCCGCCCTGGACGTGCCCGAGGACGAGCTGTTGGCCAGGGCCGAGGCCATGGGGATGAAGGACCGGATGGAGGCTGGCCCGGTTCATCCGCTTCACTGAGGGGATAACCGCAAAGTCCCTGCGTACTACTAGTGGCGAAGCCCCTTCGCGCACCCTGGCCGCGCACTACTGGTGAACGGTGAATGCCAAGGGGAAACGCCTTGCTTCAACGATTCACGTGGTACGCACCTCCGGTACGAATCCCGAGCCCCTGCTGGGGTAAGGTTCCGGTAAGGGTGGCGGAGTTTTCGGAGCAGTACGCACGTGAGGCCCGAGGAGGATCACCGATGGACGATCAAGCCGAGTTGCGCCGCCGATACCGGGCATGGTCCCGAGCCGTGGCCAGGGGTGAGCGCCTACTTTTCCCCGAGGCGTGCCGCGACCTGCGCTGCGGGGCGAAGACGCGGGCCGGGACACCTTGTAAGCGCCGCGACCTGTACGCATCGGGCCGCTGCCATCTCCACGGGGGCGCATCGACCGGGCCGAAGTCGGGGCCGAGGGCGAAGCGACCGGAGCCGCCGAAGGTGGAACCGCCCTACGATCCTTCGACCAATCCCGAGGTGCTGGACGCCCTGCGCCGTCAGGGCATCCCGGTAGGCGACCTGGCCGAACGGGTCCGGTATCGGTAGCCGACCGGCTGAGATTCCAGCCCAGCGCCGGGGCGATCCGGGTCCATACCCCATGGGCGATCACGCTTCATCACGGCTAGACCCCATGAGAACCTGAGAAAACCCAAGGTCCAAACCCCATGAGAGGCTGGCAAATGTTGGCATCGAGGAGCTGGTGATGGGCGACACAAAGCATGGCCACAACCGGCTCACCCGGGAGGAGGTCGAGTCGCTGCGCGAGGAGATGCGCCAGGCCGAGACGCGGCTGGCGATCCTGGCCGCCCGGAGTCCTGCGGTCCATCGGCTCAAGGCAGTGCTGAAGGCTGAACCTGACGAGCCGGACGCCGAGGGATAGGTATGCAGCAGTCGAGATACTGCTGGCGCTCCCCATTCCCTTTTGTAGCTTTTAGGCTACAATGCTCCCGATGATGGAGCTGACGCACTACCTCACCGCTGACGGCCACGATCCGTTTCAAGCCTGGCTGGAAGCCACCAAGGGCAAGGATCGTCAGGCCGCGATGCGTGTGCTGACTCGCCTCAACCGCTTGGCTGCTGGGAATGCAGGAGACACCAAGGCTGTTGGCGACGGAGTGCTGGAGCTGCGCATCGACTACGGACCTGGCTACCGCGTGTATTACGCCAAGGTGGGCAGGCGCCTGGTGATGTTGTTAATCGGTGGGACCAAGAAGCGCCAGCAGGCCGACATCGAGCAGGCCAAGGAGTTTCTGGCTGACCACCGGAGGAGAGCACGAAGATGAAAAGCCACGACACCGCTGTTATCGAGATGCTGCGCGACGATCCTGACATGGCGCTTGATTACCTGCGCACTGCCTTCGATGAGCTGGACGAGGAGGGGGGAGAGTCTGCCTTCCTGCTGGCGCTGCGCCATGTGGTGGAAGCCCAGGGCGGCATGGCTGCTGTGGCTGAGCGTGCCAAGGTCTCACGCGAGAGCCTGTACCGGGCATTGTCTCCCAAGGGGAACCCGACCCTGCGCACCATGACCGCCGTTATCAAGGCGACTGGCATCCACTTCCACGACCTGACGCACCAAGCTTCCTGAACTGGCCCCTGAGCTGGCCTGCAAGCGTGGCAGGGAGTGGCATCCCATATCACCCAAGCGCATTCTGAGTATTGGGGCAGGAATTGGGATTTTTCCGATAGCCGCCTGCAAGATGCTGATTGTATTGGCCTCGCGTCGGATTCAAAATCCGCCGGGGGCAACCTCTTGTCGGTTCGAGTCCGACCGCCGGTACCAGCACCATCACGCCCTCCGCGGCGCCATCCCAGCACTACCCCCTCTCGACCCTTCGATTCCCGCGCCCTCCATCAAGCGTGGCGTTTCCGCGTGCCTGCTCAGTCGATGCGGGTCTCCCGGAAGCCGGCGTTGATCAGGCAGTAGAGCCCGTAGCTCAAGAGCCCGAGTCCTTCAGGCCAGCCCGATGACGACCAGGGCCAGGGTGCCGAAGGTCAGGAAATAGCCCAGCAGGGCCATCAGGCCGTCGTGGGCGAGCAGCGCCAGGGCGAACAGGGTCAGGGCGAGCCCCGCGCCGTTGGCGGTGAAGGGCACCACCTCCATGGGCGGCATGGCCAGGGCGATCAGCAGGCAGGTCACGGCGACGGGAAGGTGCGCCGGCGGTCGGGTGAGCCATGTCAGGCGCGGCTTGAGCAGGCGGTCGATCCAGTGCGCCGGTCGCTGCATCCAGCGCACGACCGCAACGAAGCGTGCCCGGGAAACGCGGCGGCTCAGCAGCCAGCTCGGCAGCCAGATATGCTCCCGGCCGGCCAGCAGCTGCACGGCGGCGAGCACCACCAGCGCCGCCATCAGGGTCGGCACGCCAGGGATGTCGCCGATCAGCGGCGCCAGGGTGACGAGCCCCGCCACCAGCAGGAAGGGGGCGAAGGAGCGCTGCCCGAGGCTATCGAGGATGGCCTCGAGGCTGACGCTCTCGGCGTGGCGCCCGGCTCCCTGGACTCGCGCCAGCAGCTGGCCCAGCTCGCCCCGGGGGGTCTCCGGCTCGGGGTCGGTGGCCTCACCGGCCATGGCGTTTGCGCGTCCATAGCAGCAGGATACCGAGCAGCAGCAGGGCGGGGCCGACGAAGCCGACGGGGCTGTCGGTCTGCCAGCCGATGACCGGCAGCAGGGCGCCTGCGATCAGCAGGGCGATGGCCAGGGTGCGAACCGACATGGGCGGTGTCTCCGTGCGGGTGTCCGGCCAGTGTAACTGCCTGATCGCCGGGGCTGTAGCCACCCGATGGTCTGTCCGCCCAGGACTGTCACCGGCCGGCGGGATGGCGTAGAGTAGCTTGTTTACAGTCCTTCGCCCTTTTGTCGGTGAAGGGCTGTTTTCGTTGGCAACCCCGCAAGCGTGCAATCAGCGTTAATGTTGTCCAGGAGGCCCTATGACGACGCGTCCCCCCCTTATCATCAACCGGCTCGATGCCGAGCGGCTGCAGCGGCTCATCGACGATGCCGACGACGACACCCTGGCGGTGGCCGAGGCCCTCGAGGAGGAGCTGGCGCGCGGCGAGGTCGTCGACCCGGAGGATGTGCCCGAGGACGTGGTCAGCATGTGCAGCCAGGTACAGTTCAGCGATCTGGACCGCGATCGCCAGATCATCCGCACCCTGGTCTATCCCCATGCGCTGAGCACCACCGAGGACGGCATCTCGGTGATGGCGCCGGTAGGGGCGGCCCTGTTGGGCCTGCGCATCGGCGATACGATCGTCTGGCCCCTGCCGGGCGGTCGCGAGTCGCGGCTGCGCATCGATGCCATCCTCTGGCAGCCCGAGCGGGAAGGCCAGTTCCACCGCTGAGGCCGTCCCCCTTCCGATAACGGAGATAGTGGTATGCCGTTTTCTCTCTGGCTCTCGCTGGCCGCGGTCTGCGCCATGGGGGCGATGTCGCCCGGCCCGAGCCTGGCCATGGTGCTGCGCCACACCCTGGGAGGCGGGCGCATGCCGGGTGTCTCGGCGGCGCTCGCCCATGCCCTGGGGGTGGGCTTCTATGCCCTGCTGACGGTGTGGGGGCTGGGCGCGGTGATCGTGCGCCTGCCGATGCTCTTCCAGGTGATCACCTGGGCGGGGGCTGCCTATCTGGCGTGGCTCGGTGTCAGGGCCCTGATGGCCGGCCGGGGCGGTGCCCTGAACGCTACGGGAAGCGCCACCAGCCGTTCTCAGGCCGCCCGCGAGGGCATGCTGGTGGCCCTGGCCAACCCCAAGCTGATCCTCTTCTTCATTGCGCTGCTCAGCCAGTTCGTCACCCCGGAGATGAGTCTCGAGGCCAAGGCGCTGGTGGTCGGTACGGCGATGGTCATCGACGCCGGCTGGTACGTGCTGGTGGCGGTGGGCCTGTCGCACTCGCGGGTGCTGCCGTGGCTGCAGGCGCGAGCCCACTGGCTCAATCGCCTCACCGGGGTGCTGCTGCTGGCGCTGGCGCTGAGGGTGGTGGTGGGGCCGCTCGGCTGACGCCCTCGGCCGACGCCCTCGCCTGAACCCCTCGACGGTCCCTCTCCCTATCGATGCTGTCGACTGATTCGCTTGGTTGATCCCGTTGAGTGAGGCTTTTGGCTCACCCTTTCGATGGAATTCCAGCGTTGATTGGCTTGATGCTTCTCGCGCCAGTGAGTCAGGCGTTTTGCTGATAGGGTGGAAGCAAGTCTATAGGCCGGAATCACCCTGGATGAACGATCTGACAATGCAGGTCTCGCGGCTGGCCTTGGTGCTAGAGGAGGATCCCGATGCCGCCGCCACGCTCTCCTTGCAGCTGCGTACATTGGGAATGGAATCCCGCTACTGTCGCCAGGGCCAGCATCTGATCGGCGAGGTCGTGGCGCGGCGCCCGCATCTGGTCATCATGGCCCTCGAGTTCGGCGATCACGATGGCTTTTCCATACTGCGCCGGCTCGCCGAATGCGGTTATCGCGGCCGGCTTCTGCTGCTCAGCGGGGTCGAGCGAAAGATCGTGCGCATCGCCGAGCGGCTGGGCCAGGCCCTAGGGCTTGCGATGCTGCCCTCGCTGGATAAGCCGATGCGCCTCGCCGAGCTGCGCCAGCGCCTCGAAGGCGAGGCCCCGGACGACGAGCCCGATGCCCTCCATCCGTGTCGCCTCGAGGAGCTTGACCGGGCCTTCGCCCGCCAGGAGATCACGCTCCACTATCAGCCCCAGTTCGAGCTCTCCAGTGGTCGCCTGAGCGGCGTCGAGGCGCTGGTGCGCTGGGCCCACCCCGAGGCGGGATTGCTGATGCCGGGCCGCTTTTTGCCCCTGCTGACCCCCGATCAGAATCGCCACCTGACTCGCCGTGTGCTGCAGCTGGCCCTCGAGGACGCCCACCGCTGGCGCCGGGCCGGGCTTGCCCTGTCGCTGTCGGTCAACGTCACCGCCGACGACCTGATGTGCCCGGAGCTGCTGTCGCTGGTCAGCGAGGGGCGACGCGCCTTCGGCGAGACGCCGGTGGTGCTGGAGATCACCGAGACCGCCGCCATGGAGGACGAGCTGCTCGGCAGCGAGGTCGCGGCCCGGCTGCACCTGAGCGGCCTGGAGGTCTCGGTGGATGACTTCGGGGTGGGCTTCTCGTCGCTGGCGCGGCTGCAGCTGCTGCCGATCAGCGAGCTCAAGGTCGATCGCAGCTTCGTCAGTCGCCTGCTCGAGGATCCCCAGGATGCCGCCATCGTCGAGGCGGTGGCGCTGCTCGGGCGCCGGCTGGGCATCCGGGTGGTGGCCGAGGGGATCGAGGATCTCGCCTGCCTGCCGACCCTGGAGCGTTTCGGCTGCACCCACGTGCAGGGCTTCGGCCTGGGGCGGCCGATGCCCGCCGCGGATATCCTGGCGCTGGCCGATGCTCAGTCGCCGATCCGCGCCAGCAGCGCCGCCAGCGGAGCATTGCCCGGCAGCACGCCGTAGGCCGGGCCGGCCTCGCCGCCCAGCCGCGTGCGGCAGAAGGTCTCGGCCACCGCCAGCGGGCCGTGGCGCAGCAGCAGCGCCCCTTGCAGACACTGCGCGAGGCGCTGGGCCAGCCAGCGGGCACGCGGCTCGAGCGTGTTCGGCGCCGCGCCAAGCTCCGCCTCCAGCTTCGTCCAGGCGCAGTCGAGATCGGCCTGTTGGCCCCGCGCCGCGCTCACCTCCTCGCGCACGGCCGCAAGCGACGCCGGGTGGCGGGCCATCACCCGCAGCAGGTCGAGGCAGATCACGTTGCCCGAGCCCTCCCAGATCGAGTTCACCGGCGCCTCGCGATAGAGCCGGGCGAGCGGCGTCTCCTCCACGTAGCCGATGCCGCCGAGGCACTCCATGGCCTCGGCCATGAAGCCGGGGGTGCGCTTGTTGTGCCAGTACTTGGCCAGGGTCGGCAGCAGCCGGGCCAGGGCGGCCTCCGACGCCTCGCCGCGGGCCGCGCCACCGAAGGCCCGGGCGGCGCGCAGCGAGAGGGCCAGGCCGGCCTCCACTTCTATGGCCATGTCGGCCAGCAGCACACGCATCAGCGGCTGCTCGGACAGGGCGCGGCCGAAGGCGTGGCGCTCGCGCACGTGCCGCCAGGCCTCCACCAGCGCCTGGCGCATCATGCCCACCGGGGCGGTGGCGGCATCGAGCCGGGTCTGCTGGACCATCTCGAGGATGGTGGCGATGCCGCGCCCGGGCTCGCCGATCGCTTCGGCCCAGGCGCCGCGGTACTCGATCTCCGCCGAGGCGTTGGCGCGGTTGCCGCACTTCTCCTTGAGGCGCTGCAGCTCGATGGCGTTGCGCTCGCCGTCCGGCGTGAAGCGCGGCACGAGAAAGCACGAGAGGCCCGCGTCGGTCTGGGCGAGGGTCAGGAAGGCATCGGACATCGGGGCGCTGCAGAACCACTTGTGGCCGGTCAGGCGCCAGCCGTCCATGCCCGTTTCGGCGCGCGTGCTGATAAGGGCTTCGGCTCGTGTGATGCTGGCGAGGGGGGCGGCTCGCGTGGCGGCGAGGGGGTCGGCTCGCGTGGAAGTGACGAGGGCATCGGCTCGTGTGGTGTTAGTTCGCACGTCGCTGCCGCCCTGTTTCTCGGTCATCGCCATGCCGACGGTCAGGCCGCTCTTCTCGGTGGCCGGCAGCGCGCGGGGATCGTAGTCCCAGGCCAGCAGGCCCGGCGCCCAGCGAGCCTCGACGGCGGGCGACTGGCGCAGTGCCGGCAGGGCGGCGTGGGTCATGGTGATCGGGCAGCAGAATCCGGGTTCGGCCTGGGTCAGCAGGTAGAGGGCGGCGACATGCGCCTGATGGCCGCCGCGGCCCTCCTCCTGCCAGGCCACGGCGTGCCAGCCGTGGTCGATGGCGAGATGCATCAGCGCGTGGTAGGCCGGGTGGTAGCTCACCTCGTCGAGCCGCCGGCCGTGGCGGTCGAACAGGCGCAGCTCCGGCGGGTAGCGGTTGGCGGCCTCGCCCAGCGCCTGGACCTCGGCGCTACCGGCCTCGCGGCCCAGTGGCGCGAGGCGTCTGGCCACCCAGTCCGGCGCCTCGCGGGCCAGCGCCTCGCACAGCGGGGCGTCCTCGGCGAGCAGGTCGCGCGCGCTCGGCGGGGCGGGCTGGTTGGTCACCGCGTGGGTGGCGAGGCGGGTGCGGGCGGCGGCGTCGGACATGGTCGAGCTCCGCGTGTGGGCCTTCACTGAGCATGGTCGGCGCTCCGTGGGCGGTCAACGCGTGGCGTGACGCTTCCGTCGCGACTGGTTAGGCTGAAGGCAATTTCACTGGAGTCCCCCATGACCGTCCCATCCTCCGAGGCCGGTGCGCCGCCCGAGCCGCTCATCGCCGATGAGCAGATCCAGCTGGTGGATACCCGCAACCGCCCCTGCGGCAGCGCGCCGCGGGCCGCCATGCGGCGCTTTCGTTTCTGGCACCGGGCCACCTATATCGTAGTGCGCAACGCCCGCGGTGAGCTCTGCGTGCAGCGTCGCACCCTGACCAAGGAGGTCTTCCCGGGCGGCCTGGACCTGGCCGCCGGCGGGGTAGTGGGGGCCGGCGAGGCGGTCCACGTGGCGGCGCGCCGCGAGCTTTCCGAGGAGCTCGGTATCCGCGGCGTGCCGCTGCGCCACGCCCTGGAGTTCGTGCATGCCGAGCGCGGCAACCATATCTTCGGCAGCGTCTTCCTGGTCGACCACGATGGGCCGCTGACCCTGCAGGCCGAAGAGGTGGCCGATGCCTTCTGGCTGTCGCCCGACGAGGCCCTGGCCCTGGAGGGCATCACCCCGGATACCCGCCAGGCGGTCGAGGCGCTGCGGGCCGCCGGCGAGCTGGCACCCAAGCCCAAGCCCAAGCCCAAGCCCAAGCGCAAGGCCCGGCCATGAACCGTCCCGCGCGGCTCGATGAACTGGGCGCGGCAAGGCTGAAGCGCGCGGCACCGGCGGCCGAGAGGGGCGGGACTGGCGCGTCAGGAATCGGCGTGGCATCGTAGGAATATTGAGAGCGAGCTTGATCCATGACCATTCATGACCACGAATGCCGCACCCAGAGCGGCCAGCCCTTCAACCTCCGCGCCCTGCGGGGCCAGGTGCTGCTGATCGTCAACGTGGCCAGCCAGTGCGGCTTCACCCCGCAGCTGCGCGACCTCGAGCACCTCTATGTGCGCTACCGTGACCGCGGTTTTACCGTGCTGGCCTTCCCCTGCAACCAGTTCGCTCGCCAGTCGCCCGAATCGGCGCTGGATTTCAGCCGCTTCGCCGAGCATGAGTTCGGGGCCTCTTTCCCGCTGATGGAGAAGGTACGGGTCAACGGCAGCGGCGCCCATCCGCTGTTCGTCGAACTCAAGCGCCAGGCGCCGGGCATGCTGGGCACCGGCATGATCAAGTGGAACTTCACCAAGTTTCTGGTCGGTCGCGATGGCCGGGTGATCCGGCGCTTCTCCCCGCGCGACGGCGAGGCGGAGCTTCTCGAGGCGCTCGAGAAGGCCCTCGACGAGTCCTGATCCACTGGCGCTCGCGCCGGCTTATCATCACTCTCATTCGGGCCGCAGGCTCCTCGCGCCAGGGTCAGGGCGTCTCGCCGCGCTCGACCATCAGCCGCCCGATCAGCTCGTTCCAGCGATGGCGCGTCATCATGGTGGTCAGCCCCGAGAACAGCGCCCAGCTCTTGCGCCGCCAGCCCTTGAGCCGCAGGTTGTGGGACACCAGCTGCTGCATCAGCTGATAGTCGTCGAAGGAGCGCCACTCGCCGGCCACCGACAGCTGGTGGCGGGCCATCACCGGGGCGAGCTCCAGGCGGAAGATCCACTCCAGGTCGCGCAGGCTCAGCTCGTGGCGCTCGATCTCGGCGACCATGTGCGCGTAGTCGGTCTCGCGGGGCTCACGCTCCAGCCACAGCGGGGCCAGCGCGAGCCACAGCTCGCCGCGCTCATCGACCAGGGTCTGCGCATCCATCCACTCTCTCCTGCCAGGTTTGCCGCTCGGGCGTCGCCGGCAATCCTGCACCAGCCGGGCAGTAGCCTCAAGGGCGGACAGCCGGCGCCCTTGCCGCTAGAATGTGGCCCACTCCGGCACGGCCCATGCGTTCGTGTCACTCATTCGAGTCCGGCGGCCGTGTCAGGCCGTCGAGTCCGTCAGCAAAAACGAGGTCTGTCGTGATCATCAAGCCCAAGGTTCGCGGTTTCATCTGCACCACCACTCATCCCGTCGGCTGTGAGCAGAACGTGCTCGAGCAGATCGAGGCGACCCGCGCACGGGGGCTGGACGAGGCCCTGGGTGACGGAGAGCCGCGCCCGAAGAAGGTGCTGGTGATCGGTGCCTCCAGCGGCTACGGCCTGGCGGCGCGCGTCACCGCGGCCTTCGGCTACGGTGCCGACACCCTGGGCGTGTTCTTCGAGAAGCCGGGCACCGAGAAGAAGCCCGGCACCGCCGGCTGGTACAACAGTGCGGCCTTCGACAAGTTCGCCAAGCAGGAAGGGCTCTACAGCAAGTCGATCAACGGCGACGCCTTCTCCCATGAAGCGCGTGAGAAGGCCATCGAGCTGATTCAGCAGGACATGGGCCAGGTGGACCTGGTGGTCTACTCGCTGGCCTCGCCGGTGCGCAAGCTGCCCGACTCGGGCGAGCTCAAGCGCTCCAGCCTCAAGCCGATCGGCGAGACCTACCGCGCCACCGCCATCGACACCAACAAGGACGCCATCATCGAGGCCGAGGTCGAGCCCGCCACCGAGCAGGAGATCGAGGACACCAGGGCGGTGATGGGCGGCGAAGACTGGGAGCTGTGGATCGATGCCCTGGATCGCGCCGGCGTGCTGGCACCGGGCGCGCGCAGCGTGGCCTTCAGCTACATCGGCACCGAGATCACCTGGCCGATCTACTGGCACGGGGCGCTGGGCAAAGCCAAGGAAGACCTGGATCGCGCCGCCAGCGAGATCGGCCAGCGCCTCGCGGCCACCGGCGGCGGTGCCAACGTGGCGGTGCTCAAGTCGGTGGTCACCCAGGCCAGCGCCGCCATCCCGGTCATGCCGCTCTACATCGCCATGGTCTACCGGGTGATGAAGGAGAAGGGCCTGCACGAGGGCACCATCGACCAGCTCAACCGCCTGTTCGGCGAGCGGCTTTATGGCGGCAGCGCCGAGACCGACGAGGCCGGCCGCCTACGCCTGGACGACTGGGAACTGCGTGACGACGTTCAGCAGGCCTGCAAGGATCTGTGGCCCCAGGTGACCACCGAGAACCTCTTCGAGATCACCGACTACGCCGGCTACAAGCACGACTTCCTCAAGCTGTTCGGCTTCGAGCGCGACGATGTCGATTACGACGCCGAGGTGAACCCGGTGGCCGATTTCGATGTCGTGAACCTGTAGGACCCGCGTTTGCGGCAGGTGGGCATGGCGCGGGATCGGTTCTTTAGTGAAGGAGTCGTGCCATGGATACCCGCGACAGCAAGACGCCGGAAGAGGAACTGCAGCATCTCAAGGAAGTGAGCCAGCCCGAGGACTTCGAGCACCCCGAGCCGGACGCGGAGCAGCCCGAGGCCAGGCAGGACGCCGGCGGAATGTCGTGGCTGCTGCTCGTGTTGATCGGAGCGGTGGCCGCCGTGGTGATCGGCCTGCTGGTGTTCGGCCTGGGTGGCTGACCGTTCGTCTTCCTTGCGCTGCGACGCCGGGCCTCGTGCCCGGCGTCGTCGCGTCTGGACGGCTGTCGAGCGCGTCGCCATTGGATAGAATGTGACCTTTCACCCGCAACGAGAGCGCCCCATGCCCGAGTCTTCGATGGCCTCACCGAGCATGTCGATTTCACGGCATGTCGGCGTGGTGGTGCTGCCCGGTTTCTCCCTGCTGGCCGAGGCCTGCGCCACTGAGCCGTTGTTCGTGGCCAATCGGCTGGAGGGGCGCTCGCTCTATCGGCTCACCACCTTCGCGACCGCCTCGGGCCCGGTGGCGAGCGCCTCCCAGCAGGCGCTGATGCCCCAGGCCGGCATCGGCGAAGTGGATGAGCCGCTGGACCTGCTGCTGGTGTGCGCCCCCGGGCCGCTCGCCGGTCGCGTCCCCGAGGCGCTGGTCGACTGGCTGCGTCGGCTCGCCGGTGCCGGAGTGCTGCTGGGCGGTATCGGCGGCGGCACCGAGGTGCTGGCCCGGGCCGGCGTACTCGACGGCTATCGGGCTGCGCTGCCCTGGCAGCGCTTCGACGCCGTGGCCGACGACTTCCCCCAGGTGCGCCTCTCGCGCCAGCTCTTCGAGATCGACCGCGACCGCCTGACCTGCGGCGGCGGCACCGCGGCCATGGACATGATGATGACTCTGGTCGGCAGCCAGCACGGCCCCCGGCTCGCCGAGCGCATCTCCGAGCACTTCGTGCTGGAGCGCATCCGCATGGGCGACGAGCCCCAGCAGATGCCGCTGCGCTCGCGGCTCGGCCATGCTCCCGAGAGCCTCGCCGAGGCGGTGGCGCTGATGGAGTCCAACATCGAGGAGCCGCTGACCACCCATGAGCTGGCCGAGCACCTGGGCATCTCGCGGCGTCAGCTCGAGCGGCTCTTCAAGAAGTACCTGCAGGCCGTGCCCAGCCGCTACTACCTGGACCTGCGCCTGCAGCGGGCGCGTCGCCTGCTGCGCGAGAGCGACCATCCCGCCGGCGAGATCGCCCTGCTGACCGGCTTCTCCTCGGCGGCCCACTTCTCCACCGCCTACCGCAACCACTTCGGCATCACGCCCCGGGAGGAACGCCTGGCCTGAATCCGGCAGGCGCCGTGGCGGCGATCGGTCGCGCCCATTGCGCTCTGGCGCCGCCGCAGCGGCGGGCGTACGGGGCCGGCCGCTCGGCCTGATCAGGCGGGGCGGGCCAGCAGGGCGCGAAACAGCGTGCCCATCATCACCGGGGTGTCCTGCTCGATGACGAAGCCGGCCTCGCAAAGCAGCGGCCGGGCCTGGCGGGTGATGTCGGTGGCGATGGCCGAGGTGAGGGCGTTGAGGCCGCGGCGGGGCAGGCTCGCCGGGCGCGCGTCGGCCTGGAACTTGTCCATCACGCAGAGTTGGCCGTCGCCCTTCAGGACCCGGCGGGCCTCCGCCAGTCCCCGCGCCGGGTCGGGCATCACCGCCAGGATCAGGTGCATCACCACCACATCGAAGTGATCGTCGGGATAGTCGAGCCGCTCGGCGTCCATCACCTCGGCCTGGACATCTCGACCGAGCCCCTCGGCGCGGCGCGCCAGGCGCCGCACCATGGCCGGCGACAGGTCGCCGGCATGCAGCTCGATGTCGCGGGGCAGCCAGGGCAGGTCGAGCCCGGTGCCGGCCCCGACCAGCAGCACCCGCATGTCGGGGCGCCAGTCCACCTGCGCCACGGCCCGGCGGCGCGCCTCGCGGAAGGCGCGCTCGGCCACCAGGTCGTAGACCGGCGCGTAGAGTCCATAGCGGACCCGGTTCCAGGCCGTGGTGTTGAGCATGAGGGACTCCTGGTGGATGGGTATCTTCAGCCTACCCCATCCTTTTACACAACTCCCCGTCCCATTGCTGAAAGCTTCCCGACCCGGCTCTCCCTATACTCGAGTGATAGAAAATATCGTCATTCCGAGAATGGAGAACCACATGAGCCAGACCCCGACCCGCGCCGATTTCGACCAGTACATGGTGCCCAACTACGCCCCCCAGACGGCGATTCCGGTGCGCGGCGAGGGGAGCCGCCTGTGGGACCAGGAAGGCAAGGAGTACATCGACTTCGCCGGCGGCATCGCCGTCAACGCCCTCGGTCACTGCCACCCGGTGCTGGTCGATGCCCTCACCGAGCAGGCCAACAAGCTCTGGCACCTGGCCAACGTCTACACCAACGAGCCGGCCCTGAAGCTCGCCCAGGCACTCGTAGAGCGCACCTTCGCCGACAAGGTGTTCCTGTGCTCCTCCGGCGGCGAGGCCAATGAGGCGGCCCTCAAGCTGGCACGCCGCTGGGCCTATAACGAGCATGGCGAGCACAAGGACAAGATCATCTCCTTCCGCCAGTCGTTCCACGGCCGGACCTTCTTCACCGTCAGCGTCGGCGGCCAGCCCAAGTACTCCCAGGGCTTCGGGCCGATCCCCGGCGGTATCCTGCACGCCGAGTTCAACGACCTCGAGGCGGTGCGGGAGCTGATGGGCGACGACACCTGCGCGGTGATGGTCGAGCCGATGCAGGGCGAGGGCGGCATCGTGCCGGCCACCCAGGAATTCCTCGAGGGGCTGCGCGCGCTGTGCGACGAGCACCAGGCGCTGCTGATCTTCGACGAGGTGCAGACCGGCGTCGGCCGCAGCGGCTCGCTCTACGCCTACATGGAATACGGGGTGACCCCGGACGTGCTGACCAGCGCCAAGTCGCTGGGCGGCGGCTTCCCGGTGGGCGCCATGCTGACCACCGACGCCATCGCCCCGGCCATGGCCATCGGCACCCACGGCTCCACCTATGGCGGCAACGCCCTGGCCTCCGCCGTGGCGCTGGCCGCCGTGGAGTACATCGACACCCCCGAGGTGCTCGAGGGCGTCAAGCACCGCCATGATCTGTTCCGCGAGCACCTCGAGGCGATCAACCGCCAGTACGGCGTGTTCAAGGAGATCCGCGGCATGGGCATGCTGATGGGCGCCCAGATGTCCGAGGAGTACGAGGGGCGCGCCAAGGAGATCCTGCCGCTGGCCATCGAGGAGGGCCTGATGGCGCTGATCGCCGGGCCCAACGTGCTGCGCATGGCGCCGTCGCTGGTGATCCCCGAGGCGGACATCCGCGAGGGCATGGCACGCCTCGAGCGGGCAGTGGCGCGGCTGGTGGCGGGGCAGTGAGCCGCGGCTCCCCCCTGCGCGACGACTCATCCCCCACCGGAGATCCTGCCATGCTGGTCATTCGTCCCGTTCGCCCGGCGGACCTGCCGTCCCTGGAGCGGCTGGCCGGCAGCGCCACGCCGCGCCTGACCAACCTGCCGGCCCACCGTGACCGCCTCGAGGAGCGCATCGCGCGCTCCCAGCGCGCCTTCGCCGGCGACATCGACGCGCCCGGTGACGAACACTACATCTTCGTGCTCGAGGACCTGGAGCGCGGTGAGGTGGCCGGCACCGCCACCATCCGCGCCCAGGCCGGCGCCCGCGAGGCCTACTACACCTATCGCCAGGAGACGTTGATCCACGCCTCCCAGCAGCTCGACGTGCGTCGTGAGGTGCCGACCCTGGCGCTCTCCCACGAGGTCTCCGACGCGACCCTGCTCTGCGCGCTGTCGCTGGATCCCCGCTACAAGGGCACCAGCGCCGAGAGCCTGCTGCGCCGCGCGCGGCTGATGTTCATCAGCCAGTATCCCGAGCGCTTCGCCGACCTGCTCGCCATGGCCTTCCCGGGCTACCTGGACGGGCAGGGCGAGTCGCCGTTCTGGAACAGCGTGGGCCGCCACTTCTTCGTGCGCGACTACCAGGAGATTAACTACTTCGCCGGGGTGCGTTCGAAGAGCTTCGTCGCCGAGGTGATGCCGCAGTTCCCGCTCTACCTGGCGCTGCTCACGCCCCAGGCCCGCGCCGCCATCGGCCGCGAGCATCCCGACCACGAGTCGGCGATGAACGAGATGCTGGCCGAGGGCTTTTTGCGCAGCCGCCATGTGGACATCTTCGATGCCGGCCCGGTGATCAAGGGCGAACGCGAGCGCCTGGCGAGCTTCCGCCGCGCCGCCTGGCACCCGGTGCGCATCCGCCCGGCCCATGCCCTGCCCGATGCCGAGCCGGCCATGATCGCCAACCAGCGGCTGGCGGACTTCCGCTGCGTGGTGGCGCGCTACGCGCTGTCGCCCACCGGGCAGCTGATGCTCTCGCCCGAGCACGCCGAGCTGCTGGGCGTGGAGGAGGGCCGCGCCGTGCTGGCCGCCCCCCTGGCGCTGCCGGGCGCCGACGCCGACGAACCGGGCTACGACGAGGGAGAGCTGTAATGCGCATGAGACCGATCGTCGAGACCGATATCGACGAACTCCAGGCCCTGGCTCGGGAGACCGGCGTGGGCTTCACCTCGCTGCCCGACAACCGCGAGTTCCTGGCCGCCCGGATCGCCTCGACGGTGAGCGCCTTCGAGGAGCGTACCCCGGTCGACCAGCGACTCTACTTCTTCGTGCTGGAGGACGAGGAGACCGGCCGGCTGGCCGGCTGCTGCGCCATCGAGGGCCAGGTGGGGCGCGAGACGCCGTTCTACCACTATCGCCTGGGCACCCTGGCGCACTCCTCGGTGCAGCTCGACCTGCACCGCACCATCGATACCCTCTTCCTGAGCTCCGACCACACCGGCGACGCCGAGGTGGCCTCGCTGTTCCTGAGGCCCGAGTACCGCGGCGGCGATCCCCGCCATCAGCGCAACGGCGCGCTGCTGTCGATGATGCGCTGGCTGTTCATGGCCGAGTTCCGCGACCGCTTCCCCGAGAAGGTGCTGGCCGAGATGCGCGGCGTCTTCGACGAGCGCGGCCGCAGCCCCTTCTGGGAGTGCCTGGGCAGCCACTTCTTCCCGCTGGACTTCGATGAGGCGGACAAGCTCACCGGGCTCGGTCAGAAGAGCTTCATCGGCGAGCTGATGCCCAAGTTCCCGATCTACACCCCGTTTCTCAGTGAGGCGGCGCGCGCCTGCATCGGCGAGGTCCACGAACACACCCGCCCGGCGCTGGCCATGCTCAAGAAGCAGGGGCTGCGCTGGGAGGGCTACATCGACATCTTCGACGGCGGCCCAACCGTCGAGGCCTACATCGACGACGTGCGCGGCGTGCGGCTGTCGCGGCGCTGCCGGGTGGAAGTGAAGGCCGGCACGCTGGAGGCGACGCCGCGCCCGCGCTGGCTGGCGGGCACCACCGGCATGGCCGGCTTCCGCGCCGCCTGGCTGGGCCGGGGGCCTGACGAGCATGGCGTGGTGACCCTCGACGAGGGCGAGGCGCGTCGGCTGGAGGTCGCCTCCGGCGACACCCTGCGCATACTGGATACCGAGGAGGAGGCGTGATGAAGGCAACACAACAACTGCTGATCGGCGGCACCTGGCAGGCCGGACGAGGCGAGACCTTCACCAAGCGCGACCCGGTGGGAGGCGGGCGTCTCTGGGAGGGCCAGGCGGCCGACGAGGCCCAGGTGGACGCTGCCGTGACGGCCGCCCGCGCTGCCTTCCCGGCCTGGGCGCGCACCCCCTTCGCCGAGCGCCAGGCACTGGTGGAGAGCTTTCGCGAGGTGCTCGAGCGCCACCGCGAGGATCTGGCCGCGACCATCGCCCACGAGACCGGCAAGCCCCTCTGGGAGGCACGTACCGAGATCGGCGCGATGATCGGCAAGGTAGCGATCTCCCTGCGCGCCTACCAGGAGCGCACCGGCGAGCGCAGCCGCGATCTGGGCGACGCCACCGCCGTGCTGCGCCATCGTCCCCACGGCGTGATGGCGGTATTCGGCCCCTACAACTTCCCCGGGCACCTGCCCAACGGCCACATGGTGCCGGCGCTGCTGGCCGGCAACAGCGTGGTCTTCAAGCCCAGCGAGCAGACGCCGCTGACCGCCGACCTCACCCTGCAGTGCTGGCAGGAGGCGGGGCTGCCCGACGGGGTGATCAACCTCGTCCAGGGTGCCGCCACGACGGGCCAGGCGCTCTCCGCGCACCCGGGCATCGACGGCCTGCTGTTCACCGGCAGCGCCCGGGTGGGCGGCATCCTGCATCGCCAGTTCGCCGACCAGTTCGACAAGATCCTGGCCCTGGAGCTTGGCGGCAACAACCCGCTGGTGGTCAAGGACGTGCCCGACCAGGAGGCCGCCGTGCTGACCATCCTGCAGTCGGCCTTCCTCTCCGGCGGCCAGCGCTGCACCTGTGCCCGGCGGCTGATCGTGCCCGAGGGTCAGGTGGGCGATCACCTGCTGGACGCCCTCAGTGACGCCATCTCGCGGCTGCGGGTGGCCGGCCAGTTCAGCGAGCCCGCGCCCTTCTATGCGGGCCTGGCGAACGTGGCGTCGGCCGACGGCCTGCTCAAGGCTCAGGATGAGCTGGAGGCGCGCGGCGGCACGGTGCTCTCGCGCATGGAGCGCCTCGAGGCCGACACCAGCCTGCTGAGCCCCGCGCTGATCGACGTCACCGGCCTCGAGGTACCCGACGAGGAGCACTTCGGCCCGCTGCTCAAGGTCTACCGCTACCGCAGCTGGGACGATGCCCTGCGTCTGGCCAACGACACCCGCTACGGCCTCTCGGCCGGTCTGATCGGCGGCGAGCGCGGCGACTGGGACGACTTCCTGCTGCGCATCCGCGCCGGCATCGTCAACTGGAACCGCCAGACCACCGGCGCCTCCGGCGACGCACCCTTCGGCGGCGTGGGCGAAAGCGGCAACCACCGCCCGAGCGCCTATTACGCGGCCGACTACTGCGCCTATCCGGTGGCCTCCATGGAGAGCGAGGCGCTGGCCCTGCCCGAGACGCTGCCGCCGGGGGTGACGCTATGAGCGATGGAATGAACGATATCGAGCAGCAGCCGATCGTGGACGCGCGCGAGGTCAATTTCGATGGCCTGGTCGGCCCGACCCACAACTACTCCGGCCTGGCGCTTGGCAACCTGGCCTCCATGACCCACCAGGGCCTGGTGGCCAACCCGAAGGAGGCCGCCCTCCAGGGCCTCGGGAAGATGAAGTCGCTGATGGACGCCGGCTACGCCCAGGGCGTGTTGCCGCCCCAGCAGCGGCCCGACCTGGGCGCGCTGCGCCGCCTGGGCTTTCACGGCAGCGATGCCCAGGTGCTGGCCCGGGCGGCCGGCGAGGCGCCGCAGCTTTTGCGGGCGGTCTGCTCGGCCTCGAGCATGTGGACCGCCAACGCCGCCACCGTGACGCCCTCGGCCGACGCTCCGGATGGTCGGGTGCACTTCACGCCGGCCAACCTGCAGTCGAGCTTTCACCGCTACCTGGAGCCGGACACCACCGGTCGGGTGTTGGCCTCGATCTTTCGCGATCAGGGCCACTTCGCCCATCACCCGGCGCTGCCGGGGACGCCGGCCTTCTCCGACGAGGGGGCGGCCAACCACACCCGGCTCGCCGCCGAGTACGGCGAGCCCGGCGTGCATCTGTTCGTCTACGGCCGGGCGGCCTTCGGCTGGGGCGCGGGGGAAGGCGTGGCGCCGCGACGCTACCCGG
Source organism: Halomonas saccharevitans (assembly GCF_900116405.1). Taxonomy (GTDB): domain Bacteria; phylum Pseudomonadota; class Gammaproteobacteria; order Pseudomonadales; family Halomonadaceae; genus Halomonas; species Halomonas saccharevitans. The sequence continues at coordinate 3,212 of NZ_FPAQ01000038.1, read as the reverse complement.
CCCGCCAGACCCTGGAGGCGAGCCAGGCGATCGCCCGACAGCACGGCCTCACGGAGTCCCAGGTGGTGTTCGCCCAGCAGCATCCCGAGGCGATCGATGCCGGCGTCTTCCACAACGACGTGATCGCGGTGGGCAACGGCCCGGTGCTGCTCTATCACGAGCGAGCCTTTCTCGACGAGCAGGGCACCCTGGACGAGCTGCGCGCGAAGATGGCGACGCCCTTGATCCCGGTGCGGGTGCCGGAGGAGGCGGTCAGCCTCGAGGACGCCGTGGCCTCGTATCTGTTCAACTCGCAGCTGCTCTCCAATCCCGACGGCACCATGACGCTGGTGGTGCCCGGCGAGTGCCAGGAGCGCGAGAGTGTCTGGCGCGCCATCCAGGATCACCTGCTGGCCGGCCACAATCCCATCGCGGAAGTGGTGGTCAAGGACGTCAAGCAGAGCATGCGCAACGGCGGCGGGCCCGCCTGTCTGCGTCTGCGGGTGGTGCTCTCGGCGGCCGAGCGGGCCGCGCTCTCAGGAAGGGTGCTGCTGGACGACGGCCTGCACGGCGATCTCACCGCTTGGGTCGAGCGCCACTACCGCGATCGTCTGGCCCCGGAGGATCTGGCCGATCCGCAGCTCGCCGCCGAGACCCTCACCGCCCTGGATGAGCTGACGCGGCTCCTTTCCCTCGGCGCCGTCTACCCCTTCCAGCGGGGCTGAGCTCGCAGAGGGAAGCCGCCCAGAGGGCCCGCCCCGGGACGGGGCGGGTCCTCTGCGGTAGGATCCGCCTGCACGTAGGGAAGCGGAGCCGCAGGGGAACGGGATGACCATCGACGTCAGGACCATCGAGGGCAGGAACAGTGACGCCGCGATCGGCGGCGAGGCGAGGTCGCCTCAGGCGGCCTACCGGCAGGCGCTCGGGCGTGGCGGCATCGTCGACGACGCGGCCCAGGACCGGGCGATCGAGCATCTCGAGGCCTGCTTCCACGCCTTGCACGAAGGGCCGGGTGGCGTGCCCGGGGTCTACCTCTGGGGGCCGGTCGGACGCGGCAAGACCTGGCTGATGGACCTCTTCCAGCATCACCTCGGCGTGCCCTCGCGGCGCCAGCACTTCCACCACTTCATGCGCTGGGTGCATCACCGCCTGTTCCGGCTCTCCGGCACCGCCGACCCGCTGACGGCGCTGGCTCGGGAGCTGGCCGACGAGGTGCGGGTGCTGTGCCTCGACGAGCTGTTCGTCAGCGATATCGCCGACGCGATGATCCTCGGCGGGCTGTTCGGCGCCATGTTCGAGCACGGGATCACCCTGGTCTGCACCTCGAACCAGGCCCCCGATCAGCTCTATGCCGAAGGCTTCAACCGAGAGCGCTTCCTCCCCGCCATTGCCGCCATCGAGCGGCACACCCGGGTGGTCGAGCTTGACGGCGGCCAGGACCATCGCCTGCACCCCGGCCAGGCCCACCCCCGCTACTGGGTCTCGCGCCCCGGAAAGCCGAGCGCCCTGCATGGGGTATTCGACCGGCTGCGCCAGGAACAGCCGGTGAGCCACGCCCCCATCGAGCTGGGGCATCGCGAAATTGCCGTGATCCGGCGCAGCGAGCGGGTGCTCTGGTGTCGCTATGGCGATCTGTGCGAGGCGCCGCTGGCGGCCCTGGACTTCATCGCCCTCGGCGATCGCTTCGATCACGTGCTGCTGAGCGAGGTCCCGCGGCTGAGCCGTCACGAGCCGGCGAACACCATCGCCCGGGGCACCGAGGACGGCGTGGCGAGGGTCGCGGCCGGCGATCGGGACTTCCCCGCACTGTCTCGCCATGACGACGGCGTGCGCCGCTTCATCGCCCTGGTCGACGAGTGCCATGACCGGCGCATTCCGCTCTATCTGGAGGCCGAGGTGGCGATGGACGAGCTCTATCCCCACGGCTATCTCGCCTTCCCCTTCCGGCGGGTGCTCAGTCGCCTGCGCGAGATGCAGCTGGCGCGCTTCGGGCGCGACCTGCCGTGAGCGAGCGGTCCGCGGGCGCCATACCGCCCGCGATGAGGCCAAAACGCGCCGCGATGCGCTATGCTGCCGGCCAGCGCACAAGGGAGAAACGATGTGACGGGGCTGGTCTACTGGCTGGACATGGCGGGGGTGATCGTCTTCGCCCTCTCGGGGGTGGTGCTGGCCTGCCGCTCGCGGATGGATCCGTTCGGCATGCTGGTGCTGGCGGCGGTGACCGGGATCGGCGGCGGCACCCTGCGTGATCTGGTGCTGGGCGTGCGGCCGGTGTTCTGGGTGACGGATCCGACCTACCTCTGGGTGATCCTCGCCACCGTGGGGCTCTCGATTCTCGGCTTCCACTATATCCACCGCCTCTCGCGGGGCTTCCTGCCGGTGGCCGATGCCTTCGGCCTGGCGCTGTTCACGGTGATCGGCGCCCACAAGGCCCTGATGCTCGAGGCGCCCGGCGTGGTGGCGGTGCTGATGGGGATGCTGACCGGCGTGGCCGGCGGCATGACGCGCGACGTGCTGGCGCGCCGGGTGCCCATGGTGCTGCGCAGCGAGATCTATGCCACCGCCTCCATCGCCGGCGGTGTGGCCTTCGTCGGCCTGGAGGCCCTTTCCGCTCCGCTGGGAATCTCCATCGTCACCGGGCTCGGGGTCACCCTGGGGCTGCGGCTCTCGGCCATCTACTGGGGCCTCGCCCTGCCGGTGTTTGCCTGGGTGATGGTGCAGCCGTCCCAGACGCCGGAGTTCCAGAAACCGGACGGTCATGACGACGAGACGCCGCCGCCGACTCAGCGGCGAGCCAAGGCGCGGGTGAGGATGATCACCCCTGGGCGCGCCCGGCGGGGAGGCAAGTCGAGGTGAACGATGAGATGCCCGCCGGGGTGTCGGGTCCCGTGTGATTGACCACCCGCTTGGTAAATAACTCAGGTCGCTTGGCCTGCCATTCCTTCATCACCGCAATCGGTGATTGATGGTGCAGCGCCTTCTGGGGAATGTGGTGATTGTATAGCCACGTATAGCGTTTCAGCGTCTGCTCCAGATCTTCTCCTGAGGTATAGCGCCTTGTCGCTAGCACATCGCTGATGCGGCCATTGAAGCGCTCCACCATGCCGTTCGTCTGCGGCCTTCCCGGCTTGATCAGACGATGTTCGATACCATCGGCCTGGCACTCTTGGTCAAATGCATGGTTCCCGCTGGGCTTTCGCTCACCGGCCCGAGTGAAGCGATCGGTGAAGGAT
>NZ_FPAQ01000048.1 GCF_900116405.1 Halomonas saccharevitans | reverse complement strand
CCGTTGTCGGAGATCTCGTAGCGTCCTGCCATGGGTCACCTATGCTGCTGTGGCATAGGTGACATTAGCAAATTCAAGTTTTCGGACAAAGCCTAAAGATTAGCCGATAAACACCTGCTGCCTGCATCGCCTGACAGAGCGTGACCGTACCCGCCACATTGAACGCATAATAGGCCAACGGATTCGCCACACTGTCCCCCACGGCCTTAAGCCCAGCAAAGTGAATCTCTGCACTGACCGAATGCTCGCGGAACAGCTTATCAAGCAAGTGACGATTACGAATATCTCCCTGAACAAATGTCAGCCTACGCCCGGTTAAGAGCTCCACTCTATGTAGTGATTCGAGTGAGGCATTGCAGAGGTAGTCTAATACGACCACCTCATGCCCATTTTCCAGCAAGGCAACAACCGGATGGGAGCCGATATATCCTGCACCGCCAGTTACAATAACCGTCATAAGGAAGACCTACAGGATGTGGTTGCCAAGTTCATAACGCTGCTCATAACCTGACAGGTCTTGCCGATCTCGGCATCTGTAAGCGTAGGATGACAGAGAAACATTAGGCTGGTTAGACCCAGCTCGCATGCCACCGGTAAACGTTGTTGAGGACGCCACCCAGTAACATCAAAAGCTTTCTCCAAGTAGACCTCGGAACAAGAACCAGCAAAACATGGAACTCCCCTGGCGACGATCTCGTTGATGATACGGTCACGGTCCCAGTCATTGCCTAGTTGGCTAAGATCCACGAACACATAGCACTTGTAGGCCGCATGCTCGACATGCTCAGGCACTACCGGCACCCGCAGTCCAGGGCAATCACTAGCTACCTGCCAGATACGCTTCGCATTGGCCTGACGAACCGACTTCCATTCCGGCAAACGATTAAGCTGAATACGTCCGATGGCCGACTGAATCTCGGTCAGCCGCCAGTTGGTACCAAAACTTTCATGTAGCCAGCGGAACCCTGGTGGATGCTCTCGCTCATATAGTGCTGCCCAGCTCTTGCCATGGTCCTTATAGGCCCACATACGGCGCCACAACCCCTCATCACTGATGGTAACCATGCCCCCCTCGCCGCCGGTCGTCATGATCTTATCCTGACAGAATGACCAGCACCCGACATGACCGATACTACCCACGCTTTTGCCGCGATAGCGGGCACCGTGGGCCTGCGCGCAATCCTCGATTACATAGAGACCATACTGTTCCGCCACCTCCATCAACGAGTCCATTTCACAGGGCCAGCCGGCCAAGTGAACGACAAGGAGGGCACGGGTGTGGGGGGTAATCTTTTCGATAACCGTCGCCGCTGTAATATTCTGAGAGTCACGATCCACGTCTGCGAATACAGGCACTGCTCCCGCAGTGACTATGCTAGAAACCGTGGCCAAGAAAGTGCGTGAGGTCACGATTACCTCGTCGCGTCGCGCCCTACCACCTATCCCCAGCCCTCTTAAGGCGAGATCCAAGGCATTGGTACCGTTGGCCAGGGCGATCGCAAATTTCGTACCGACAAAATCAGCAAATTCACATTCGAAGCTTCGTCCCTCATTTCCTGTCCAGTAGTTAACCCGATTGGAAAGCAAAACGCGTTGCACAGCCGCTGACTCTTCTTGCGTGAAGGAGGGCCAAGGAGAAAAGGGTCCATTCAGCATTTAACCACCGACGTTCATTCATTAAGCGAAAGGGTCATTACTGGAGAGTTATAAAAAGCCGACATCCTAGTAATGAATTTCAAGCTAGCAATATCACAGCCCACTAAAACCCCAGCACCTGCCGCCAGAGCCTGATACACTGATTTAAAGGCTTACGAGTAAAGTGATTGATGAACACTCCTTAATTTTATAGCACCAACCGCCGAACTCAACAAACCTCATCTTGAAGCTTAAGCTAGACACTCCCTGTTAATTTCTTCAGACGCCAGCCGAAGCCATGTTGCATCATTAAATATACATACAGCCTTCAGGACAATTTATTACCATAAAAATCAACTAAGGATTTTTCCAACGCAGAAGCAGAGAACTCTCTCCTGGCACGTTGCATAGCGCAGCTTGCCATATTATGTCTAAGGCCACTCTGATGGATCATTACCAGCATCTTTTCAGACAGGTCAACTTCAGATTTGACAGCGTGGAGAAGGCCAGTTTCAGAATCAATCACTGCATCAGAAATACCATATATGTTCGAGGCAATGCTGCTTAAACCGCAGGCTGCGGCTTCAATCAAAACCGAACCAAATCCTTCTCTATGGCTAGGCAAACAAAATACGTCTGCTGAATTGAAATAGAATTCTGGCTCGCGCGTGTAGTCCACACGGATGAGCTTTTCAGCAAATTCCATCTCAACCGATCCATCTGCAAACATGCCCGACTCATCCTTTCCCACAATCATCAGCTTAGCTGCTGGACAAATCCTGGAAACCGTTCTAAAGGCTGAAATCAACTCCGGCACACCTTTTTCGGCATTGATACGCCCCAGAAACAAGAAAACAAATTCACTAGGCGTTACACCATGCTGCGCTCTTGTAAAATCTCGTTTACAACCATCAGGCCTAAACCGCTCAATATCAACTCCGGAGATTGATCCATTTAGCAACACGGAGGACTTTTCTTGCTTTACCACCTTTTCCTTTATAAGAAAACTCCGCTGCGAGTGGCTGTCAATCAAGGAATATGTAGAAAATCGATGTGTCAGTTGGTCGAGCAAACGGAGTAACCAACGCGACAAGCCAGAACGTGTTGCCCATACTTGTCCAGTAAAAGTATGGAAACGCACTGGTACGCGAGTTATCCCTGCAGCAATCATGGCTAGCAGACCCGCTTTCGGTGTAATTGAGTGCACCGCGTCATAGCGCTTGTCCGCAAATATCATAATTAACGTAACAAGAGCTACTAGATCATGCCAGAGATGAATATTACGCCGAATCGGGGCATGAATCTCATGTTCTACTTTGAGCGAAGTTTTATAGCCATCAGAGAGGTTTGCAACCAAATCCACATGGTAATGTTCAGACAATGCTGCAATGTGCCCGTGAAGGAAATCATCTGCCGTGGTAGGTGCAGAGACAATAAAAGCGATCCGTTTCATTCAATCTCCTTCAGGAAACTGCCAGAATCATCATCATACTTACTTCATTGAGGAATTTTGGTACTCTGTATATTCCTTATCTCTGAAATGAAAAAATCCTTATCATCCTGTGACAATAAAGTTCTATTCCTGCGTTTCCTAAGCAGATCCAATGATCCAAACGTCGAAAGCGACTGAGCAATCATAAACTTTGCCAAAATGATCAAATAAGCAAAGGTTTTATCCGGTGTCGAAAAACCATGACCAGATTCTCTGAGAATGGTCCGCAGGATTTCACGATAAGCATTCTTGATTTTTAAAGAGGTCACATTACCATCTTCCCGATAATAATAGAGCGGCTTGTTTATAAAACCAACATTAAGGTCATCGTTCGAAAATGCTCGCACCCAAAGGTTGGCATCTTGACCGGTGCTAATCTGCTCACGGTAGCGATTACGCAAAAACCAGGAACGTTTCCCAAGTAAAGACGCATGTACGATTCCAGAATTTGCTAACAAAAGACTTCTTGGAGAAACATCATGACATTCAGGGGGCACGCGTATGCCAAGAGGTTCATTTGCGTTGGACAAGGAACAAACACCGGTCGAGACCAGATCCACTGCTGGCCGGACTTGCAAGAATTCAAGCTGAAGTCTGAGCCTATCGGGGGAAATCAAGTCATCGGCATCCATTCTTGCCATGTAATCGTGGCTTGCCAACTTTGCCATTTGGTTAAGGCGTGCAGCCAAGCGTCGATTTTGACCATCCGAATAAACTGTAACTCTAGGATCTTTGATGGACTTAGCTAACTCGAGAGATTTATCGGTAGACCCATCATCCAATAGTATGAGTTCCCAGTTGACATGCGTTTGAGCAAAAACAGAACGCACTGCGTCAAGAAGTGTATCTTCAGCATTAAAAAAAGGAATACCAATGGATACTGCCGGAAGAGAAGGGCTCATATAGAAGTCTCGGATTCAATCGGTAGGGGTATAGACCACTAAAATTCGATGTCGTCAACATATAGTAAATAAGAGAACAAGCTAAAAAACCAAGTAAAAAAATATTTCTATTCCTCACCTGCTTAAAGCTCATAAGAACCATGGGCCAGAGAAGGATGCTGGTATGGGAAAAATATGCTGTTATTCTTAGAACACCTGAGGGATTGACATTTGCAACAACAGAAGCTAGTGCAGGAATGAGTCCAAGCAGGTAAATGTTTAGCAATCTGCAGTACCAATGTCTCTGCTCATTGATCTGCTCCTTGAACAAAAGCAGCAGAGCACCTTGAATAGCTAGAAAGGCCACTTGAACTTGCCCTCCACCACCGCCTTCCTGTCCATAATCCGCGTATCGTTCGTCTAGAAAGTTGGTGGCAAACTGTGCGATACTGGAAATAGAAATTGCTAACACTGCCGTCCCAACCACTACGATGAAAACGTCTCGAAGACCGATATTGGCTCTTGATAAAAAGTAAAGGGGAGCAGCTATAACGGCTGTAGCATGAAATAGTGTGGCAGTCGCTATCAATATGAAGTATGGCATTGTTTTACGCTCAAGCAGATAGGGCAATGCGAAAAAACATAATGCCACAGCTAGCCCTTGTCGCGCTGCGTTAAAGAAAAAGGTATAGGCTCCCAAGGTAATGAATATAAAAATCGCAAATTCGTAATTTTTTACCAGGGCCCCGATAGTCGACAAATAGCTTCCAACAACCAGTGCCGCTACCAAAACAAGTAATATCGCATAATTATCTGAAAGCGATGAACTAATCATTACGATAAAACTAAAACCAAGCTCTACGTGAAAATCTAGTGCCTCTTCATAAGAAGTTACCATTGAAAGCCAGCTCACATATGTGCCCGTATCAGTACCTACGGTACGGTCACGTAATCCAGCAAAAAAAATCAGCATTAAACCGACAAGCACAAGACTACAGCGCTGAACCCCGTTACTGCCAGAACTCCGTCCAAGCGAAACAATTGCAACAACGATTATCAATAACGCGAAATACGGAATCATGATTTGTAAACATCCATCATTAAATTCTCTTCTGCAGTCATTGAAGAAAAACATTTCCCAGAACTAAATTTTCGAATTACTTACTAGTACCGAGGGCCATCAAGAAAGTTTTTACTTCATTTTCACCACTTAATATTAAAGCATTAAGCTCTAAACCACATTGAAAACCAGAGCCTCCGTAACGCAATTTAACAACCATCGCCTTAATTATTATTCATTCATCGGCGGATGTTGTGCAAGCCAACTCTGAAACATGAGAACGGACCACAACTGGTGTCCATTATTGTGACGCCCTTCCCGATGCGCTCGCCAAACGCGCTCAACCACCAAAGGGTCAAAGTAGCCTTCTCGCTGAATTCGATTCGAATCCAGCAAGTCTTCCGCCCACTCGCGCAGGGGCCCGCGCAACCAGGTATCCAACGGCACACTGAATCCCTGCTTCGGGCGTTCAAACATTCCACGCGGTAGGTGCTTTGCTAGGCACTCGTGAAGGATCGCTTTGCCTCTGATTCGATCCAGCTTGCATGAGAGCGGAAGCCTGGAAGAGAGCTCCACGACCTCCTGGCTCAAGAAAGGAGCACGAGTTTCCAGCGAACAGGCCATGGCGGAGCGATCCACCTTGACCATCACATCGTCCGGCAGGTAGGTCAGGGCATCCGCTTCCATCATAAAGGGCACAAGGTCGATCGATTCTGCTCGACTCAGCACCTGATAGACACTGTCGCGAGGATCCTGCTCCAGCCCCTTGACGATGGGGGCGTCGATCCACTGCATCAGCATCCCGACATAAAGATCTCTGGCCGAGTGTGCACCAGCCATGCGTGGCAAGTAGTAGCGCGATTTCCGCAGCAAGTCGAGCCCGCGGTTGCCACCAAGCGCCGCGATATGGTCCAGGAGAGCAGGCTGCACCATGGCGTTGAGAGACGCCCAAATCAAGCGAGGCGTCATGCGCATTCGGCCCCAAGCTTTTGGAATACGCCGGTAGCGCCCATAGCCACCGAAAAGTTCGTCGGCACCATCGCCACTGAGCGCCACCGTGACATGCCGGCGCGCCAATTCCATCACGCACATCGTCGGGATCTGCGAGGAATCCGCCATCGGCTCGTCGAGCAAGCCGGGTAGCCTGGGTATGAGCCCCAAGGCATCGGTTGGCGTAAGAATCATCTCATGATGATCCGTGCCAAGATGTTGCGCTATCTGCCGTGCATACCGGGATTCATCTGTGGAAGACTCGTCGAAACCGATCGTGAAGGTCTTGATTCGCTCGCTTGACTCGCTCTGCATCAGCGCGACCACCAGGGATGAGTCGATGCCACCGGACAGCAGCGCGCCGAGCGGAACATCCGACAGCATCTGACTCTTCACCGAACGTCGCAGTGCCGCGTCCACCTGCCCGAGACAAGCGTTTAGCCCGCCGTTACTGGATGGCTCCAGGTGAGACCCTGAGCGAGTCGCCAGGGGGAACGTCCAGAACGGTGTCGCCTGGGCCGATTGATCAGTTGGTGCTTTAAGATGCAGGTAAGTCCCTGGCATCAACTTGCCGATTTCGCGGTAAATGGACCATGGGGCCGGGATATAGTTAAGCGATGCAAGCAAAAAGAGTGACGATCTGGAGACAGATAGGCCAGTCCCGCTAGAGTAAGCGAGGATCGCCCTCAGTTCCGAAGCAAATACGAAGTCGCCATCGATCCAACCATAGTAGAGAGGTTTTTCACCCATTCGATCGCGCGCCAGCCACAGTGACCGACTAGACCGATCCCAGGCGGCAACCGCAAACATCCCCACCAGCCTGAGCAAGGTCTGATCGAATCCCCAAAGCGCAATGGCGCTGACGAGGGTCTCGGTGTCGGAGTGCCCGCTCCAGCAACCACCGGTTGCGCGCTCGATATCCCGCCTGATCGCATGGTGGTTGTAGATCTCACCGTTGAAGACGATGACCCAGCGACCGCAGGGGGATTCCATCGGCTGCTTTCCGGCCTCCGTCAGATCCTGCACGGCAAGGCGCCGATGCCCAAGGGCGATACCGGCGTCAATATCGCTCCATAGCCCATCACCATCGGGCCCTCGATGCCGTAGCCGCTCCGACATCCGGGACACGGCCGCCGGCAACGATCGGGAGGTGACAGAGAAGGCTCCGGCTATGCCACACATTGGCGCTTCTCCCTAGTCGATGGCACGGCAAGACGTCTCGATTTGATAGAGACGGGCTAATCGATCCATTGCGCCGGATGCGCAGTAACCGGTCGACTCGAGTATCACCCGACGTTCCACCGTCGAAGGCTTATCCTTATCGCGGCAGGCTATTAGCGCATCCGCCCACTCATCTGCCAAGCGTCCCGCATCCGCAGACTCGAGCGCATCGGGCACCGCATAAAAGGAGACCAGCCCCATGCCCAGGTCCACCTCGGTGGACACGCGGTCAGAAACGAGGCAAGGCACACCGGCCGCCTGTGCCTCGACCAGTACCACCGGAAATCCCTCAACAAAGGATGGCAGGACGAAAACATCGGCAGCATTGAGCAGCTGCGGAATATCGTCCCTGACGCCCAGAAATTTCACATGATCGTTTAGCCGGTGCCGCGCAACTGCTTCCCTCAGCTGACCCTCCATTTCTCCCCGCCCGGCCAACAGGGTCACGAAGTCCTGGCACTGCTCTTTAAGCCGCCTGGCAACCTCGATAATAAACAGCTGATTCTTCACCTTATCCAGCCGCGCAACCTGCAACACGACACGAGTCTCCGCGCCAATCAGGAGCTCATCTCTAACGGCTTGTGAGGCCTCACCACGCTCCTGCAAGTAGAGAGAGCTCTCAATTGCATTCGGAAGGATCGTGACGTTATCACCGGGGCGATAAAGAAGAGCTGCCGCCCTCTCCCCACAGGCCACCTTGTGCGTGGCGAATAGTCGAAGAAAGACCGGAGCCACAGCCTGATAGACGCTTTGCGCTAGCGAGGGGCAGTCGACATCAGTAACGTGTGCATGTGAAATCCGGATTGGGATCCTGGCCAGGACGGCGGCAAACAGCGGAAATATATTGCTGAAGTTCGTGTGGGCATGAACGGCACACCACTTGCTCTGTCGAAAGATGCGGGTCATGGCGATTGCTCGCTTGAGCCAGCCGGCGTCGCCCTCTATCTGAATGATCTCTCCCCCGAGCGTCCTTATCTCCGCATCGTAGTCACCCTCCTCAGTGGTATACACCAGGAAATCCAATTGCAGGCGGGTTCGGTCAATGGCTCGATAGTAATTCATCAGCATGGTCTCGGCGCCTGCGCGATCCATTCGGCCGACGATATGCAAGACACGCTGCGGATGCGGAACAGCCTGGTGCTTCATTCTTTCAGCCCCTTTGCCCTTCACTGCTGTCTTATCAAAGAACGATGCCGCGATCGCCTTTAGCGAACGGACCAACCGCAATCCCGCGCCAGAGAGGGGGGGGGGCAAGGCAAGCAAGAGCGCCATTAGCGCCGTCCTTCCATCTCGCGGTGGCACGGTGGCAACGCCCAGCAGCTCACCCCGTAGTCGCCGCGCGGTCATTATGGCCTCGGGCAGCAGGCGATTCTCCACCCGTATCAATACCGTCCAAAAGGTGCCATGCACCTTTTGGTACAAGACAGATGCTGCATCCCGTCCCCCTTGCTGGCGCACCATTTCCAGCACCAGCCGCTGAACCTTGAACTGATCCAGCAGCTTGCGACCCCGGGAGGCGGTTATGGAGCTGCCACGTTGGCGATAGTAGTACCACTGCCCGGCGAGCGTATGCATGGAGTTGGAGACGAACCCAAGCTGCCAATGAAACGGCCAATCCTCATAGTAGAGCCCTATGGGGAAGCGCAGGCAGGGATCGCGCAGCAGGTCAGCGCGAATGAACTTCAACCACGCAAAATGGTGCAGTCTGAAGTACTGCACGGCATCGAGAGACTCGGTGCCCAGGGTATCAACGACTCTTCCGGTCTCGGGCAAGGCGTCGCCATCCTCGAAGGGCACAAAATCGAACACCACGACGTCGGCGCCGGACGCCTGGGCATGAGTGAGGCAGGACTTGACGAGTGCCGGGGCGATGGCGTCGTCGGAGTCGACGAACAGGACAAAGTCACCGGTGGCCGCTTCGATACCGGTATTTCGTGCCGCGGAGAGGCCTGCGTTTCGCGCGTGTCTGAGTAGGCGCACACGAGGGTCGACCAGATGTCGCTCCGCCAGGGAGACCGAATCGTCGGTCGAGCAGTCTTCGACCATGATGATCTCGAGCCGCTGATAACTCTGGCCGCGAATCGAGTTCAGACAGCAGTCGAGATAGCTCGCCACGTTGTAGATAGGAACGATCACACTCACCAGTGGTTGCATGATACCCCGCATGATGAGACCAAGGACTGTCTCAAGGCTTCGTAGCGGCTGGGGTCGACCGGTGGGCCCACCCGGGGCCGCCCACCAGCGAGCAACGCCTCGACGGCTTCGGGGAGCATCTCGAAGTCATCCGGCGCCAAGAACTTTATCCATGGCTGGTCGGCGAGCCAGTCGAGCCAGGTCTGACGAATCTTGTGGTTGGCGTTGGGGTAAACCATACAGGGCGTGCCAGCCACCACCGCCAGGATCATGCCGTGCAGGCGATCGGTGACGACAAGCCTGGACGCGCCGAACTGATCAAGCTTGTCGGCCAATAACTGCGAACGCCGCGATTCGTCGAGACGCGAGCCGCCAGCATGGGTATCGGTGGTCTGCACCGCCAATCCTGTGCCGGCCAGGGCAGCCGCCACCTGCTCACGCTGTCGGGAGTCGAGGGCTCGCTCGCAATCATCGCGCATGCAGAGCAGGATGCCGGTTGGCTGGGCATTTGCCCTGGCTCCGAGATCACCGGGGGACGCACGTAGCACGATGTCTGGCGAGTAGCCAACTGTCACGTTCGTATGCCCGGCAAACATCGCTTCCAGCTTGGCATGGGTAACAGACTCACGCGCAAACACATGGATATCCGGGTGACGTGAATAGGTGCGTACAATACGCGCCAAAGCTTTCTGCGATGCCTGGCTATCATCCCAGTCAAGCGTTTGCGGGAAGCAGATGATCCGGTTATTAGGAAATGAGCGGATGACAAGTTGCCGTAACGCCTCGATGTCCGGATAAAGCGAGCCCATGTTGCCGCCGCCAACAGTCGTCACCAGGTCATCTGGCCCCACCTGCCGGCGCAAAGAGCGGATGACCTCACGTGTCCTGCTGATGGGAATCGGCACCACTCGGTATCCGGGGAGACTGCGAGCCAGAAACCCTTGCTGTGCTGCCGAGATCGCCAGATCGCCAATATTGCCGTAATCGGCGGCAAGAAACATGACGACCCGGGGCGCATCGGGAAGGCGCATGTGTTCGGCACATAACACTCTTCTTGCTGCAACCTTTAAAGGGACCGGGACCCTAGCCTTGATGCCATCAAGCATATTCCTGTTCTCGCTTGATGCCCAACGCCCGCCTGAAGACGACCAACAGAAGGACGCCATACCCCACCGCATTGACGAGCGCGAATACCGCGACGGCCGTAAGGTCGCTTCCCAGGCTGGCGGCAACAAGCAGTGAAGCAATTCGAACGAAGGTAATCACCACCTCATAGACAAGGAGTTCGCGCTGAAGCCGAAGCGCCGGCATTGCCGCCACGGCGGGCCTGGTCGCCAGTACGCTGGCCATCCACAGGGCTATCCACCTGGTGTACTCGCCGGCACGCAGCCACTCCTCGCCAAATACCAGGGGGAAGATCACATCCCCCCACAGGGCGATAATGCCGAACGGAACTGCCCCAATCAGCAGCATGCCAAGCGTTGCTCGCTGGATATGCGTAACAGCGCTTGTTGGACTGGTTCGTACCACCTCAGTAATCCGAGGAAAAAATACCTCCAGGACCGACTGCCCAAGCAGCATGATGGGAGCACCAAGGACCAGGGTGGCTATCGAGTACTGCCCCGCTACTGAAGTACTAAAAAGAGCAGAAAGGGCCAATACGGGAAAACCGAACGATAGGGCATTAATGATGCCCTGTGGCATCCGATACCTCATGAAGTCACGCTGCTCGAAGGCAGCATGGCGGATACCGTCAGTACCCAACCAGCGCCGTACTTCGAAGGCTCCCTGCCTCGGTACGCGTGCCAAGAGCATCAGATAATTGAGCATCTTGCTTACCATCAACAACAGAATAAGAACTAGCCCGGAAGGTGCTAAGAAGCCGCCGGCGAGCTTGCCGATGTTCACCAGCAGCGTGCTGCTGACATAGGCAAGCGCTTTCGCCTTGAACAGACCCTCGCGGATGGCCATCTGATCGGCGACCGACAGCAGCGCCACCACCACGAGATAGATCGGGATCAGGTACAACAAGCCTGGCGCCGACTCCAGACCGGTCCAGGTGGCCAGCCGGACCTGGAAGAGGGTCACGGCGATCAGCACCACGGGCGCCACGACGGCCGCGCATACCAAAGACAGGCGCGCCACTGCCGTCGCCCCCTCCTCTGTGGCTGGCATCACGATGGCATTGGCATAGCCCAGCGTGGCCAAGGGGGTAATGATATTGACCACCGCCGTAAAGGCGGCCAGTGCACCGAATGCCTCCGGGCCGTACAGCCGGGTAAGGAAGGGGGCAAAGGCCAGCGAGATCGCCTGCGCTGACGCAACCCCTGTTGCCAGCGTGGCGACATTGCGCACGAAGTGGCTGCCGCCAAACGCCCGCGTGCGGTCACGCAGGCGGTGCAGCGCAGCACTGCTCATGGCGTCGCGGCGCCTTTGGCGAGGGCAGGGTCCGAATAAGCGAAGTTCATCAGTCGATGCATATCTATCCGTATGAGGAATGTTAGCAGTCACGCAGGGCGACCTGTCTCAGCACTTGACGGAGCGCTTGACTGAGTGGAAACGTCAGCAAGCGGCGGTGTTGCTGAACGGAGTGTTCATTTGTGAGCGGTTTCTCTCAGCGGTACTGGTAGTGATAGTGGCCATAGTAGCCACCGGCCGTTGAAGGCTTGCGCTCTACGGCATTGAGCACGGCGCCACGTACCTGAACGCCGCTGTCTTCCAGGCGTCGCTTGGCAGCCTTGATCTCGCGAACGGGGTTCTTCTCGAAACGTGCCACCAGCAGAGTGGTGTCACAGTGCTTGCCGACGACACTGGCATCGGTGACAGCCAGGATCGGGGGGGTGTCGACCAATACCAAGTCGAACCTGTCACTAAGCGATTCCATGGCCTGCCCCATGCGAGACTGCATTAGCAGCTCGGAAGGGTTGGGGGCTACCCTGCCACGGTTGATCACATGGTAGTTGTCGATTCCGGTGGGTCTAATGATATCGGTAAGCTCGCACTGTCCAGCCAGATAATCGGAGAGCCCGGGGCTTGCGTCCAACTGGAAGGCCCGATGCAGGTAACCCTTGCGCAGGTCGGCATCAACCAGCACAACCCTTTTGCCTGCCTGAGCGAAGACCGAGGCAAGATTGATTCCCAGGAAGCTCTTGCCTACTCCTGGGCTTGAGCCCGTAATCATGATGCGGTTATTGCTGCCTTCTAGCAGCGCGAAGTGCAGGCTGGTGCGTAGCCCGCGTAGGGCTTCGATGCTCAGATCACTCGGGTCAAGTTTAGCCAGTACTCCAGTTACGGCATTTTTGGCCGTCGTGCCTATACCGCGTCGCTTGACACGCTTTGTCAGTCGCATCTGGCCGCGGGAAAGCGGAATGGTGGCATAGACGGGAATCCCTGCCGCCTCGATCTGGTCCGGCGAGGTGACACCACGGCGCAGCAATTCGCGCACCAGCACAAGGCCAATGCTCAGCACCAGACCCAGCAGCGTCGCCATCAGAAGGATCCGGCCGCGGTTGGGGGCCACCAGGCCGCTGATCACCGCGCTGTCTATGATTCGCACGTTGCCGATGGTGCCGGCACGGGCCACCTCCAGCTCCTGAATCTTGTTGAGCACATTGACGTAGATCGCCTGGGTGACATCTACGTCACGACGCAGACGAACCACCTCCTGCTGAGCGGCGGGTAATTCGTTCACCCGATCGTTCAATTCGGTGCGATCCAGCTGGATCTGACGTCGCTGGCGTAGCAGAGCCTGGTAGCTAGGGTGGCTGGGCGTGTAACGCTGAGCCAGCTCGGCCTCCTGAAACTCCAAATCGTTCAGTCGAGTTTCCAGATCTATATAGCGTCCGATGGCGGCCTCAGACTCGCTGTCGAGATCGACACTGTCCAGACCGGAGCGATATTCATTCAACCGAACTTCGGCTTCGGTCAGTTGAGCACGTAGTTCGGGGGCCTGCGCTTCCAGGAATTCCAAGCTCTGCTGGGCTTGTGCTGACTGGCGCTCGACATTCTGTGTCAGGAAGGTTTGCGCCACGGCGTCTAGTGTACGGGTCAGCTCGACCGGATCATCACCGACTATTAACAGTCGCAACATGCCGGTAGCCAACTCAGAGGAGGATTCTCGAATCTGCAATCGCGCCCCGATGCTCTCTATCGCCGAAGTACGGTGCTGCTTCATTAGCCGAAAGCGAGCACCGGGCGCCGCGGCGAAGCCATCGACACGCAAGATCAGATCATCGTCGAGGAACCGTTCCACCTGCCCGATAAGACCGCTGCCGATCGGCACATCGTCCAGCAGTACTTGGTAGCCTTCCTGCAGGCGCTCGACAAGAATCTTCTGTCCTCGGCGGCTGTCGGCCAGGCCGAAACGCGTCACGTCTAGGAATTCATCGCCCCAGACTTGGGGGTGGCCGACCATGAACTCTGGCCGAGGAATACGGTGGCGCTGAAGGAAATTACCAATGACGGGGAGTTCTACCGGTTGAATGATGACATCCCGCTCGAGGCGATCCACGACCTGGCCCAGCACCATGCGAGACTGCAGGATCTGCACTTCGGCCGGTGTATTGAGTTCTTCCGCGCCCATGACGCTGCCCACGGTACCTAGAGGGCTGATGCTGGAGCGCCGTTCCACCTGCACCAGGGCATTGGCCTGATAGATCGGAGTCGCCAGCTGCCCTTGAACGTACCCGAATCCGGCGAAAAGCAGCGTAATAAATACGATTGGCCATTTGCGATCCATCAACACCGCAAAGAGTCGTCCGAGATCGACTTCCCTGGTGTCCTGACTTGGAGGTGTCTCGTTCATGAGCTCTACTGCGGCAAAAGAAGAATGGGAAGCCCTGGTGTGGGCGTCAGAGCCGGTCTGCCCAGAGGCGAGTGGCCTCCTGAAGCAGTCGGTGAACATGCTTGAATACCTCCGGGCTCTTGCGGTAGGGATCAGGGATGTCTGTCGCCTGCTCCTGGCTCAACCACTTGCCCAGGAGCAGCGTCTTGCCACGTGCCTCCGGCCAGCGCTTGGCCAAGGCCTGGCGCTGGCCGTCCGTCATGACCAGCACCAGATCGGCTTCGGCAAGCATGCCGGTTTCGAGCTGCCGCGCTTGATGGACATCGACGTCAAGTCCGTCAGCTTCCGCCAGTTGGCGTGCCTGAGCATCCACCGGCTGCCCAACTAAGGCCCCCAGGCCGGCGGAAGTTACCGTTAGCCGTGGCAACTGACATTGCAACAAGGCCGCCGCTACCGGGCTGCGACAGATGTTGCCGGTGCACACGATCAATATATGCTGGAACATGACTAGAGCAGACCCTCAGCGCTGCCACTGATGTCACCCGGAAGCGTCAGCGACGGCAAAAGCAAGCTGATCACGCGGTTCCATCGAGCCAGCGGTGCGGTAGTGACGTACACCACATCACTGGCCTCAAGCGGGAACTTGCTGGCCATCATATAGGCAGTGGCATCGCTCACATCGAGCTGATACACCGTTGCCAGCTTGCTGCTTTCCAGCGAGTGTGGGCGTAGTACAAAGATGCCCGAGGCATCTCCACGCTCTTCATTGATGCCACCGGCTCGAGACAAGGCGTCGGTCAGGGAGAGGAGCTCTCGGTTCATGGGAATATTGCCGGGCGACACAACCTGGCCGAGCATGGCGACACCTTGGTTGTCGGCACTGGCCAAATGCAGCTGGTCACCGTCTCGAAGCAGGCGATTCTGGGTCTGGTCTCCCTCGCTGAGCAGGGAAAACAGCGACAGGTGCTTCTCTTCACCGTTACGAATCAAGGAGAGGTCATGCCAGTAGGCATCGCCGGTGGGCCCTCCGGCGGCACTGATGGCATCCACGATGGTCAAGGGCACATTGGTGATGGGAAAAGCGCCTGGAGAGCCTACCGCGCCGGTCACATACGCCTTCTTTGAATTGAACTGGGCGACGAACACATCCACTTGCGGATTGGCCAAGTACTGAGACAGGCCACGTGTGAGCTGCAAGCGGATGTCATCGGTTGACTTACCGGCGACAATGATGCGCCCCAGGAAGGGATAGAAGATGGTGCCATCTGGCCGGACGATGTGGCCAGCTTCTGCCGCGCTGCGCTCAGCGCCGGCTGGAATGGTGAGCTCGGGATGATCGTAAACGATGATGCTGAGGATATCACTGGGACCGACATGGTAGTCATACTCGGCAATCTGGCGCCGCAGCGCATCCGGCTGAGGTTTAGCGGTCGGCCTCTTGCGTTTGATGCGTTGCAATAGTTCTGGCGTAATGGCTTCAATAACCACACTTTCAGAAAGATCGACGCTTTCATCGGCGCGATGCTCCATGTGGCTCCCAGGAGCAATGACACATCCCGCCAGTCCAAGCATGGTCAGGCCTACCAGCATTGATCTAAGTGATCCGGGTATTGCCATGAGAGTCTTCCCTGTTTCTAGGGTTTGCCAGGTTTGGCTTTTCCCACGCTACCGCCACGAGGTGATGGCACATCCTCGAGGCCTGTCAGTCATTTTGTCGCCGTTAGTCCGAAAAGCGGAGCTCACCAGCCGGCGATAGTTATTCGTACCTGCCTGCCGTTTTGAACATCTGCAGCGCCTTATCCGCTCCTGGCTGGGCCTGAGCGAACACGGCATTCAGGTTCCGGGTGCCTGCAACCCTGCCCAAGAAGGAATCACATCGGCGGTGCTCTGGAGTGCTTCAATAGGCCGCGGCGACTCGGTTTTAGCCGTCTGCTCTGTCGCCTGTCCGCATGGCACCTTCTGCAGCCAGCCGATATCCACCAGCTCGTGCCCGGGTACATAGCCGACCGGAATTGAAAGAAGAATTTTGCGAACCTGATCCATATCCTGCTGTTGGCATGCCCGACCAAGTGCTTTCAGCGACGGTTGTAGCGATTCCCAATCGAGCATTGTCTCGTTGGCCGTCATGATCCGTGGATGAGTCGTGTACTCTGCGGCTTCGGCAATCAGCAGCTCTTCATAGAGTTTTTCGCCGGGGCGTAGGCCAGTAAACTCTATGGCGATATCGCCTTTTCTGCAGGGGGAGGCAGATGGCGTGCTGAGCCTCGTATCGTCGTTCGGCGCGCTGGCGTCGAGGAAGTAGGGCTGCAGTCCGCTCAGGCGAATCATGCGGTGAGCCAGTTCCACGATTTTGATCGGCTGCCCCATATCCAGAATAAAGACATCTCCACCACGGGACATCGCGCCCGCTTGGATCACCAGCTGAGCCGCTTCGGGGATGGTCATGAAGTAACGAGTTATATCGGGATGGGTAACGGTAAGGGGCCCTCCCCTTTCGATCTGCTTTCTAAACAGGGGGACTACGGAGCCGGAAGAACCAAGCACGTTGCCGAATCGAACCATCGAGAAGCATGTA
The DNA here is from genome assembly GCF_900116405.1 of Halomonas saccharevitans. Lineage (GTDB taxonomy): Bacteria > Pseudomonadota > Gammaproteobacteria > Pseudomonadales > Halomonadaceae > Halomonas > Halomonas saccharevitans. Next base: position 2,240 of record NZ_FPAQ01000048.1, on the reverse strand, counting down.
CCGGACTGCTGCTTGGCAAGAGCCTGGCAGACCAATTCGGCCATCCGCTTGGTGGCTCCCATCACGTTGGTCGGCCGCACGGCTTTGTCCGTAGAAATCAACACGACTCTTCCGACCCTTGCCGACACGGCTGCCTTGGCCATGGCCAGTGTACCGAAGACATTGTTGCGAATGCCCTCGGCCATGTTCTGCTCCACCAAGGGAACGTGCTTGTATGCAGCGGCATGATAAATTGTGTCGACACTAAACATCCGCATGAGCGCTTCAAGGCGCCCACCGTCCCGCACCGAGGCGAGAATGGGAAGACAAGAGACCTGCCCCCCTTCTCCCAGTTTCAACTGCTCAATATCTTTTTCTATGAGATAGAGTGAATATTCCGACACGTCGACCAGCAGAAGCTGCCGAGGATGCTGTCTGAAAATCTGACGGCTGAGTTCACTGCCGATGGAACCGCCGGCACCCGTGACCATTACCACCTTGCCAGTGATATCAGCTCCCATCAGCGACTGGTCGGGCGGGATGGGATCCCGACCCAGCAGATCTTCGATAGCAACGTCTCGCAGTTCGGTGACCTTGGCCTTGCCCGATACCACATCGGCCATATCGGGAACGGTCTGGACCGGAATCTTCATCGTCTCGACAGACTCGATGATTTCCTGTCGCCGGGCACGTGTGGCTCCGGGAATGGCCAGGAGAAACATCTGGACACCGTATGCTTTGATAATGCGACCGCACTCTTCAGGCGGGTAGACCTTAAGCCCCTGGACATGGCTACCCTGGAGACGAGGTGCGAAGTCCAGGAATGCGACAGGCTCGTATTCGCGTCCATGGCGAAGCGACATGGCCAGTTGGCGTCCGGCCGCCCCAGCTCCGTAGATCAGGACACGTTTCTTGTGTTGCTGTTGCTCACGCAGGTAGAAATAACGAAGCCCAAACCTGACTCCGCCGACCGTGAGCAGTGCAAGCATGGCATAGAGAAAGGGGATCGAACTGGGAATAGGGAGATCGAACAGTAGCGCCGTTACGCCGAGTACGCTTGACGATGCCACGACACCAATCAGGATCGTCTGGGTTGTTTTCAGGCCAAGGTGACGAATGATCGCTCGATAGAAGCCGAGCCATGCGAACAGGGCGATGCTGATGGGTACGACTATAGGCAACGCGAGCCATACGCCAAAGTGGCTGAGAAAATCGAAGTTATCGAGCCTCAGCCACATTGCCCCCAGAAAGCTGGCCACGATGAGTACGACGTCTGCCACCACTTCCATAATTCGCTTGGTAGTGCGAGACAGCCCGAATAGCATTGATAAGACTGGCGGCATGGAAAAAACCTTCTTGGCCCTATCGGTGGTGATAGAAGTACTCACACCATGACGTACAGGCAGACAAGCATGTTCTTGACGCCAAGGTTTACCCAATCAGCACCCCAAACTTACTCCATGGTTACATGCGGTAGCAAACAAAAACACGCTTGTCGCAGAAATAACACACCACGAAGTAGGTCCATCTCATACTGGTCGTCAGACCCTCAGTCTTTCTCACCTTCTTAAGATTCGATATTAATCTTATGTTTTTAATAGATAAATTTTCCTACCTAGCACGTCACCACCGCCGCCAGACGCTACAGATAACTGATTGCCATAGAGAAAAAGGAAATCTCTAACACTATAAGTATTAAAATTTCTAATAAAATAATTACGACTATGTCTAGGAGTCACGAACAAAAGACCTACACTGCGGATATTGTTTTTCTAGTGAAAAATATTTAATAAATTGATTTTCAGCTTTTAATTCGGTATCCATGGATTCATAGAATAATCCCAGCACGTCGGAACGCACTGTAGAGGCAGCCCCGGGCGAGATGCATGCATGAATGACCTTCTCCCTGGTTTTGACCTTACCTGTAGGATCCCGGATGATCAGATCGCCTATAGAAGTTATCCTCTGCTAGCAGCCAGAGAGCTTCTACAGCAATTCATTCGGGAGCAGGTTCATGGACATCAAGCTGCATAAGCAGGCTACGACGACACCGAAGATCCGTGCCGAGATCCAGGCAGCCCCCTCTAGCATCACGGATAGCGAGTTGGCCCGCCAATACGGCGTCGCCACCGCGACTATCCGGCGTTGGCGGTACCGTGACGATGTCCACGACCGACCGCACACGCGGCACAACCTGCTGGCCACGCTCACGCCCGAACAGGAAGAGGTGCTGATCGCGGCTCGTGAATTCCTTCGCCTTG
>NZ_FPAQ01000029.1 GCF_900116405.1 Halomonas saccharevitans | reverse complement strand
TGGAGGCGCGCCAGGATGGTCTCGAAGGTGCCGTCATCGCGCCACTGGCGGAACCGGTCATAGACGGTCTTCCACGGGCCGTAGCGTTCTGGCAGATCGCGCCACTTGGCGCCCGAGCAGAGGATCCAGAAGATGCCGTTCAGCACCTGGCGGTCATCGCGGCGGGGGCGCCCCGTTCTCTGCGGCGGTGACACGATGTCCTCGATGATGGCCCAGCCGTTGTCGGAGATCTCGTAGCGTCCTGCCATGGGTCACCTATGCTGCTGTGGCATAGGTGACATTAGCAAATTCAAGTTTTCGGACAAAGCCTAGGCTTTCGAGATCAGTGGTTGGAGGAGTTCATGTACATTAAGCGCGACAGCGATGATCGCATCGAGCTGGTCAGCCGGGAGGAGACACCGGAATGTCCGGAGTACCTGTCGGCGGACTCACCGGAACTGCTGGCCTTCCTGATGGAGGAGGAGAGCGGCAAGGGGGCGGCGCGTTTTCAGGCTTCGGATCTCGCTTTCGTGCGGGTGCTCGAGGACGTGATCGAACTGCTGATGGACAAGGGGGTGATCAGCTTCACCGACCTGCCGGAACCGGCTCAGGAGAAGGTGATGGAGCGCCAGACGCTGCGGCGTAGGCTTAACGGCCTGCAGCTGGTGACCGGCAGCGATGACGAGGGCGGTGTGATATAGACCCGTTGCCGATACTTCGGCAGGAACAAGGGCCGGCGTCCGCGAGGACGTCGGCCCTTGTCGTGATCAGTCCGCCGGCTTCTCATGCTGACGAATGCCAGGCCCGGTGGCCCCATCCAGGCCCAACTCGAAGAGCACACGGGCCTCTTCCCGGTTTTCGACACCCTCGCCGATGGCCAGGATACCCAGCGAATGGCAGAGCGTGGCCATGCCGCGCAGGATGGTCTGCTGCTCGGCGACCCGGTCGATGCCCCTGACCAGGGTGCGGTCGAGCTTGAGGTAGGCGAGCCCCAGGTCCTGCAGGTCGGCGATCCGGGTGAAGGAGGCACCCACGTGCTCGAGGCCAATCCGACAGCCCAGCGGCTGCAGGGCGCGGCACAGGCTGCGAAAGCTCGCCAGGTCGTGGATGGCCATGGCTTCGGGAATCTCCAACCACAGCAGCTTGGCGACGTCCGGACGCGCCTTGAGTCGGGACTGCAGCTCGATAACGAAGTGGGCATCCTGGATCGATGCCACCGACAGGTTGATGCCCAGCGGCTTGCCCCGGTGAGTAATGTCTCGAATGGCTTCATCGATCACCACGAGATCAAGCTGGCTATCGAGCCCCAGTCGCGAGATCCACGGTATGAAGACCCCGGCGGGCTGCCACTCGCCGGCGAGGCGCAGGCGCGAAGGGCACTCGATGTGCAGCAGTTCGCCCGTCGCATCCAGTACCGGATAGTGGGCCAGGTAGATACCCTTGGCCATGGCCACCTGCAGGGCGTAGCGCCATTCGTCGTGGCTGGTGAAGAGGCTGCGCCGCTGCGGGCCCTCGGCGATCATCAGTCCCTCATCGCTGCGCGTCTCGGCCGCCGAGAGGGTGCCGTCGAGACTGGCCAACAGCATGCTGCGCTGATCGCCCTGAGCATAGTCGATCAGCGCGCCGGGAAGCCCCACCGGGGTGCGGCCGCGTTCACGCATCGCGGCGAGACGCCTGCCGAGATCGTGGCGGAGCTGTCCCAGGTCGATCTTGCCGGGTAGCAGCAAGACGAAGTCGCTGCCGTTGAGCCGGCCCACGATGCCGCCGCCGTGAGCCTGGCCGAACTGCTCCAGGCCATGGGCCATTTCGTGGAGCAGGGCGTCGGTCTCGGCGCGGCCCAGCCGCTCGTTGATCTCGACCAGGTGGGCCAGGCGCACCAGGGCGAGGGCACCGCTCGCTCGCGCGTCCTGGCTGTCCAGGTGGATCTGCAGCTGTGAGAGAAACGCCTCGCGATTCAGCACGCCGGTCACCGGGTCGTGCTGTAGCTGCTGTCGAAGCCGATCGAGCTTCTGGCTCTCCTCGCCGAGCATGTTGCCCACTGCGGCGGAGAGCCGATTCATGGCCTCGACCACCTCACGCAGCTCGCGGGTCCGTGGGGCGGGTACGGTCGTGAAGCGGCGTTGACCGATGTGCTGGGCCTGTTCGACCACGGCGCTCAGCGGGCGGCGAATCTGGCGCACGATCCACCAGGTGAGCAGCAGGCTGATGACCGCGGCGAGGCCGAACCAGCCCACCAGGCTCAGGGTGCTCCTCCACAGCGAGCGATAGGCGAAGCTGTGCTGGCTTTCCAGTACCAGGGTGCCGAGTTGTCGCCAGCCATCCTGGACCACGGCCCGGCCGGGCGGCACCTCGATGTGTACCAGATCGACGAACCAGGCCGGCACGTCCCGGATGGCATCACCGCCGAGGCGTTGCTCGATGATCTCGCCCTTCGGGGAGCGCAGTTCCACTCGCCGATAGTGCCCGGTGTCGAACTGGGCCGAGACCAGCAGCTCCAGGGTGACCGGATCCTTGGGCATCTGACTCATCGTCAGCGCCAGGGCGCTGGCGTTGTCGGCGTTCTTGATCAGCACTTCCTGCTCGATATAGGCCCGGCTGGCGGTGACCCCGATGAACAGGCTGCCCCCGAAGGCGAGCAGCAGCAGTGCCGCGACGATCAGCCAGAGCTGCTTGATGAGTGACATGTCCTACTCCCCTTGAATGAATCCCTGCTGTCGCATGCGATCGATCACGCGCCGCCAGCGCGATAGCCGGGCCACCGGGTCGGCGCGTGACTGCGACGAGCCGGCAGCCCACAGGCCGCGGCCGTTGAAGCTGAACAGCGGATCGAGGTCAGTGCGCCGCGAGCCGCGGGTGATCGAGGGCACCAGGTTGTCCAGCACCAGCGGGTCCGCCCCGGGCGTCTCGTAGTAGCCCAGCACCATGTGCGCCTGGGTGATGCTGCTGCGGCCGATACGCGCACGCACGTAGATCAGGCGCAGCTCCTCCTCCGATACGTCGAGCTCCTTGAGGGTGACGTACTTGGCGATGGTGAAGTCCTCGCAGTCGCCTTCACCGCGCCCCAGCGTCTCCAGCGGCGTGGCCCAGTAGTCCTCCTGACGCCAGATAGCGATATCTTCGAGCCAGCGAATGCGCCGGTTGAAGAAGTCGTTGACCCCGCGTAGGCGAGCCTCCAGGTCGGCCGGGCGCAGCCGGTCGAGCAGGGCAAACCACTCCTCGAGGACCGCGACGCCCTGGGCGCCGTACTCCGCCTGCATGGAGCGGCGAAGCTGCTGCGGCGAGAGGCTGGCCGCCACCGGTGATGGGCCAAGACCCAGGCCGGCGAGCAGCCACAAGCTTCCCAAGCCCGCCAGGAAACGGCGACGCACGGGCGAGTCGAGTGTCCGGTATGACGGGGGAGACATGGAGTCGGCCTGAATGAGCACTTGCTCAAGTCTAGGGGGAGCAGGCACCTAATGCGAGCGGGGTGGCCGTTTCAGCACGGCCTTTGCGAGGCTGGCGGCCTATCCCTTGCCCGGCCCGAGCCAGACCCGCAGGCGCCCGACCCAGTCGAGCCGGCTGGCGGCCCGGCGCAGCGCCTGTGCCGCCGCGTCGAGATCCTGCCCCGGCGGCAGGGTGTCGACGTAGAGCGAGACGTCGACCTGGTTGTCCAGGTAGTGCAGATCCAGATCCACGCACGCCTGCCAGATCGGCAGGTCGTGCCAGGCCTGGTCGAGCACGCCCTCGACATCGGCACGCAGCGGCGGGGCCGGGCGCAGGCTGTGTTCGGTTTCTCCCGCGTCGTCTTCAGGGTCGATGTGGAAGGTCACGTCGTGGAGGTTGGGGAAGGTCTCACGCAGTCGGCGGCTGGCCTCGTTACCGATCTCGTGCGCCTCGGACACCGTGACCCGGGGAGGCACCACGATATGCAGGTCGAGCAGGATGTCGCTGCCCAGCTTGCGGGCGCGCAGGTCATGCACGCTGCGCACTCCCGCGACTTCCTCGGCTGCCCGCTGCATGGCATCGCGCTCCTCGGCCGGCAGGGCGGTGTCGATCAGCTCCCGGCCGGATTCCCACAGCAGCCGTCCGCCGACCTGGCCGACCATGACGCCCACCACGATAGCGGCGAGGGCGTCCATCCAGCCCACGCCGACCTGGGCCGCCACCAGGCCGATCAGTACCACCACGGTGGAGAGCGCGTCGGAGCGTGAGTGCCAGGCATTGGCCTCGAGCAGCCGCGAATTGACGCGCCTGGCCACCTGCATGGTGTAGCGAAAGATCCACTCCTTGGCGAGCAGGGCGATAACAGCGATACCGATGGCCCAGAACCCCGGGGCGGGGATGGGCTCGCCCTCAAGCAGCCGGCCGATGCTCGCCCAGGCGATGCCGCCGGCGACGAAGATCAGCACGCTGCCGAGCCACAGGGTCGCCAGGGTCTCGATGCGGCCGTGGCCGTAGGGGTGGTTGCTGTCGGGCTCCTGACGGCCAAAGTGCGTGGCGGCGACGACGAAGAGGTCGGTGAGGATATCGGAGAAGGAGTGGATGCCGTCGGCCACCAGCGCCGCCGAGCCCACCATGACGCCGGCGATCATCTTGGCGACGCCGACGGCGAAGTCGATGACGGCGCCGATCAGCGTGACCCGATGCGCCTCGCGGGTCTGGGCGGCGCGTTCCATCGCGCTGCCGTGTTCGCTCCTGGGCGGTTCATGTGCGCTCGATGACTCGTCCCTCATGCCGTGCGTCTCACTGGCAGCGTCCGGCCTTGTTGAGAACGGGGTTGGCGTACTGGGTCAGCCACCAGTGACGTAGCTCCTCGGGCACCGTCTGCAGCCGTGCCTGGAAGCGCGCACGGTCGGCATCGCTGACTTCGCTCAGCTCCAGCAGCTCCGGCGCCTCGCCCAGCGCCTCCAGGGCCAGGTAGTGGCTGGGGAAGAGGTGGTAGCCGGCGAGCACCTGGCGGTCGACCTCGGCGGCTACCTCCTCGGGACCCGCGAGATCGGCCGAGAGCGGGGTGCCGAAGGTCAGCTGAACCCGTCCCTTGTGGCCGGTAATGCCGGCGACGATGGAGCTGATGTCCTCGAACTCGCTCTTCTCGTAGTTGCCGCTGTCCTCGAGGGCCCGCAGCTCGCGGGCCTTCTGCAGATCGCAGGGATCGTACTCGTAGCTGATCGACACCGGCACCAGGCGCAGCTCGGCGACGGCCTCGCCGATCGCGGCCCGACGATCCTCGCCGCGCCGCGCCATGGTCAGCATCTTGATGATCGCCGGATCGGTGCGGTCGATACCGTCCTTGGCGCGCCCCTCGCGCTGGGCCATCCAGATCGAGTGGTTGTCTCCGAGGATGGAGTGGCGGATATAGGCGGAGAGCTTCTGGTAGGCGGCCAGCATGGCGCGCTTGCCCCGGGCGCTACGCGGCACGATGAAGCTCTTGTTGAGGCGCATCAGGTCGTTGACGTAGGGCTTCTTGAGCAGGTTGTCGCCGATGGCGATGCGCACCGTGTCGCGCCCGGCCAGATAGAGGGCATAGTTCACGAAGGCCGGGTCCATCGAGATGTCGCGATGGTTGCCGATGAAGAGATACGCGGAGTTCGGATCCAGCTGCTCCAGCCCCTCCACCCGAAAGTCGTCGGTTGAGTTCCTGAGCATGCGCTGCATGTAGCTGGCGATGCGCATCTGGAAGTCGTACACGCTGGCCACGCCGCGGGTCTCGCGGCGGATGGCGAAGCTGGCCAGGATCCGCGAGAGCCTCGGCATGACGCGGGCCAGGCGCGGCAGCCGATAGCGGGTCAGAGCGTCCAGCAATTCGCCGTCGTGGACGAGGCGCTCGAGCACCTCGGCCACCTCGTCGTCCTGGTAGGGGCGAATGTCGGCCCAGGGATCGGCTGCGGTGGTGTCTTGTGTCTCGGTCATGTCTTCCAGGCTGTGGTCGTGGGCGATCAGGCGCTCGGGGCGTCGCCGGCGCTGCCGGCCTCGCCACCCAGCCACTCGATCAGGCGCTCGATGTTCTCTGCCAGCGCCTGTGTCATCAGGATGAAGTCGGTCTCCAGCCGCACCAGGGCATCGTCGCCGTCGTCGGTCTGGGAGGCCTCGTCAATGAGGGCGTCGTCGAATCGCAGCGACTTGATCGCGAGGTCGTCATGCAGCACGAAGCTTAGCCGTCCCTCGATCGACAGGGCCAGCTTGCTGGCCTGGCGGCCGCTTTCCAGCAGTTGCTGGATCTCGTCGCTGTCCAGGTCGACCTGCCGAGCGCGCAGCACGCCGTCGTCGCCCTTGGCCTTCAGCTCCACCTGGTCGCCGAGCATCAGGTCGGCCGGCCGCGAGCCGGGGTCGCCGAGCCAGGTGGTCATGGCGCGCATCGGCAGCGTCTGGCTGGCCAGCGGCGTCACCTTGAGGCTGCCCAGGGTCTCACGCAGCAGGTCGAGGAGCTCCTCGGCGCGGGTACGCGAGCTTGAGTTGATGGCGATCAGCTGGCGGCGGCTGTCCCACCACAGATCGACCTTCTGGCTGCGCACGAAGGCGCGGGGCAGCAGCTCCTCGTAGACCTGCTCCTTGATGGTGAGCTTCTCCTGGCGTCGCAGCTTGCGACCCTCGCTGGCCTCGATCGCCTCGCTGCGCTCCTCGACCTCCTCGCGAACCACCGAGGCGGGCAGGATGCGCTCCTGGCGCAGCGCGGTCAGCAGTCGCTGCCCCTGCAGCTCGTGGAGCAGCTGCGTCCCGGCGCGTCCGGCCGGCGCGCACCAGCCCAGGCGGCGTGCCTCGCTGCCGCCCAGCGGACGAAAGGCCTGCTCGTCGAGGGCGGTTTCCAGGCTGGCGGCATCCAGCTCAGGGGCGTCGTGCAGGCGGTAGAGATGCAAGTGCTTGAACCACATGGCGCATTTCCCGGGAGAAAAGGGGGCATATTATGGCCAAAGGGCGGCGCGGGTGCCAGCGCCCTAGGCCATCGCCGAGGCGTCGTGTTCAAACGGTGGTTTGAACGCCGGCGCCCCGGCTGGCTAGAATCGATGTTCTTTTCGTTGTTCATCGTTCAAGCCCAGGAGCCGTCAGCATGGATTCTCGCCTCTCCCGTACTACCCTGCGCGTCAGGGGTTACCACCTCGATGGCTACGGTCACGTCAACAACGCGCGCTACCTGGAGTTCCTGGAGGAGGGACGCTGGGCCTACTTCGATGAGCGGCCTGGCCTGGGGGCCTTCCTGTCGCGCGGCGATCTGGCCTTCGTCGCGGTCAATCTCAACATCGACTATCGGCGAGCCGCCGTGGCCGGCGATGACCTGGAGGTGCTGACCCGGCTCTCCGAGATCGGCTCGCGTCGTGCCCGCATCCATCAGGAAATTAGTCGTGTCGGGGATGGCAAGGTGGTGGCCAGTGCCGACATCACCTTCGTGCTGCTCGACGTGGCGACCGGCAGGGCGGTAACGATCGATGGCGAGATCCGTGAGGCCATGGCGCAGCTGGTGCTCGCCTAGCTCCCTTATCAGTATCCGGGATGGTATGATGTAAGGCTGTTATTGCGCGCCATGTCACGGCCACGTGACGCGCCAACCTGTTGCAGTGCAAAGGATTCGACGACCCATGGGTGACATCGCCAGAGAGATTCTGCCAGTCAATATCGAGGACGAGCTCAAGCAGTCGTACCTCGATTACGCGATGAGCGTGATCATCGGCCGTGCGCTGCCTGACGTGCGCGATGGCTTGAAGCCGGTGCACCGGCGCGTGCTGTTCGCCATGCACGAGCTCGGCAACGACTGGAACAAGCCGTACAAGAAGTCCGCCCGCGTGGTGGGCGATGTCATCGGTAAGTACCATCCCCACGGGGACAGTGCCGTCTACGACACCATCGTGCGCATGGCCCAGGACTTCTCGATGCGCCACGTGCTGGTCGATGGCCAGGGCAACTTCGGCTCCATCGATGGCGACAGCGCCGCCGCCATGCGTTACACCGAGGTGCGCATGGCCAAGCTCTCCCACGAGCTCCTGGCCGACCTCGAGAAGGACACCGTCGACTGGGTCGACAACTACGACGGCACCGAGCGGATCCCCGACGTGCTGCCGACCAAGGTGCCCAACCTGCTGATCAACGGCTCCTCGGGCATCGCGGTCGGCATGGCGACCAACATTCCGCCCCACAACATGGGCGAGATCATCAACGCCTGCCTGGCGCTGATCGACGACTACACCCTGAGCGTCGACGACCTGATCGAGCATGTCCCCGGTCCGGACTTCCCCACCGGGGGCATCATCAACGGCCGTGCCGGCATCCTCGAGGCCTACCGCACGGGCCGCGGGCGCATCTACGTGCGCGCCTGTCACACCATCGAGCATGACGACAAGACCGGTCGCGACCACATCATCGTCAGCGAGCTGCCCTATCAGGTGAACAAGGCGCGGCTGATCGAGAAGATCGCCGAGCTGGTGAAGGACAAGAAGATCGAGGGTATCGCCGAGCTGCGCGACGAGTCCGACAAGGACGGCCTGCGGGTGGTGATCGAGGTCAAGCGCGGCGAGTCGGGCGAGGTGGTGGTCAACAACCTTTTCGCCCAGACCCAGCTGCAGACCGTCTTCGGCATCAACATGGTCGCCATCGAGGATGGCCAGCCGAAGATCATGAACCTCAAGCAGATCCTCGAGGCCTTCATTCGCCACCGCCGCGAGGTGGTCACCCGGCGCACCCTGTTCGAGCTCAAGAAGGCCCGCGAACGCGGTCACATTCTCGAAGGCCTGGCGGTCGCCATCTCCAACATCGACGAGGTGATCGAGCTGATCAAGGCCTCGCCGAATGCCTCCGAGGCCAAGGAGAAGCTGCTGGCCGCCACCTGGCAGCCGGGGCAGGTCACCGAAATGCTCGAGCGGGCCGGTGCCACCTCGTGCAAGCCCGAGGATCTGGAAGAGGGCTTCGGCCTCAGCCAGACCGGTAGCGACTACCGCCTGTCGCCGGCCCAGGCCCAGGCGATCCTCGAACTGCGTCTGCACCGTCTGACCGGGCTCGAGACCGAGAAGCTTCTCGACGAGTATCTCTCGATCCTCGAGAAGATCGCCGAGCTCACTGCCATCCTGGCCTCCGCCGATCGCCTGCTCGAGGTGATCCGCGAGGAGCTCACCGCGGTGCGCGACCAGTTCGGCGATGCGCGCAAGACCGAGATTCAGGCCAGCCATCTGGACCTGCGTCTCGAGGACCTGATCGCCGAGGAGGACATGGTGGTTACCGTGTCCCGCACCGGCTATGCCAAGACCCAGCCGCTCTCCGACTACCAGGCCCAACGCCGTGGCGGTCGCGGCAAGTCGGCCACGTCCATGAAGGACGAGGACGTCATCGAGCACCTGCTGGTGGCTTCGACCCACGACACCGTGCTGCTCTTCTCCAACCGCGGCAAGGTCTACTGGCTGAAGGTCTATGAGATGCCGGTGGCCAGCCGCGGCTCGCGCGGCAAGCCGCTGGTCAACCTGCTGCCGCTGGACGAGGGCGAGGCGATCAACGCCATCCTGCCGGTGCGCGACTACGACGCGCAGAGCTACATCCTCTTCGCCACCGCCAAGGGTACGGTCAAGCGCACCAGCCTCGAGCAGTTCTCACGGCCGCGCAGCGTGGGCCTGATCGCCATCGATCTCGACGAAGACGACCGCCTGGTCGGCGCTGCCATCACCTCGGGTTCCGATCACGTGATGCTGCTGTCGTCCAACGGTAAGGCGATCCGCTTCGAGGAGTCCAACGTGCGCGCCATGGGCCGCACCGCCCGCGGCGTTCGCGGCATGCGCCTGCTCGAGGGTGCGGAGGTGATCAGCCTGATCATCCCGCAGAGCCAGCAGATCGATGCCGAGGCCGGCTTGGAGAATGAGGCCGAGGCCGAAGCAGAGGAGGGCGCCAGCGTCGAGGCCGGCAACGGCGGCCAGATCTACATCCTTACCGCCAGTGAGAACGGCTACGGCAAGCGCACCCGCCTCGAGGAGTTCCCGCTGCGCGGCCGAGGCGGCCAGGGCGTGATCGCGATGCAGACCAGTGAGCGCAACGGTGCCCTGGTGGCCGCCATGCAGGTCTACTCCGCGGACGAGATGATGCTGATCACCGATCGCGGCACCCTGGTGCGTACCCGCGTCGAGGAGGTCTCCACCACCTCGCGCAATACCCAGGGCGTGATGCTGATCCGCCTCGGCAACGACGAGAAGCTGGTCAAGACCGTGCGCGTCGATGAGCCCGAGGAGACGGTGGAGCCGGAGATCGAGGAAGACACCGCGCCGACGAGTGACGACGCGCCCTCGACCGGTGACGCGGATGCCGGCGGCGAGACCGGCGAGCAATAAGGACACCCAACGCTGATGACACGTCACTACAACTTCTGCGCCGGTCCGGCGGCCCTGCCGGCCGCCGTGCTGGAGCGTGCCCGCGACGAGATGCTGGACTACCGGGGGCGTGGCCTCTCGGTGATGGAGATGAGCCACCGTTCGCCGGAGTACGTGGCCATCGCCGAGCAGGCCGAGGCCGACCTGCGCGAGCTGCTGGCCATTCCGGACAACTACCGAGTGCTGTTCACCCAGGGGGGCGCCAGCCTGCAGTTCTCCGCGGTGCCCTACAACCTGCTGGGCCACGGCGGCCGCCCCAACTTCCTGCATACCGGAATCTGGGGCAAGAAGGCCATCGCCGAGGCTCGCCATCTGGTCGGCGACGTGCACGTCGCCGCCAGCAGCGAGAGCAACGGCCACAGTGCGGTGCCGCGCGAGGAGGAGATCGTCCTCTCGGAGGACGCCGCCTACCTGCACTACACCGCCAACGAGACCATCGGCGGTCTCGAGTTCGACTATATTCCCGGCAGTAAAGAGGGGGGGCTGCGCCGCCCCGATGGCACTGAGGTGCCGCTGGTCTGCGACATGTCCTCGAGCATCCTCTCGGGGCCCCTCGATGTCTCGCGGTTCGGCGTGATCTACGCCGGCGCCCAGAAGAACATCGGGCCGGCGGGCCTGGTGGTGGTCATCGTGCGTGATGATCTGCTGGATCGCGCCCGCGATGACATGCCTTCTCTCCTGGGCTACCGGGCGCTGGTTGATGCCGGCTCCATGGTCAACACCCCGGCCACCTACAGCTGGTACCTTGCCGGGCTGGTCTTCGAGTGGCTGAAGCGTGACATCGGCGGGTTGGCCGCCATGGACGCCCTCAACGCGCGCAAGGCCGACAAGCTCTACGCGGCGATCGATTCAAGCGCTCTTTATGCCAACCCGATTACGCTTCGCAATCGCTCGCGCATGAACGTGCCCTTCGTGCTGGCCGACGCGAGCCTCGATGCGGCCTTCCTGGCCGAGGCCGAGGCGGCCGGGCTCCTGAACCTCAAGGGCCACCGCAGCGTCGGCGGCATGCGGGCGAGCCTCTACAACGCCGTGCCCGAGGCCGCCGTCGACGCGCTGATTGCCTTCATGGCCGATTTCGAGAAACGCAGGGGATAACTCCATGACCGAGCCTTCCGTCAGCCTCGAGGCGCTGCGCCAGCGCATCGACGCCCTCGACAACGATATTCTGCGCCTGATCAGCGAGCGCGCCGCCTGTGCCCAGGAGGTCGCCGCGATCAAGGCCGAACATGAGTCCGGCGGCGTCTTCTACCGGCCCGAGCGCGAGGCCCAGGTGCTGCGTCGCGTCATGGAGCTCAATCACGGCCCGCTGGACAGCGAAGAGATGGCGCGACTGTTCCGCGAGATCATGTCGGCGTGCCTGGCCCTCGAGCAGCCGGTCAAGGTCGCCTACCTGGGGCCGGAGGGCACCTTTACCCAGCAGGCCTCGCTCAAGCACTTCGGCGAGAGCGCCATCAGCTTGCCGATGGCCGCCATCGACGAGGTGTTCCGCGAGGTGGAGGCCGGCGCCGTCAACTACGGCGTGGTGCCGGTGGAGAACTCCACCGAGGGCGTGATCAACCACACCCTCGACTCCTTCATGGACTCCTCGCTTCGCATCTGCGGCGAGGTGGTGCTGCGCATCCACCATCATCTGCTGGTGGGCGAGACCACCCGTCGGGACAAGGTGTCGCGGATCTACTCCCATCCGCAGTCCTTCGCACAGTGCCGCAAGTGGCTCGACGCCCACTTCCCCCACGCCGAGCGGGTGCCGGTCTCCTCCAACGCCGAGGCGGCGCGCCTGGTCAAGACCGAGTGGCACAGCGCGGCCATCGCCGGCGATATGGCGGCCAAGCTCTACGACCTGTCCAAACTGGCCGAGAAGATCGAAGACCGCCCGGATAACTCCACGCGCTTTTTGATCATCGGCAACCAGGACGTGCCGATCTCCGGCGAGGACAAGACCTCGCTGGTGGTAGCGATGCGCAACCAGCCCGGCGCGCTGCACGATCTGCTCGAACCCTTCCATCGCCACCATATCGACATGACGCGTCTCGAGACCCGTCCGTCGCGCAGCGGCGTGTGGAACTATGTCTTCTTCATCGACTTCAAGGGGCACCGCGAGGAGCCGCAGGTCGCGGCCATGCTCGAAGAGGTCAAGCTGCGCGCCGCCGAAGTGAAGGTGCTGGGCTCCTACCCGGTCGGCGTGCTCTAGGCATGGCGGTGGAGGTGCGCGAAGCGCGGATCCTGATCGTCGGACTCGGCCTGATCGGCGGCTCGCTGGCCGCCGCCCTGCGCGCGGCCGGTGTCGGGGCCGCTAAGAAAGATGCGGCCGGCTTCGGTCGTCGCGATAGCGACGATGCCGGCGGGGGCGGGCCGGTGAAGAGAGCCGAAATCCTGGCCTGCGACCCCGATGCCGGAGAGATTGCGCGCGGCGTGGAGATGGGCCTTATCGACCGCGGCGACACCCGTCTGGCGCCGCTCGTCGAGGGCGTGTCGCTGGTGGTGCTGGCGGTGCCCGTGCTGGCCATGGCCGGCGTAATGCGAGAGCTTGCCGGCTGCCTGGAGCGGGCCGCACCCGACGTCGTGGTTACCGACGTGGGCAGTGCCAAGGCGGCGATCCGCCGCTCGGCCATCGCCGCCTTCGGGCGCATGCCGGCCAACCTGGTGCTGGGACACCCCATCGCCGGCTCGGAGAAGAGCGGCGTGGCCGCCGCCGATCCCGCCCTCTATGCGCGTCACAAGGTGATCCTCACCCCGGAGTCCGATACCGACCCGGCCGCCACGGCCCGGGTGCGGCGGCTCTGGGAAAGCTGTCATGCCGAGGTGCTGGAGATGGCCGTGGAGCGCCACGACCAGGTGCTGGCCCGCACCAGCCATCTGCCGCACCTGCTGGCCTTCTCGCTGGTCGACACCCTGGCCCGCCAGGACGAGCGGCTGGAGATCTTTCGCTACGCCGCCGGCGGGTTTCGCGACTTCACGCGCATCGCCGGCAGCGACCCGGTGATGTGGCGGGACATCTTCATCGCCAATCGCGACGCGGTGCTCGCCTCCCTGGATGACTTCGAGGCGGGCGTGGCGCGGCTGCGCCGGGCCGTGGAGAGCGGCGACGGCGATGCCATGCTGGCGACCTTCGATCGCGCCAGTCATGCCCGGCACTATTTCGAATCCCTGCTCAACCAGACCAGTTATCAGGCGGAGTATCAGATGCAACAACACGGCAAGCTGCGCTTCCGGGCGAGCCCCGGCGGCAACGTCGCCGGGCGGATTCGCGTGCCCGGCGACAAGTCGATCTCCCACCGCGCCATCATGCTCGGGGCCCTGGCCGAGGGGGTCACCGAGGTCAAGGGCTTTCTCGAGGGCGAGGATAGCCTGGCCACGCTGCAGGCCTTCCGCGAGATGGGTGTGGCCATCGAAGGGCCCCATCAGGGGCGCGTGACGGTGCACGGCGTCGGCATGCACGGCCTCAAGGCACCCGCCGGCCCGCTCTACGTGGGCAACGCCGGCACCGCCATGCGGCTGTTCGCCGGGCTTTTGGCCGGTCAGGCCTTCGATACCGAGCTCACCGGCGACGCCTCCTTGACCAAGCGCCCCATGGGACGCGTGGCCGATCCGCTGCGCCTGATGGGGGCCAGGATCGATACTGCCGAGGGTGGGCGTCCGCCGCTGCACCTCCATGGCGGCGAGCCCCTCACGGGCATCACCTACGATATGCCGATGGCCAGTGCCCAGGTGAAGTCGTGCCTGCTGCTCGCCGGCCTCTATGCAAAGGGCGAGACACGCGTTCGCGAGCCGGCGCCGACCCGCGACCATACCGAGCGGATGCTGGCCGGTTTCGGCTACGCCGTCCAGCGCGAGGGCGACACCTGCTGGCTCGAGGGCGGAGGCAGGCTCAGCGCCGCGCCCATCGACGTGCCCTCGGATATTTCCTCGGCGACCTTCTTCCTGGTCGCGGCGGCGATCACTCCGGGATCGGATCTGGTGCTCGAGCACGTCGGCATCAATCCGACCCGCATCGGGGTGATCAATATCCTGCGGCTGATGGGTGCCGATCTGCGCCTCGAAAACGAGCATGAGGTGGGCGGCGAGCCGGTCGCCGACCTGCACATCCGCTACGCGCCGCTCACGGGCATCGACATTCCCGTGGACCAGGTGCCGCTCGCCATCGACGAGTTCCCGGCGCTGTTCATCGCCGCGGCCAATGCCGAGGGCGTGACGCGCCTGCGCGGCGCCGAAGAGCTGCGCGTCAAGGAGTCCGACCGGTTGAAGGCCATGGCCGACGGCCTCGCGACCATCGGCGTCGAGCACACCCTGCTCGAGGACGGCATCGATATCGTCGGCGGCGGCCAGGCGCAAGGGGCCAACTACGGCGGCGGGCGCATCGACAGCCTGGGCGATCACCGCATCGCGATGTCGTTTGCCATCGCAGCCCTGCGCGCCGGTGAGCCGATCGATATCGACGACTGCGCCAACGTCGCCACCTCCTTCCCCGGTTTCATCGACCTGGCGTGTCGCGTCGGGCTGGCTATCGAGGAGCAGGAGGCATCATGAGCAGTGCGGCACCGGTACTTACCATCGACGGCCCCGGGGGGGCCGGCAAAGGCACCATCAGCCGCCTGGTCGCCGAGCGTCTGGGCTGGCATCTGCTGGACAGCGGCGCGCTCTATCGCCTGACCGCCCTGGCGGCGGTCAAGCACGAAGTCCCGCTGGATGACGAGGCGCGTATCGCCGAGGTCGCCCTGGGCCTCGACGTGGTCTTCGTCGCCGAGCCAGAAACGACTCGCGTGCTGCTGGAGGGCGAGGAGGCCACCACGACCATTCGCACCGAGCAGGTGGGCGATGCAGCCTCCCGGGTCGCGGCCCTGCCGGCGGTGCGCCATGCCCTGATGCAGC
The DNA here is from genome assembly GCF_900116405.1 of Halomonas saccharevitans. Taxonomy (GTDB): domain Bacteria; phylum Pseudomonadota; class Gammaproteobacteria; order Pseudomonadales; family Halomonadaceae; genus Halomonas; species Halomonas saccharevitans. The sequence goes on along the minus strand of NZ_FPAQ01000029.1, from coordinate 31,917 downwards.
GGCAGCACGACTTTCGCAAGCCCCCGGGGCTGGTCGCCGACGGGCGGGACATGGGCACCGTGGTGTTCACCGAGGCGCCCCTCAAGATCTTCCTCACCGCCTCGGCCTCCGAGCGGGCCCATCGGCGTCAGCGTCAGTTGCAGGAAGCGGGGGTCGATGCTAGTCTATCGAGTCTTTTAGAGGAGATTCAGGCGCGCGATGCACGCGACATGCAGCGCAGCGTGGCCCCGCTCAAGCCGGCCGATGATGCCATTACGCTTGACACCACGCGCCTGACGATACCGGAAGTGGTGGATCGGCTGACGGAACTGCTGACCGAGCGTGGTCTGGCACCCGACACCTGACACTCCCTTGCGGCGTCCCCGGGAAGATGTGATGACGTGGTCCGGCACCTTCATGTGCCGTAAGCCGGGCCAGGTCGAACCAGCGCTAACATCCCCGGGGGCCTGGTAAATAAGGCCCGCACTCGCTGGTGGTGCGGAGATGGCGGTAACGCCGTACTCAACGTTGATCACGTAGGAACATCATGAGCGAAAGCTTTGCTGAACTGTTTGAACAGTCTCTCCAGGACATCAACATGGAGCCGGGCGCCATCGTCCAGGCTACCATCGTCGACATCGACGGCGACTGGGTCACCGTCAATGCCGGCCTGAAATCCGAAGGTCAGATCCCCTCGTCGCAGTTCCGCGACGAAAACGGCGAGCTTTCCATCGCCGTCGGTGACGAAGTCCACGTCGCCCTGGAAGCCGTCGAAGACGGTTTCGGCGAGACCCGCCTGTCCCGCGAAAAGGCCAAGCGTGCCGAAGCGTGGAAGGTGCTGGAAGCGGCCTTCGAGAAGGAAGAGATCGTCAAGGGCGTGATCAACGGCAAGGTCAAGGGCGGCTTCACCGTCGACGTCGACTCCATCCGTGCCTTCCTGCCGGGTTCTCTGGTGGATGTCCGCCCCGTGCGCGACACCACCCACCTCGAGAACAAGGAACTCGACTTCAAGGTCATCAAGCTCGACCCGAAGCGCAACAACGTCGTCGTTTCCCGTCGTGCCGTGCTCGAGGCCGAGAACAGCGCCGAGCGTGAGGCCCTCCTGGCCACCCTGCAGGAAGGTCAGCAGATCATCGGTATCGTCAAGAACCTCACCGACTACGGCGCCTTCGTCGACCTCGGTGGCGTCGACGGCCTGCTGCACATCACCGACATGGCCTGGAAGCGCATCAAGCATCCGAGTGAGATCGTTGCCGTGGGCGACGAGATCACCGTCAAGGTGCTCAAGTTCGACCGCGAGCGCAACCGTGTCTCCTTGGGCCTGAAGCAGCTGGGCGAAGATCCGTGGGTCAACATCAAGGATCGTTACCCGGAAGGCACCAAGGTGCACGCTACCGTCACCAACCTCACCGACTACGGCTGCTTCGCCGAGCTGGAAGAGGGTGTCGAGGGTCTGGTCCACGTGTCCGAAATGGACTGGACCAACAAGAACATCCATCCGTCCAAGGTCGTGCAGGTCGGCGACGATGTTGACGTCATGGTGCTGGACATCGACGAAGAGCGTCGTCGTATTTCCCTGGGTATCAAGCAGTGCACCACCAACCCGTGGGAAGACTTCAACGCGCGCTACAACAAGGGCGATCGCGTCACCGGTACCATCAAGTCGATCACCGACTTCGGCATCTTCATCGGCCTGGAAGGCGGTATCGACGGCCTGGTGCACCTGTCCGACATCTCCTGGACCGACACCGGTGAGGAAGCCGTTCGCTCCTTCAAGAAGGGCGACGATGCGGAAGCCGTCATCCTCTCCATCGATCCGGAGCGTGAGCGCATCTCCCTGGGCATCAAGCAGCTCGATACCGATCCGGTCTCCGAGTTCCTGGCGGTCAACGACAAGGGCTCCATCGTCACCGGCCGTGTGGTCGAGGTCGATGCCAAGGAAGCTCAGGTCGAACTGGCTACCGATGTCGTCGCCGTGCTCAAGGCGTCCGAGATCAGCGCCGACCGCGTCGAGGATGCTCGCAACGCGCTGAACGAAGGCGACAGCGTCGAGGCCCGTATCATCGGTGTCGATCGTAAGAACCGCCAGATCGCTCTGTCCATCAAGGCCAAGGATCAGGATGACACCCGTCAGAACCTGAAGAAGTTGCGTGAAGAGAGCTCCGACTCCGGTGCTACCACCATCGGCGACCTCATCAAGCAGCAGATGGGGCAGGACTGATACCCGCGGGATTTCTCCCGCCTATCGGTCGATAAAAGGCGCCGCCCCGAGGGGCGGCGCCTTTCGTTTGTTTGTGCTTTGGTCGGTGGTGTTGTTTCGGAGGTGCTGTTTCGGGGGCGCTGTTTCGCTGGCATTGATGCGTGGCATCGATGCCAGATGTGGCGTAGGCGTGGCGAAGAACGAAGTTCCGAAAAATATGTGGGGCTTCTTATCAAATAAGGCTTCCTTCAAGTTTTTGGGCAATGCTTCGGCGTATTGATTGGCAGTGTTTGAGACTATTAATTCCTGAACTGGGAATGAGTGTTCATACACTTGCCAAAGAAGTTTAAACAGGCAATAATGCCTTGCATCCCCTAATGCCCAATAAGGAATCTTTTAGATGTCATCGATGCTCAGCAACTACATGCAGATGGAGCAGCAACTGAAGCAACTCCAGTCGGAACTGGACAAGCTGCAGAATGATGATCGCCTCAAGGCTGAACTCGAGTTCAAGGAAAAGCTCGAAGCGCTGATGCGCGAGTTCGACAAGAGCGCCGCCGACGTCATCGAGCTGCTCAATCCCAAGCCGGCCGCCCAGGCCAGCGCGGCTGCCCCGGCAAGCGGCGGCACCCGTCGCAAGCGCAAGCTGAAGATCTACAAGAATCCGCATACCGGCGACGTGGTGGAAACCCGCGGCGGTAATCAGAAAACGCTCAAGGCGTGGAAGGATGAGCACGGCTCCGATACCGTCGAATCCTGGCTGGTTCGCGTCGAGGAGTGATCCTCGCCGCTATCGCCTTCACGACGCCGCCCCGTGGGGCGGCGTCGTCGTATCGGGCTTCCCTGTTGTCGGCAGGGTTTCGTCGCTCCAGGCTTTTATATGGCGTGGCCGGGCGATCATGGGAAGGTGATTCACTCGGCCTGAGGCGGTATAATTATCACATTCCCGATTAACGGCGATGGCCCTTATTACCTATTCCCGCCCGGCCGTCGCTTCGACGCTATTGGACTCACATGAAACAGCAGAATTCCCGACAGCCCGTGGACGAGCGTGAGAAGTTGCGCAAGTTCCGCGAACTCGACGATGCCTTCGCCGAGGCATTACGCAGTCTCGATGCTTCCGACGATAAGTCGGGCGGTACCAGCGACGCGTCCGTGCGTGAACTCGACGGCCAAGAGCGGGACGCGGCCGTTGAGCCGCAGGACGAGAAGAGTCGCCAGCGTCTGTTCGAAGACCGCCTTGCGGCGCTGATGAGCGAATACGCTCAGCCGGCTGAACACGTCAGCCGGTTACTGCAGACGCTCAAATCCCTCGGACGCATCGCCTGAGGCGATATTGGCACCTTACCGGTAGCGAAACACCCTGAGGCTTGGCAGGAAGGCGACGTCTTCCAGCCGCTCGTCGCGGCGACGAGCCCGGGTTCGCGTGGCGGGCGGCGTCGGCGAGGGATGGTTGTGGTCGGGCAGGCGGCCGTCGGGGCTCGGCACGAACAGCGGCAGGGCGATGTTCATGGCCCGACGCGTGCGGCCATCCTCGAGCGGCTCGCGGTAGAAGAGGTTGGCGCGCATCAGCGGGGCCTGAGTCTGCACCTGGGCCAGCGGCTCGCCATCGGGGATGCCGGCAAGCTGGCGCAGCTGGATGCGAACATGGGGGGCATCGCTGTCGAGTGCCAGCAGTTTCTGCTCGGCTTCGCGCACCGTCAGCCGCTTGATCGAGCGTCCGCTCGAGTACCAGGCGAGTCGCACGCGCGCCACCGGGGCCTCGGCCAGAGGAATCGAGCGCCAGCACTGCTTGAGGTGCAGCCGTGCCAGGCCCGTGCCGCGCAGGTGATCGTGCAGGGCCGGGTGACGAAACGGCAGCACCGCCTTGATCTCCGGGATCAGCGAGGGCACCTCGCGGCGGATCTCGGCGAGCAGCGCGGCGAAGGCCTGCTTGGTGGCGTTGACCTCCTGGGCGGCCTCCATCACGCGCTCCGTGGCGGCCACCAGGCCGACATGGCTGCGCGTCGCCCGGCCGTCCTGGCCGTCCTGATACCAGACATCCAGCAGACACCGGCGCAGCCAGCCGGCGTCGGCCGTCGCGTCCTCGAAAGACCAGGCTGCCCCGCCTGAGGCCTGCCAGTGCGCTACCAGGGCATCGGTCTGCTCGAGCAGGCGGTCGAAGAGCGCCTCCAGCTCGGCCAGCAGCCGGTATTCCGGGCGTTGGCTGCCCTGAGTCACGAGGCGTTGCCATCCCGGTCGGCGCGCGCCAGCAGGGCGTCGAGGTCGGTCTCGTCCATGGCGGGCTCGCCGGCGATACGGTGAGATTCGTCGGCCCAGGCGCCGAGGTCGAGCAGGCGGCAGCGTTTGCTGCAGAAGGGGCGGTAGGCATTTTCCTCGCGCCACAGCACCTTCTTACGGCACTGCGGGCAGGCGACTTCCAGGGGGCGTGCGGTGTCTTGCGTGCTCATGGGATATCGTCCTGGGCGGAATGTCGGGAAAGGATGGGGATTCAGGGCGCCGGAGGCAAGTCGGCGGCGGCCCGGTAGCGGCGGTCGAGCTCGGCCACCTGACGCGCCAGGGCGTCGTCGTCGGCGGCATTGTCGATCACGTCGTCGGCGCGTTCCAGGCGGGCCTGTCGCGGCATCTGGGCGGCGACGATGGCGCGCGCCTGGGACTCGTCGACGTCGTCCCGCGCCGCGGTACGCGTGATCTGCAGCGACTCGGGGACGTCGATGACCAGGCAGCGGTCGACCAGTGCCGCCTGGCCCGACTCGAAGAGCAGCGGCGAGACCAGCAGCACATAGGGCACCGACTGGGCCTCGAGCCTTGCCAGGTGAGCGATGAGCCGCTCGCGGACGCGCGGGTGGGTGATCGCCTCGAGCCGGTGACGCTCGGCGTCATCGTCGAAGACGATCGCGCGCAGCGCGCGGCGATCGAGGCGGCCATCCGCGGCGATGACCTTGGCGCCGAAATGCGCGGCGATCTCGGCCAGGGCCGGCTCGCCGGGTTCGACGATCTCGCGGGCCACGTCATCGGCATCCACCCAGGGAACGCCCAGCGCCGCGAAGGCGCGCGCCACCGTGGACTTGCCCGAGGCGATGCCGCCCGTCACGCCAATGATCATCGTCGTCTCCCGTGATTCATCGTGGGTCTCGAGGGCCGGATGGATGAGTCCGGCATCAATGGTCCCGGTATCAATACGACCGTTCTCAATAGAGCAGCCCAGTATAGAGCGCCATCAGCGGCTCACCTGCCAGCAGGGCGAGCCAGCCGGCCATCACCAGCCAGGGCCCGAAGGGCAGCGGGGCGCCGCGCAGACGCGGCACCGCCAGCTGGATGAGGATGCCCACCAGCGCGCCGGCCCCGGCGGAGAGGATCAGCACCAGCGGCAGGGTCTGCCAGCCCAGCCAGGCGCCGAGGGCCGCCAGCAGCTTGAAGTCGCCATAGCCCATGCCCTCCTTGCCGGTGACCAGCTTGAACAGCCAGTAGAAGCTCCACAGCACCAGGTAGCCGGCCATGGCGCCGATCACCGCCGAGGGCAGCAGCAGCGGCTGGAACAGCAGCTGGTAGAGCAGGCCCGCCCACAGCAGCGGCAGCGTGAGCAGGTCCGGCAGCAGCTGGGTGCGCAGGTCGATGACCCCCATGGCCAGCAGCGCCAGGCAGGCACCAAGGATGAACAGGGCCTCGAGCGTCGGGCCGAAGAGCGCCAGTACCGCCAGCGCCAGCACGCCGCCGGCCAGCTCGACCAGCGGGTACTGGGGGCTGATGCGCGCCTCGCAGCTGGCGCAACGCCCGCGGCGCTTGAACCAGCCCAGCAGCGGAATGTTGTCGTGCCAGGCGATGGGGGCCTCGCAGCGCGGGCAGAGCGAGCGGGGGGTGAGCAGGTTGAAGCGCGGCGTCTCTTCCGGTTCGAACTCCAGCGCCTCTCGGGCCTCGGCGCGCCAGCCCAGCATCAGCATCACCGGCAGCCGCGTGATCACCACGTTGAGGAAACTGCCCAGGCACAGGCCCAGGACGGCCGCGAGCGGCCAGAGCAGCGAGGGGGGGAGGTCGGCGAGCAAGGGTGACTCCTGTCCGGTCGGTTCCAAAGCGCCATTGTATCGGGGGATGGCATCGAATGCCCGGCTTCCGGCGTCGCGCCCGGGCTGTCCTGGCGTTCGGCTTTGGTCTAGAATCTGCTCCCTTTCTACTTCCAGGGGCACGATCATGACCCAGATGCTCGGACCGGTGATGCTGGATCTGGAGGGCCAGAGCCTGACGCCCGAAGAGGGCGAGCTGCTGGCGCGTCCCGAGGTCGGCGGGGTGATCCTGTTCGCCCGCAACATCGTCTCCGCGGCTCAGGTCCGCGCCCTGAGCGACGAGATTCGCCGTATCCGTCCCGACCTGCTGCTGGCGGTCGACCAGGAGGGCGGGCGCGTACAGCGCCTGCGCGAGGGCGTGACGCGCCTGCCGGCCATGGGGCGCCTGGGGCGTGATTTCGCCGCGCAGCCCGAGGTCACCCTGCGGCTCTGCCAGGATGCCGGCTGGCTGTTGGGCATGGAGATGGCCGCCTGCGGCCTGGATCTTTCCTTCGCGCCCGTGCTCGATGTCGATGGCGGCACGTCCAGCGTGATCGGGGATCGCAGCTTCTCCGCCGACCCCGAGGCCGTGGCGAGCATGGGACGTGCCTTCCTCGACGGCCTGCACGAGGCGGGCATGGTCGGCGTCGGCAAGCACTTCCCGGGCCATGGGGGGGTCGCCGCCGACTCCCACCATGAGCTTCCGGTGGATGCGCGGCCACTAGAGGCGCTGCACGAGCATGACCTGGTGCCCTTCGCTCGGCTGGCCCCGCGCCTCGACGCGTTGATGCCGGCGCATGTGGTCTATTCCGGATTCGATCATCGCCCGGCCGGCTTCTCGCCGGCGTGGCTGGGGATGCTGCGCGAAAGCCTGGGGTTCAAGGGCGCGATCTTCTCCGATGATCTGAGCATGGCCGGCGCGGCCTTCGCCGGCACGCCTGGCGAGCGGGCTCGGGCGGCGCTGGCCGCGGGCTGCGACATGCTGCTGGTGTGCAACGACCGCGCCGCGGCGCTGGAGGTCATCGAGGCCTGCCAGGGCCACCAGGCACGGCGCCTGTCCCGGCTGCGCTATGCCCGCGCTCGGCCCGATCTTCAGGCACTGGGCGCGCTGTCGCGCTGGCGCCGCGTTCATGCCCGCCTGGAAGCCCTGGCGGCCAGCTGACGCTATGCCGCTTCTACACCACCGATTCCACTTGCCGATGACGAGTCGCTAACCGATGCCCACACTCGATACCTTCCATCCGTCGCTGGACGACATGCGCGAGCTCATGGACAACGCCGACTGCCTGATCTCGCAGTCCGAGGTCGAGCTCGCCCTGGACCGCATGGCCGACGAGATCACCCGCGACCTGGGTGACAAGCTGCCGGTCTTCTACTGCGTGATGAACGGCGGCCTGATCACCACCGGCCACCTGCTCACTCGCCTGGGCTTTCCGGTCGAGGTCGACTATCTCCACGCCACCCGCTATCGCGGTGGCATCCGCGGCGGCGAGCTGTTCTGGCGCGTCTCCCCGGAGGTGCCCATGGCCGGGCGCCACGTGGTGATCGTCGACGACATCCTCGACGAAGGCTCGACCCTCGCCGCCATCCTCGACTACTGCCGCGAGGCCGGGGCGGCGAGCATCTCCACCGCGGTGCTGGTCGACAAGCAACACGAGCGCAAGGCGGTGCCGGGGCTCAAGGCGGACTACTGCAGCCTGGAGGTCGCCGACCGCTACGTGTTCGGCTTCGGCATGGACTACAAGGGCTACTGGCGCAACGCCCCGGGCATCTACGCGCCCAAGGGGCTGTAAGCGCTAAGCAGCCAAGCGGCCAAGAAAAACCTCCAGCAGACTGATCAGCTGGAGGTTTTCTCATAATGCGCGGAATATCCTTCTCGGCGCTTACGCCAATCCCAGCTCGTGGGTGGCTTCCTCGCGCATCTTGAACTTCTGGATCTTGCCGGTGACGGTCATCGGGAAGGCGTCAACGAACTTCACGTAGCGCGGCACCTTGTAGTGGGCGATCTGGCCCTTGCAGAAGGCCTTGAGGCCCTCCTCGTCGAGGCTCTCGCCCTCGCTGAGCTTGACCCAGGCCATCACCTCCTCGCCGTACTTCTCGTCGGGCACGCCGATCACCTGCACGTCGGAGATGGCCGAGTGGGTATAGAGGAAGTCCTCGATCTCGCGCGGGTAGATGTTCTCGCCGCCGCGGATGATCATGTCCTTGATGCGCCCGACGATCGCCACATAGCCCTCGTCGTCCATGGTGGCGAGGTCGCCGGTGTGCATCCAGCCCGCCGCATCGATGGCCTTTGCGGTGGCCTCCTCGTTCTCCCAGTAACCGAGCATCACGCTGTAGCCGCGGGTGCAGAGCTCGCCGGTGCCGCCACGCGGCACCACGGCGCCGGTGTCCGGGCTGACCAGCTTGACCTCGAGGTGCGGGTGGATGGTGCCGACCGTGGTGACGCGCTTCTCGAGCGGGGCATCGGTCTGAGTCTGGAAGCTCACCGGGCTGGTCTCGGTCATGCCGTAGCAGATGGTCACGTCCTGCATGTGCATCTTGTCGATGACCTTGCGCATCACCTCGATGGGGCAGATGGAGCCGGCCATGATGCCGGTGCGCAGGGAGGAGAGGTCGAAGCTCTCGAATTCGGGGTGCTCCAGCTCGGCGATGAACATGGTGGGCACCCCGTAGAGGGTGGTGGCGCGTTCCTCGGCCACCGCACGCAGCGTCTCGCCCGCCTCGAAGCCGTCGCCGGGATAGATCATGGTGGCGCCGTGGGTCACGCAGCCGAGGTTGCCCATCACCATGCCGAAGCAGTGATAGAGCGGCACCGGGATCACCATGCGATCGGTCTCGTCGAGGTTCATGGTGCGCGCCACGAAGAAGCCGTTGTTGAGGATGTTGTGGTGGGAGAGGGTGGCGCCCTTGGGCGCACCGGTGGTGCCCGAGGTGTACTGGATGTTGATCGGGTCGTCGAACTGCAGGCCGGCCTGAACCTCGGCGAGGCGCTCGGCGGAGACCTTGTCGGCGTGGTCCAGCATCGACTGCCAGCTGAACATGCCGGGCAGGGCGCGGTCGGCATCCAGGCACACCACCCGTTCGAGCGCGGGGAGCCTGGCACTCTTGAAGGTGTCGGAGCTCCCCTCGCGCAGCTCCGGCGCCCGCTCTTCATGGAGCTCCGGAACCAGCTCCGCCAGCGTCGCCACATAGTCGGAGCTCTTGAAGGCGCCCTGCAGGATCAGCGTCGTGGCGCCGGACTGCTTGAGCGCATAGTCGAGCTCATGGGTGCGGTAGCTGGGGTTGATGTTGACAAGGATGGCGCCGATCTTCGCGGTGGCGAACTGGGTGATCGTCCATTCGGCGCAGTTGGGCGACCAGATGCCGACGCGTTCGCCCTGCGTGACCCCCAGGGCGATCAGGGCGCGGGCCGCCCGGTCGACGGCCTGCTGAAGCTCTCTCCAGCTGTAGCGCAGCCCCTGGTGGCGGCTGATCAGGGCGTCTCGCTCGGCGAAGCGCGTCACGGTGTCGTCGAAGCAGTCACCGATGGTCTGACCCTTGAGGGGCGTGTCGCTGATACCGCTGACGTAGCTGATCGAAGGGTGTTGGCGTGTCATGAAGTGTCTCGTCTCTTGTTGTTGGCCTGTGACGGGGTACGTGAAACGCAGGATGACGTCGTGGTGAGTGTTCGATCGGGGCCGGGCGCTCAGGCCTCGTGGCCGAGGCCGCGCAGTACCTCCCGGGCGCGGTGATCCACGTCGTCGAGCTCCATGCGCATCAGGCGGATGTCTTCCAGCTGGCGCTCGAGGTTGGCGCGTTTGTCGGCCAGTATCTCCAGCAGGCGCCGCAGCTGGCGTGCATTACCGTCGGGCATGGCGTCATACATCGTCACCACTTCGCGGATCTCGCCCAGCGAGAATCCCAGGCGCTTGCCGCGCAGGGTAAGCTTCAGACGCACCCGATCCTTCTCGTGATAGATACGCTTCTGTCCCTCGCGGTGCGGGGCCAGCAGACCCTCCTGCTCATAGAAGCGGATGGTGCGTGGCGTCACCTCGAACATCCTCGCCAGCTCACCGATGGTGTACTGGCGGTGCTGGCGCGGCAGAGCGTCCTGGCCGCTCGGGGTGTCCGGGGAGGTTGATTGTGTCATGACGTTGATCCTGTGACCGGGTGGTGAACCGGCGGTTTCCCACCTCGTCTGGAAACACTAGACGAGGTTGACGTTAACGTAAAGTGCTTGTTCGACCATGGGGTGATATGGGATAAACCTAGCAAGTGCTAGGTTGGGGTCCAACCGGCTGGATTGGTCGATGGCGCCCGTCGGGCGCCGCGACGACCGGCTCTCGGGCAGCGCGGAGCGGACCACCACCTCGAACCGTTATCCATTCATAGCCGAACTCATTCATAGCTAAACAAGAGGGACTCCCCCATGGACTTCTCCTTGACCGATGATCAGAAGGCGCTGGCCGCGGCCGCCGCCGACTTTTCCCGCGCTGAGCTGGCCGACCATGCGGCCGACTGGGACGCGACCTCCCATTTCCCGGTGGACGTCATCCGCCGGGCGGGCGAGGCCGGCTTTCACGGCATCTATACCCCCGAGGAACACGGCGGCCTCGGCCTCTCGCGGCTCGAGGCCTCGCTGATCTTCGAACAGCTCTCCCAGGGCTGCGTCGCCACCACCGCCTATCTGACCATCCACAACATGGTCACCTGGATGATCGCCAGCTGGGGCGACGACGCCCTGCGCGAGGCCTGGGTGCCCGCCATGGTAGCCGGTGAGGCGCTGGGCTCCTACTGCCTGACCGAACCCGGCGCCGGCTCCGACGCGGCCAGCCTGCGCACCAAGGCCGTCCGCGACGGCGACGACTACGTCATCTCGGGCAGCAAGATGTTCATCTCCGGCGCGGGCGCCACCGAGGTGCTGGTGGTGATGGCCCGCACCGGCGCGCCCGACAGCGGCGCCGGCGGCGTTTCGGCGATCGTGGTGCCGGCGGATGCCGCGGGCGTGGAATACGGCAAGAACGAGGAGAAGATGGGCTGGAAGAGCCAGCCGACCCGCCTGGTGAGCTTCGATGGCGTGCGGGTGCCGGTCACCCATCGCCTCGGGGCGGAAGGCGAGGGCTTCAAGTTCGCCATGAAGGGCCTCGACGGCGGGCGTCTGAACATCGCCAGCTGCTCGCTGGGCGCCGCTCAGCAGGCCCTGACCCTGTCGCGGGACTATCTGTCCGAGCGCAAGCAGTTCGGTCGCGACCTCGCGAGCTTCCAGGCCCTGCAGTTCAAGCTTGCCGACATGGCCAGCGAGCTCACCGCCGCCAGGCTGATGGTGCGCCACGCCGCCTGGCGCCTCGACCAGAATGACCCCGAGGCCACCGCCCACTGCGCCATGGCCAAGCGCTTCGCCACCGACATGGGCTTCAACGTCTGCAACGAGGCCCTGCAACTGCACGGCGGCTATGGTTACATTCGTGAATACCCCCTGGAGCGACTGGTGCGTGACACCCGCGTGCACCAGATCCTCGAGGGGACCAACGAGATCATGCGCCTGATCGTCGCCCGCCGCCTGCTGGCCGACGGCGTCATCGAGTCGCTCCAGTAACCGTCACACCCCTTTATCAGATCCAGGAGATCCCCGGATGTCGGACCTCGCAGTGCTCTTCGACGAGTTGCCCACCCGCGACGGCGGCCGTATCGGCGTGGCCACCCTGAATGCCCCGAAGTCGCTCAACGCCCTGTCGCTGGAGATGATCCGCCAGCTCGAGGCCAAGCTCGACGCCTGGGCGGTGGACCGCAGCGTGGTGGCCGTGTGGCTCGAGGGCAGCGGCGACAAGGCCTTCTGCGCCGGTGGCGACGTGGTGGCCCTCTACCGCTCGCTGACCGAGGAGGGCGAGAATCGTGGCGCCGGGCGCGACGGCCTCTTCGCCGAGACTTACTTCACGGCGGAGTATCGCCTCGACCACCGCATCCACACCTATCCCAAGCCGCTGATGGTGTGGGGCGACGGCATCGTCATGGGCGGGGGGCTGGGCCTGATGGCCGGCGGCTTCCAGCGCCTGGTGACCGAGACCACCCGCATCGCCATGCCCGAGATCACCATCGGCCTCTATCCCGATATCGGCGCGAGCTGGTTCCTGGGGCGCATGCCGCCGGGCGTGGGTGCCTATCTGGGCCTCACCGGCGCCCAGCTCAATGCCCGGGACGCCCTCGACCTGGGCATGGCCGATCGCTTCATTCCGCGCGAGCGTCGCGAGTCGCTGCTAGGCGCGCTGCAGGAGGCCGACTACGGCGACCGCGCCCCGCGGGCCCTGCGTGCCGGCGTGCAGTCGGTACTCGATGATCATGAGGATCGCGGAGCGGCCCCGCCGGCGCAGGTTTGGCCGCATCTGGATCACCTTCAGTCGCTGGTGGGACGCGTCGACGCCGCGTGCGCCGTCAAGCGCATCCTGCGCGACACCACCGAGGATGCCTGGCTCGCCGCCAACCGCGCGCGGCTCGAGGCCGGTTGTCCGGTGAGTGCCCAGCTGGTGTGGCGCATGCTCGAGCGCCATGCGCACACCGGCCTCGCCGACGCCTTCCGCGAGGAGCTCAGTCTCTCGGTGCAGTGCTGCCGCGAGGGGGACTTTGTCGAGGGCGTGCGCGCCCTGCTGATCGATAAGGACAAGGCGCCGCGCTGGTCTCACGCCACGGTGGCCGAGGTGCCCGAGGCCGATATCCAGTCGCTGATGAGCACGCGCTGGTCCGCCGAGTCACACCCGCTGCGCGATCTGGGCCATCCCATCGACTCGGGCCATCGCGTGGGCTGAGGCCCCGTGATCGACTCACATGAACGCTTGTCCTGAACAACTCACAATGAAACAGGAGCCACGCCAATGAACATCGCCTTTATCGGCCTCGGCAACATGGGTGCTCCCATGGCCATCAATCTGCTCAAGGCCGGGCACGACGTGATCGTCTTCGATCTGGTGGAGGAGACCATCCAGGCCCTTGAAGCCGAGGGTGCCAGCCGCGCGGAAAGCGCCGAGGTCGCGGCTTCGGGCGCCGAGGTGGTCATCTCCATGCTGCCGGCCGGCGCCCACGTGCAGAGCCTCTATCTCGGGCGCGACGGCGCGCCGGGCCTGCTCGATGCCCTGGACAGCAGGCCGCTTTTGATCGATTCCTCGACCATCGCGCCGGACGATGCTCGCCTGGTGGGCGCCGCCGCCGCCGAGCGCGGCTTCACCTACCTGGACGCCCCGGTCTCCGGCGGGGTGGGCGGCGCCAAGGCCGGCACCCTGACCTTCATCGTCGGCGGGGATGAGGCCGGCTTCGAGCAGGGCAAGCCGCTGCTCGAGGCGATGGGCAAGAACATCTTCCATGCCGGCGAGTCGGGCGCCGGCCAGGTGGCCAAGATCTGCAACAACATGCTGCTGGGCATCCTGATGTCGGGCACCGCCGAGGCGCTGGCGCTGGGCGTGAAGAACGGCATGGATCCCGCGGTGCTCTCCGAGATCATGAAGCAGAGCAGCGGCGGCAATTGGGCGCTCAACGTCTATAACCCCTGGCCGGGGGTGATGGAGGGCTCGGCGGCCTCCCGTGACTACCAGGGCGGCTTTCTGACCGACCTGATGGCCAAGGACCTGGGGCTTGCCTGGGAACTGGCGCTGGGCTCGAAGTCCAGCGTGCCGATGGGCTCCCAGGCGCGCAATCTCTTCGCCCTGCACAGCGCCCAGGGCAGCGGCCAGCGCGACTTCTCCAGCATCCAGACCCTCTATCGCCAGGGTGAGGAGCAGGGCAAGAAGTAGCACGCGCGGGTCACACCGCCAGGGGCATTCCGCGCCCCCATGCCTACACGGTCATGGCGAAAACGGGCACACTTTCGTGCCCGTTTCTCGTCGAGAGTCCCCATGAGCGCACCGCCTTCCAGCCCCTCCTCGTCCTCCGCTCCCCAGTCGTCGCGCCCCGCACGTCGCGAGCTGCTCGAGGGCCCTATCGCCGCCACCCTGCTGCGCAAGAGCCTGCCGGTGGTGGTCGGCATGCTCGCCATGATGAGCTTCAACCTGGTGGATGCCTGGTTCATCTCCCGGCTTGGCACCGAGGAGCTGGCGGCGGTCTCCTTCACCTTCCCGGTGGTGTTCACGGTGATCAGCCTGGCCATTGGCCTGGGCATCGGCACCTCGGCGGTAGTGGCCCGTCGGCTGGGGCGGGGCGAGCTCGACACGGTACGCCGCCGCGCCACCGATGCGGCGCTGCTGGCCGTGGTGGTGGGCGTCGCCATGACGCTGCTGGGCCTCGCGACCCTGGAGCCGCTGTTTCGGTTGATGGGCGCCGACGACGTGCTGATGCCGCATATCCGCGACTACATGGGCATCTGGTACCTGGGCGCGGCCGCCATGATCGTCCCACGGGTGCTCAACAGCATCCTGCGAGCCCACGGCAACACCGCCACCCAGGGGCTGATGATGGCGCTGGCCGCCGGCATCAACGTGCTGCTCGACTGGTGGCTGATCTTCGGGGCAGGGCCCTTCCCGGCGCTCGGCGTCAGCGGCGCGGCGCTCGCCACCGTGCTCAGCTGGGGCCTGATGGCGATGGTACTGGTCTTTCATCGCGAGCTGCGTGCGCTCTTCGACCTGGCCGGCCTCGATGCGAAGGGACTTGCCGACTCCTGGCGGGAGCTCGGTCGCATCGCCGGCCCGGCGGCGCTCACCAGCGTCTTCACGCCTATCGCCCTGGGGCTTGTGACCCGCATCATCGCCGATCATGGTCACCCCGCCGTGGCGGGCTACGGCGTCGGCAGCCGCATCGAGGCGATCTCCCAGATCGTCGTGCTGGCGCTCTCGATGACCCTGTCGCCGCTGGTCAGCCAGAACGCCGGGGCCGGCCAGCACGACCGGGTGCGCCGGGCAATCTTCGGCTGCTTCGTCTTCGTGCTGGCCTGGCAGCTGCTCATCTGGGGGGCGTTGCAGGGGCTGGCGCCCTGGCTGGTGGCGGGCTATGCCGAAACGGATGAGGTGGCCGGGGTGCTGCGCAGCTTCCTGTGGCTAGTGCCCCTGGGGCTGGGCGCCCAGGGCGTGGTGATCCTGGCCGTCTCGTCGCTCAATGCCCTGCATCGGCCGGCGCTGGCCATGCGCCTGTCGGTGATCCGGCTGTTCGTGCTCAACGTGCCGCTGGCTTGGGTGGGCGGTCGCCTGGCCGACAGCAGCGGGGTGTTTGCCGGTTTGCTCGCGGCCAATCTGCTGGTCGGGCTGCTGGCCTGGTGGCAGATTCGTCGCCAGCTGCCGCCGCGGGCCTCCTGACGCATGCGCCGACCGGGGCGCCGATAAGCAGGCGCTGAAAGGGAGGGTGGCAGGTGCGTCGGGCTTGGCAGAAAGGCACTATTGGTCTACATTTGTCGAAAATGTAGAAATTAATGCCACCCCTTTCGAGGATGCCCCATGAGTCAGATCACCCCTATCACCTGGGACGACCCCCTCCGCCTGATCGACCAGCTCAGCGAAGAGGAGCGCATGGTCCGCCAGACGGCCCATGACTACTGCCAGGAGAAGCTCCTGCCGCGGGTGCTCGAGGCCAACCGTCACGAGCGCTTCGACCGCGAGATCATGAACGAGATGGGCGAGCTGGGCCTGCTCGGCGCGACCATCGACGGCTATGGCGGCGCCGGGCTCAACTACGTCAGCTACGGCCTGATCGCCCGCGAGGTGGAGCGGGTCGATTCCGGTTACCGCAGCGCGATGAGCGTGCAGTCGAGCCTGGTGATGTATCCGATCCACGCCTTCGGCAGCGAGGTTCAACGCGAGAAGTACCTGCCGAAGCTGGCCAGCGGCGAGTGGGTGGGGGCGTTTGGCCTCACCGAGCCGGATCACGGCTCCGACCCGGGCGGGATGAGCACCCGCGCCACCCGCATCGACGGCGGCTGGCGGCTGAACGGCACCAAGACCTGGATCACCAACTCGCCCATCGCCGACGTCTTCGTGGTCTGGGCCCGGGACGAGGAGGGCGTGGTCAACGGCTTCATCCTCGAGAAGGGCATGAAGGGCCTCTCCGCGCCCAAGATCGAGGGCAAGTTCAGCCTGCGCGCCTCCGTCACCGGTCAGATCGCCATGCAGGACGTGGAGGTCGACGACGATGCCCGCCTGCCCGGCGTCAAGGGACTCAAGGGACCGTTCTCCTGCCTCAATCGGGCGCGCTACGGGATCGCCTGGGGCACCATGGGCGCCGCCGAGGCCTGCTGGCATGCCGCCCGCGACTACACCCTGGAGCGCAAGCAGTTCGGCCGCCCCCTGGCCGCCAACCAGCTCATCCAGAAGAAGCTCGCCGACATGCAGACCGAGATCGCCCTGGGACTGCAGGCCGCGCTGCGGGTGGGGCGGATGATCGACGAGGATCAGCTGGTGCCCGAGGCGATCTCGCTGATCAAGCGCAACAACGGCGGCAAGGCGCTGGATATCGCCCGCATGGCCCGCGACATGCACGGGGGCAACGGCATCAGCGACGAGTATCACGTCATCCGTCACATGATGAACCTCGAGGCGGTGAATACCTACGAGGGCACCCACGACGTCCACGCCCTGATCCTCGGGCGCGCCCAGACCGGTATCCAGGCCTTCACCGGCTGATCATGCCGCTCGCGACCTCTCTCTTGCCAAGGAGTCCGTGATGAGTCGACCCCTCGACGGAGTCGTGGTGCTGGATCTTTCGCGGGTGCTGGCCGGCCCCTGGGCCGGCCAGCAGCTGGCCGACCTGGGCGCCCGGGTGATCAAGATCGAGCACCCCACGCGTGGCGACGATACCCGCGGCTGGGGTCCCCCCTGGCTTGACGGCGATCACGGGGCCGAGCGCCAGGCGGCCTACTATCTATGTGCCAACCGCGGCAAGCAGTCGCTTGCCGTGGATATCTCAATCGAGGGCGGCCAGGCCCTGGTCAGGGAGTTAGCCAAGGGAGCCGACATCCTGCTCGAGAACTTCAAGGTCGGGGGACTGGCGAAGTACGGCCTGGATTACTCGAGCCTGAAGGCGCTCAACCCGGGGCTGATCGGCTGCTCGATCACCGGCTTCGGCCAGGGCGGGCCCTACGCCCATCGCGCCGGCTACGACTTCATGATCCAGGCCATGGGCGGGCTGATGAGCCTCACCGGCGAGCCGAACGGCATGCCCATGAAGACCGGCGTGGCGATCACCGACGTGATGACCGGCCTCTACGCCACGGTCGGGGTGCTGGCGGCCCTCCATGAGCGCGAGCGGACGGGGAGGGGGCGCCACATCGACGTGGCGCTGCTCGATGTCCAGGTCGCCACCCTGGCCAACCAGGCCCTCAATGCCCTGACCAGCGGGGCGTCGCCACAGCGTCACGGCAACGCCCATCCCAACATCGTCCCCTATCAGGCCTTCGCCTGCGCCGACGGCCATTTGGTGCTTACCGTGGGCAACGATGCCCAGTTCTCGCGTCTGGCGACCCTGCTTGGCCATCCCGAGTGGGCCGAGGATCCCGCCTATGCCACCAACGCCGCTCGGGTCGATAACCGCGAGGTGCTGGTGACGATGATCCAGACGCGACTGCTCGGCCGCGAGCGCGACGCCTGGCTCGCCGAGCTGGAGGTGCGCGGCATTCCGGCGGGGCCCATCAATACCCTGACCGAGGTGTTCGACGATCCCCAGGTGCGCCACCGCGGCATGGCGCGTCAGATCGACGGCGTGCCCCAGGTCGCCAATCCGCTTCGCTTCGACGGCGAGGCGCTGACCAGCGACGTCGCACCGCCCCGGCTCGGCCAGGACAGCGATGCCATTCTTGCCGAGATGGGGCTGACGACGGAGGACATCGCCAGGCTCAGGCGAGAGGGCGTGATTCGCTAGCGCGGGGAGAAGCGCCGGGTCAGGCCGGTTTCGGCGATCATCCGCGTGGAGATCTCCTCCACCGAGAAGCGGGTGGTGTCAATGTAGGGCACGTGCAGCTGGCGGTAGAGCCCCTCGGCCTGCTCGACCTCCTGGACGCACTGATCCATGGAGCTGTAGCGGCTGTTGGGACGCCTCTCGTGGCGGATCGCCGCCAGCCGCCGCGGATCGATGGTCAGGCCGAACAGCTTGTGGCGATGCTGGGCCAGCACCTTGGGCAGCTTGAGGCTGCCGTCCTCGTCCAGGTCGTCCTCGGTGAGCGGGTAGTTGGCGGCGCGGATGCCGAACTGTAGCGCCAGGTAGAGCGAGGTCGGCGTCTTGCCGCAGCGTGAGACCCCGACCAGGATGATGTCCGCCTGGTCGTACTGGTGGGTGCGCGCCCCGTCATCGTTATCCAGCGCGAAGTGCACCGAGTGGATGCGGTCCATGTAGACGTCGTCGCGGCCGATGGCGTGGGTGCGCCCGACGCTGTAGGAGGAGTGGGCCTCCAGCTCTTCCTCGAGCGGCTTCAGGAAGGTCGAGAAGATGTCGACCTTGAAGCCCGGCGCCTCGCGGATCACCGCGCGGATCTGCTCGTCGACCACGGTGTCGATGATGATCGGCTGCTCGCCGTCGCGCACTGCCGTGGCCTCGATAATCGCCACCAGGGTGCGGGCCTTCTCGAGAGAGTCGATGTAGGGCTTGGTGAGCATGCGGATCTCGACGCTCTCGAACTGAGCCAGCAGGCTGCGGCCGAGACTCTCGGCGGTGATGCCGGTCCCGTCGGAGATGAAGAAGGCGGTGCGGGTCATGGCGGTCGCTGTCGTCCGGTCGAGTGAAGCTCCATTGTCGGCGCTGGTCGCGGCCGCGACAAGGCCCGGAGATGTGGCTCCTGAGGCCCGCCACTACAGGAAACGGGCCCATGGGTCCGCTGTTGTAAAAATCCTCCAGTGACTTCGATGTTAGACCAATGGCGAATATGGAAGGTCGCTGGTAGAGTCGCCAACATCCCATCATGTCCCGGTCCCTCGAGGGAGACCTGCGAGGGAGCCCGCGAGCTGGACCTGTGAGTCGGTCCCGCGAGCGGTCCCACCGGCGTGATGCACTCGTCGACGATTTTTCTGGGAGGTCTCATGGACGATTACATTCAGTGGTTCGAGCACTTGGGCATGGGCGATGTCGAGCGAGTCGGCGGCAAGAATGCCTCCCTGGGCGAGATGATCTCCAACCTGGCCGGAGCGGGCGTCACCGTCCCCGGCGGTTTCGCCACCACGGCGCATGCCTACCGGGAGTTCCTCTCCCACGAGGGGCTGAACGATCGCATCAACCAGGCCCTCTCGACCCTGGATGTCGACGACGTCAATGAGCTCGCCCGCGTGGGCGCCCAGATCCGCCAGTGGGTCATCGATACCCCGCTGCCGCCGACCTTCGAGCAGTATCTGCGCGAGAGCTACGAGAAGCTCTCCGCCATGCACCCCAACCTCAAGGTGGCGGTGCGCAGCTCGGCCACCGCCGAGGACCTGCCCGACGCCTCCTTCGCCGGCCAGCAGGAGACCTTCCTCAACATCGAGGGCTTCGACAACATCAAGCGCGCCGTCCACGAGGTGTTCGCCTCGCTGTTCAACGATCGGGCCATCTCCTACCGCGTGCACCGCGGCTATGCCCACGAGAACGTGGCGCTGTCGGCGGGCATCCAGAAGATGGTGCGCTCCGAGACGGGGGCCGCGGGCGTGATGTTCACCCTGGACACCGAGTCCGGCTACCGCGACGCGGTCTTCGTCACCGCCTCCTGGGGCCTGGGCGAGACGGTGGTGCAGGGCGCCGTGAACCCCGACGAGTTCTACGTGCACAAGTCGACCCTGGCGGCGGGGCGTCCGGCGGTGCTGCGTCGCAACCTCGGCTCCAAGCTGATCAAGATGATCTACACCGACGACACCAGCGCCGGCAAGTCGGTCGAGACCGTCGACGTGCCGCTGGCCGACCGCGGGCGCTTCTGCATCAATGACGAGCAGATCATGGACCTGGCCCGCCAGGCGATGACCATCGAGCAGCACTACGAGCGTCCCATGGATATCGAGTGGGCGCTGGATGGCGATGACGGCAGGCTCTACATCGTCCAGGCGCGTCCCGAGACCGTGGTCTCCCAGCAGGAGGGCGGCAAGCTCGAGCGCTTCCAGCTCAAGGAGAAGGGCCGCACCCTGGTCTCCGGCCGGGCCATCGGCCAGCGCATCGGCAGCGGGGCGGTGAAGGTGGTCTTCTCCCCGGACGACATGCAGAAGGTCCATCCCGGCGACGTGCTGGTCACCGACATGACCGACCCGGACTGGGAGCCGATCATGAAGCGGGCCTCCGCGATCGTCACCAACCGCGGCGGC
The DNA here is from genome assembly GCF_900116405.1 of Halomonas saccharevitans. Lineage (GTDB taxonomy): Bacteria > Pseudomonadota > Gammaproteobacteria > Pseudomonadales > Halomonadaceae > Halomonas > Halomonas saccharevitans. The sequence goes on along the minus strand of NZ_FPAQ01000029.1, from coordinate 11,500 downwards.
CGCACCTGCCACGCGGCGATCATCGCCCGCGAGCTGGGCATTCCCGCCGTGGTCGGCTGCGGCGATGCCACCGAGGTGCTGGCCGACGGCCGCGACGTCACCGTCTCCTGCGCCGAGGGCGACGCCGGCCACGTCTACGAGGGGCTGCTGGACTTCGACCGCCGGGTGACCAGCGTCGATGCCATGCCCGAGATCCCCTTCAAGATCATGATGAACGTCGGCAATCCGGATCGCGCCTTCAGCTTCGCCAGCCTGCCGAGCGCCGGCGTGGGCCTGGCGCGCCTCGAGTTCATCATCAACCGCATGATCGGCGTGCACCCCAAGGCGCTGCTCGAATACGACACCCTGCCCGCCGATCTGCAGCAGACCATCGACCTGCGCACCGCCGGCTACCCGGACCCGGTCGAGTTCTACGTCGAGAAGCTGGTCGAGGGCATCGCCACCCTGGCCGCCTCCTTCTATCCGCAGCGGGTCATCGTGCGACTGTCGGACTTCAAGTCCAACGAATACGAGAACCTGATCGGCGGCAAGCTCTACGAGCCCGGCGAAGAGAACCCCATGCTTGGGTTCCGTGGCGCGGCGCGCTACATCTCCGAGTCTTTCCGCCCCTGCTTCGAGCTGGAGTGCCGGGCACTGAAGCGAGTCCGCGAGGTGATGGGCCTGGACAACGTCGAGATCATGGTGCCCTTCGTGCGTACCCCCGACGAGGCTCGCGAGGTGGTGGGGCTGCTGGCCGACAACGGCCTCGTCCGCGGCGAGAATGGCCTCAAGGTCATCATGATGTGTGAGCTGCCGGCCAATGCCCTGCTGGCCGACGAGTTCCTCGAGCACTTCGACGGCTTCTCCATCGGTTCCAACGACCTGACCCAGCTGACCCTGGGGCTGGATCGCGATTCGGGCATCGTCGCCCACCTCTTCGACGAGCGGAATCCGGCGGTCAAGAAGCTGCTGTCCATGGCCATCCAGGCCTGCCGCGCCCAGGGCAAGTACATCGGCATCTGCGGCCAGGGGCCGTCGGATCATCCTGACCTCGCCAAGTGGCTGATGGAGCAGGGCATCGACTCGGTGTCCCTGAACCCGGACGCGGTCCTCGAGACCTGGTTCATGCTGGCTGGCGAGACACTCGGCTAGGCCAACATCGGCTCTTCGCGGTCACCGACCCCGCCTCTCGAGGCGGGGTTTTTCATTGGCGCGTGAGCGAGGCGTTGAGGGCGACGTCGGGGCGGAGTCGACATAAATCGTCAGCCTGCTAACATTGACCCTGATCAATTTCCTACAAGAGACGCCGGCTCACGGCGCATGCGCGGCGCCAGTCGCCGCCCTGTCGACCACCTGAGGAGAAGTCCCTTGGCCAGTTTTACCCTGAACGGCGAGCCGGTCAGCGTCGAGGTATCCCCCCAGACCCCCTTGCTGTGGGTGCTGCGGGATCATCTCGACATGACCGGTACCAAGTTTGGCTGCGGCATCGCCCAGTGCGGCGCCTGCACCGTGCATCTCGATGGCGAAGCCACGCGTACCTGCGTGCTGCCGGTCTCCGCCGCCGAAGGCGCCGAGATCGTCACCATCGAAGGGCTGTCGGATGACGACGACCATCCCCTGCAGCAGGCCTGGCGCGAGCAGCAGGTGCCCCAGTGCGGCTACTGCCAGTCGGGCCAGATCATGCAGGCGGCCGATTTCCTGAGCCGCAACGCCGATCCTGACGACGACGAGATCACCGAGGCGATGGCCGGCAACCTGTGCCGCTGCATGGCCTACCGGCGTATCCATCGGGCGGTCAAGCGCGCCGCCGAGATCACTCAGGCCCGCGAGGCGAGCACCGCCGGTGTCGGCGTCTTCGATCCGGCCCGCGCAGAGGAGGTGATCCATGGCCAGGTTTGACGATGAGCTGGCGGCCGTCGAGGCGCGCCAGGACGACGCGCGGGGCATCTCGCGCCGCGGCTTTCTGATTGGCACCATGGCCGGCTCGGCGATGCTCGCCTTCGGTCTCTCCGGCATCGCCGGCGCGGCAAGCGGCTCCGCCAGCGAGGCGCTCGCCGCCGGGCGCTACGAGCCGACGATCTGGTATGCCATTGCGCCCGACGGCACCGTGACGGTGCATATCACCAAGGCCGAGATGGGCCAGCACGTCGCTACCAGCCTGGCACGCCTGGTCGCCGAGGAGCTCGAGGCTGACTGGTCCTCCATCGAGGTGGTCTACGTCGACAGCGACCCTAAGTGGGGCTACATGGTCACCGGCGGCAGCTGGTCGGTGCATCAAAGCTATCTGCCGCTCTCCCGGGCCGGCGCGGCCGGGCGTATGGCGCTGATCGAGGCCGGGGCCAAACTGCTCGGCGTCGACGCGGCCGACTGTCGCGCGCGTAATGGTCGGGTCATCTGCGGTGATCAGTCGATCGGCTATGGCGAGATCGTGTCTCAGGCCGGGCTCGAGCGCACCTTCTCAGAGGAAGAACTCCAACAGATCTCCCTGAAGCCTGCCGCCGAGCGCCGGGTGCTCGGCACCAAGGGCGGCGCCCTGGACGTGCCGGCCAAGGTCAACGGCGAGGCGATCTACGGCATCGACGTCAGCGTCGAGGGGATGCTCCATGCGCGCCCGGTGCTGCCGCCGACTCGCTTTGGCTCCACGCCGACCTCGGTGGACGACAGCGCCGCGAAGCAGGTCGAGGGCTATCGCCAGACCATCGAGCTTAACGACCCCTCCGGCGTCTGCCAGGGTTGGCTCGCGGTGATCGCCGACAGCACCTCGGCGGCGATGCGCGCCGCCGACGCCCTGAAGGTCGAGTGGCAGCGCGGCGACAGCTATGCCATCACCGAGGCGGACATTCAGCAGCAGGGCCATGCCCTGGTCGAGGCACCGAGCCGCGACAACGGCTCGCTGTTCGTCGACATCGGCGACGCCGCCGCCGGCCTCGAGGGGGCGAGCCGGGTGGTCGAGTCCACCTACACCACCTCGAGCGTGCTGCATTTCCAGCTCGAGCCGGTCAACGCCACCGTGGTCGAGGAAGATGGCCACTGGCACGTGCACTGCGGCAACCAGCAGCAGACGCTGGCGGTGGGGATGCTGGCCAAGGCCCTGGAGGTCGATGAGAGCCAGGTCACCCTGCACCAGTACTACCTGGGCGGCGGCTTCGGGCGGCGTCTCTATGGCGACTACACCATCCCGGCGGCGCTGGCGGCCAAGGCGCTGGGGCGCCCGGTGAAGATGCTCTTCACGCGTCCCGACGACACTCGCTTCGACTGCGTGCGCTCGCCCTCGGTGCAGCGTCTTCGCTCCGGGCTCGATGACAGCGGCCGCGTGGTAGCCTCCGAGCATGCCGCCGCCGCCGGCTGGCCGTCGGCCGCCATGGCGCCGGCGTTTCTCGCCGAGACGGTCGAGAACGGTGGCAAGGTCGACTCCTTCGCCATCAGCGGCGCCGATCACTGGTACGACGTCGGTGACCAGCGCGTCTGGGCCCAGCAGAATCACAAGGCCCACGAGGTCTTCGTGCCGGGCTACCTGCGCTCGGTGGGGCCGGGCTGGACGACCTGGGCCGTGGAGCAGCACATCGACGAGCTGGCGCTGGCCGCTGGCGAGGATCCCGCGCGGTTCCGGCTGAACCTGCTCAAGGCCGAGGGCCGCAACGCCGGCCAGGCGCCGCATAGCCTCGGCGGCGCCGAGCGCTTGAAGGCGGTACTCGAGCGGGCCATGGCCAAGGCAGGCTGGGACGACCGCGACAGCCTGCCCGACGATGTCGGCATGGGCGTGGCCCTGACCTTCGGCCAGGAGCGCAGCATGCCGACCTGGGTCGCCTGCATCGCCCGAGTCCGGGTCGATCGCGGCGACGGCACGGTCAAGGTCGAGCGACTGACCACGGTGGCCGATGCCGGCACCCTGGCACACCCCGACGGTGCCATGGCGCAGCTCGAGGGCTCGCTGCTGTGGGGGCTCTCGATGGCGCTCTACGAGGGCACCGAGATCGAGAAGGGAAAGCCCAAGGCGCTGAACCTCGACGCCTACACGCCGCTGCGTATGGATCAGGTGCCCCAGATGGACCTGGAGTTCGTCGACAGCGACGCCATGCCGGTGGGCCTGGGCGAGCCGGGCACCACGGTGGTGGCGCCCGCCATCGCCAACGCCATCCAGCATGCCGTCGGCGTGCGCCTGCGCGACATGCCGATGCGCGCCGAGGCGCTCAAGGCCGCGCTCTAGAGGGGCGTCCTCTCGGACCGCCTTCCATCAGGGCAGCGCCCCCGTGCTGTCACGCCCCGCCCCGGAGCCTCCGGGGTGGGGCCTCTTGAATGAGACCTTTCATGCAACACCTTGATCTGACGGTGATCCGCCAGGCGCTGGCCTGGGCGCGGCAGGGCGAGACGCTGTGGCTATGCACGGTGCTCTCGACCTTCGGCTCCTCGCCCCGGGAGCCGGGTGCCTGGCTGGTGGCACGCCGCGATGGTGCCCACGTGGGCTCGCTCTCCGGGGGCTGCGTCGAGGAGGATTTTCTCGAGCGCCTCGCCGAGGGTGCTTTCGAGTCGCCGGTGCAGCGGGTGCGCTATGGCGAGGGCGGAGAGTTCGACGGGCCCGGGGTCACGCTGCCCTGCGGCGGCCTCCTCGAGGTGCTGGTCGAACGCCTGTCGCCCGGCGAGGAGACACTCGCGCATCTCTCGGCCCTGGAGGCGGCGCTGACCGGCCAGCGGCCGGCGCTGCGTCACGTCGACCTGACAGGCGGCGCGGCGTATCTCGAAGACGATGCGGGCCTCGGTGAGCGGGTGATCTGGCCGCCCGCGTCGAACGGCGAGTCGCCGGGCCGCGCCCGGCCGGGCCATGTCCAGCTGAGAGTCGGACCCGTGGCGCGGCTGGTGCTGGCGGGCATGTCGCCGGTCGCCGAGGCCTGCGCCGAGTTCGCCCAGCGGCTGGGATTCGAGGTCATCGTCTGCGACCCGCGATCGGAGGCGCTCGACGGGCTTAGCCTGCCCGGCGTCGAGCGGGTCGCGACGCTGCCCTCGACCTTCATCGCCGACGGCGGCTGCCATGCGGCCACCGCGGTGGTGGCGCTGACCCACGACCCCCGCCTCGATGACCTGACGATGATCGAGGCGGTGACGAGCGAGGCCTTCTATATCGGCGTGATGGGCTCGCACAAGACCTCTGCCGCCCGCGCCGAGCGCCTGAAACGCAGCGGCGGCCTCGATGAGGCGGCGCTGGCACGCATCCACATGCCGATCGGCCTGGGGCTCGGCAGCAAGACGCCGGCGGAGATCGCCCTGGCGGTGATGGCCGATATCGTACGGGTACGCCGCGGCCGCGCCCGGGATGACCTGTGAGGGCGGGTCACGACGCGAACCGCCTCGTCGTCCTGATGATGGCGGCGGGGCGCTCGCGGCGCTTCGGGCCCGCCGACAAGCGGCTGGCACGCCTGCCGGATGGTCGGCCCCTGCTGGCGGCGAGCCTTCAGGCAAGCCTCGCCCTATCGCCGCGGCGCGTGCTGGTCGTGCTGGCCGGCGAGAGCCTCGCCTCGCTGGCGCTCGACGCTCACGAGCCTGCGAGTCTTGGCCTGCTGGTCGCCCCGCGAGCCGACGAGGGGCTTGGGGCGAGTCTCGGTGATGCCTTTACGCGGCTGCTCGAGGACCCCGGCATGCGCGACGTCGAGGCGGCGGCGGTGTGGCTGGGTGACATGCCGGCCATCGCGCCCTGGACCTGCCGGCGCCTGGCAGCGGCCGCAGCGCCTGAACGCATCGTGCGGCCCCGCCACGGCGGGCGTCCCGGACACCCGGTGATTTTCGGCCGGGCCTTCTGGCCACACCTGGCCAGGCTGGCTGGCGAGCAGGGCGCCCGCGGCGTGATCGCCGACCACCCCCAAGCCTGCCGGGAGATCGAGGTCGAGGACGACGGCGTGCACCGGGATATCGATACACCGGCGATGCTCGCAAGCCAGCCCGGCACCCCCTGAGGGTAACGTGACGGCGCCGCCAATGCGGCCGCGCCGGTAGGCGATTGCCAGATGCGACATCGCCCGGCCAGTGTGGCCGGGCGATGTCGTTAAGCGGTTTTGTTGGTGTCGCGTCGGGCAGACCCGCGTACCAGAGGGGGCGGGGTCAGTCGTTCTCGCCCAGCCACTCGGCGACGAGTTCGGGATGCGCCTCGACCCAGGCGCGGGCGTTGGCCTCGTAGTCGCCGTTGGCCTGGTTGGCTTCCATCAGGCCCTGGACGTCGTCGGCACTCCAGGCGAAGCGATCCAGGATGGCGGTGATTTCCGGCTGCTCCTCGTCGAGCCCCTGGCGCGTCACGGTGTGGATGCGCTCGTCCTGGGAATAGAGGCCCTCGGGATCCTCCAGGTAGCGCAGCGACTGCCCCGAGAACACCGGATGCGGCGCCCAGGCGGTGACGACGATCGGCTCCTGGCGTCCCATCGCGGTCTCCAGGGTCTTGCTCATGGCGGCATCGCTGCCGGCGATCAGTCGCCAGTCGTCGAGACCGTAGGCCTCCATGGCCCGCTCGGTCAGGGCCATGATGCCGGCGCCCGGGTCGATGCCGTGGATACGCTCGCCGAAGGCGTCGCCGGCCTCGGCCAGGTCCGCCATCGAGGTCGCCTCGGCGTAACTGGGCACGGCCAGGCCGACGCGGGCGTCGTTGAGGTTGGGGCCGAGATCATCGATCTGATCGGCCAGGCCCTCGTAATAGCTGGCCTGGGTGACCGGCAGCCAGGCGCCGGTGAAGGCATCGAGCTCGCCGACGGAGAGCCCTTGCCAGATCGCGGCCAGGCTCACCGAGCGGATCTCCACCTCATGGCCGGCGTCCTCGAGTACCGCCTTGAGCACATAGGTGCTGGCCTGACCGGTGGCCCACTCGCCGATGCCCAGGCGCAGAGTGTCGGCCTGGGCCAGCGGGCTGACGGCCCCGAGCAGCAGGCCGGTGGAAGCGAGCAGCGAACGCAGAATCATCTCAAACATCTCCAGCAGAGGCAGGGAAAGCGATTTCGGATCGCTGACATGATACCTGTTCTCGCACGATGACGAATCCGTCGCTACACGTGTTCTGCGCCCGGTGTGACTAGACTCTGGGTACGTTTCTCAATCAGGAGTTGTCTCATGAGATATGCCGGCTGTGGCTCTTTACTGGCGTTCGTCACCGCCCTGGGGCTGGCGCTCGTCGCCGCGCCGCTGCTGGCGCAACCCGGCAACGGACAGGGTGTCGGCAAGGGCGGCGTTCAGCAAAGGGGCCAGGGTCAGGAGACGGTTCAGGGTAGACAGGGACGGAGCCAGCACGGGCAGGACCAGCGGGGTCAGGGCCGGTCCGACGAGCGCTACCGCCAGGCGAGGCGTGATGACGATCGATACCGGGATCGAGGCCGGGATCGAGAGCAGGACCGCGACCGTGATGTTCGGGAAGCTCGCCGCCTGCGCATCGATGAGCGCGAGATCCGCGACATCTTCCATCGCCGTCGCGATGCTCTCGATCTGGATGAGCGCGATCGCCTGCCGCCTGGTATTCGCAAGAACCTCGCGCGCGGCAAGCGCCTGCCGCCGGGGATCGCCAAGAACTTCGACCCGCGGCTGCGCCGCGAACTGCCCTACTACGAGGGGTACGAGTGGCGTCGCGTGGGGGCCGATGCCGTGCTGGTCGATATCACCAACGACATCATCCGTGAGGTGATCCACGACATCCTGCGCTGACGGCGCGATGGCGGCGAGCCAGTTATAAGGGGGAAGGGTAGAGGAGAGCGACCATGCTGGAGCCCCTGGAGGTCACCCAAGTCTATCGACGCTGTGCCACCGAGGCCTTCGCGTTCGAGATCACCAGCGAACTCGAGTCGCTGGACCTGCTCAGCGGGCATGAGCGAGCCCGGGACGCGCTGAGTTTCGGCACCGCGATGCGCAGCGACGGCTTCAACCTCTTCGTGCTGGGGTCGCCCGGACACGACCGGCAGAGCCTGGTGGGGCGCTTTCTCGCCGAGCGGGCCAAGCGTGGCCCCGCGCCCGGGGACTGGTGCTTTCGCTACAACTTCGATGATCCGGCCGTGCCGCTGGTGCTCTCCCTGCCGGCCGGCATGGGTCGCACGCTGCGCGAGGATCTGGACGGCCTGATCGAGGAGCTGAGTAGCGCCATTCCCGCAGTCTTCGAGAGCGAGGAGTACCAGAACCGCCTCCACGAGCTGAAGCAGGCCATGGGCGAGCGACAGCGCGATGCCGTCGAGAGCGTGCGTGGCGAGGCCCGCGAGCACGGCATCCTGCTGCTTTCCACCCCCAACGGCTTCACGTTCGCGCCGGCCGATGGCGACAAGATGATGGCTCCGGAAGCCTTCGAGGCACTCCCCGCCGAGGAGCGCGAGCGCATCGAGCACAAGGTCGAGGAGCTGCAGCGCACGCTCACCCTGGCGATTCGCCGGATGCCCCGTCTGGCCAAGCAGCTGCGCGAGCAGGCCAGTGCGCTCAATGCGGAGATGCTCGAATCGGTCATCGACGCGCCGCTTGAAGAGCTCAAGGAGCGCTACGCCGCCCAGCCGGGCGTCATCACCCATCTCGAGGCGATTCGCGAGGCGATCCTGTTCAATGCCGAGTCCTTCATCGAGGAGGACCCCGAGATACCGGCGGAGGCGCTTTACAGCCGCATCCAGATCAACCTGCTGGTGGACAACGCCGAGGCCAAGGGAGCCCCGGTGATCCATCAGGATCTGCCCAGCCATCAGCACCTGGTGGGACGCATCGAGCACCACGTGCACAACGGCACCCTGCTCACCGACTTCCTGCTGATCCGCGCCGGTGCCCTGCATCGCGCCAACGGCGGCTACCTGGTGCTGGACGTGCGTGGCGTGCTCACCCAGCCGGGGGCCTGGGAGACACTCAAGCGGGTGCTGCGGGCCGGCGAGATCCGCACCGAGTCCCTCGAGCAGGCCTATGGCCTGATCAGCACCGTGACCCTCGAGCCGCAGCCGATTCCGCTGGACGTCAAGATCGTGCTGCTCGGCGACCGCCTGCTCTACTACCTGCTCTGCGAGCATGACCCGGAGTTTCTCGAGCTGTTCAAGGTGCAGGCCGACCTCGAGGACGAGCTCGATCGTGACCCTGAGCACGAGGCCTTCTACGCCCGCATGGTGGCGACCCTGGCGCGCACCGCGGCGCTTCGCCCCCTGGACCGCGAGGGCGTGGCCGCGGTGATCGAACGCGCCAGCCGCCTGGCCGGCGACCAGCGCAAGCTGACGGCGCGCCACCGCGACCTCCATGACCTGCTGCTGGAGGCCGATCACTGGGCCGGCGAGGCGGAGGACCGGGTGATCGATCGTGCCCATGTCGAAAAGGCGGTGGCGCAGCAGCTCTGGCGGGCGGGGCGTCTGCGCGAGCGCAGCCACGAGTTGTTCACCCGCGGCACCCTGATGGTCGCCACCGAGGGACACGTGGTCGGCCAGGTCAACGGCCTCGCGGTGATGCAGCTGGGCGAGTCCGCCTTCGGCCAGCCCACGCGCATCACCGCCACGGCGCGTCCCGGCGAGGGCCGGGTGGTCGATATCGAGCGCGAAGCGCGCACCGGCGGGCGGATCCATGCCAAGGCGGTGATGATCCTCTCCCGCTACCTGGCCAGCCGCTACGCCGCCCTGGAGCCGCTGTCGCTCTCGGCGAGTCTCGCCTTCGAGCAGTCCTACGGGGGCGTCGAGGGCGACAGCGCCTCGGTGGCCGAGGCCTGTGCCCTGGTCTCGGCCATCGCCGGCGTGGGGCTCGACCAGGCCTTCGCCGTGACCGGCTCCATCGACCAGCACGGCAGGGTCCAGGCGGTGGGCGGGGTGAACGAGAAGATCGAGGGCTTCTTCGATGTCTGCCGCTCCCGCGGCACGCTGTCGGGTCAGGCGGTGATCCTGCCGAGGACCAACGTCGAGCACCTGATGCTCAAGGCCGAGGTGCGTGCAGCCATTGAGCGGGGGTGCTTTCGGGTCTTCGCGATCTCCCGGGTGGACGAGGCCCTGTCACTGCTCACCGGGCTGCCCATCGGCGAACTCGACGCACAGGGGCGCTTCCCCGAAGGCTGTCTCGAGGCGCGGGTGGCCGAGCGCCTGGCACAGTTCCGCGAAGCGGTGACGCACGCCCGGCGGGCGGAGCGCGGCCTTGCCGACGGCGAGGCCGCGCAAGAGGAAAGAATAGAGGAAGAGAACGAGGAGGATGACGATGCCCCCTGACGAGGCGCGACCGCCGCTCGGAGACGATCCGAGCCCCAGCTCGGCCGGCCAGGCGGTCAGGGTCGTCCGGGTGCTGACCCTGCTCGATGCCTCGCGCCACAGCCTGGCCGCGCTGGCCGCCGCGGTGGATCTTGCCGTGGCCCCCCACGCCGAGCTGGTGGCGCTGTTCGTCGAGGATCAGGAGCTCGTGAGCAGCGCCGGCTTCCCCTTCGCCCGGGAGATCGGGGCGGTCTCCGGGCGGGCGCGCCGGCGCTCTCGCGACGACCTCGTGGTCGGCCAGGCGCGCCAGGCCCGCCGTGTGGCCGAGGCGCTGGAGGCCGCGGTGTCCGGTCGGGAGCTTCGCCACGAACTCAGGATCAGTCGTGGCGCCATCGTCAGCGAGGCGCAGGCCCTGGCCGGGCCAGGGGACGTGCTGATGCTCGGCAAGGCCGGCTTCTCGAGCCACTGGGGCGTGCGGCTGGGCTCCACCAGCCGCGCCCTGATGCTGGAGGCGCCCTGCACGGTGATCATCTGGGATGAGCGGTTGCCGCTGGCTCACGGCCCCTTGCGCACCCTGGCCGAAGCGGAAGCGCAGGCGCCCTACCGCATGGAGGTCCCCGAGGTCCTGGCGCGGCTGTTCGAGGGCGAGGAGGTCCTGGAGGCGAGTAATGCGCGTGAGCTCGAGCACCGGCTCCGGCGGGCGACCAGCGGCGCGCTGCTGCTGCATCGCCCTCGGCTCGCGCGGCTGGCCGAGCAGGACCCCGACCTGCTGGCGCGGCTGCCGATTCCCCTGATTGTGGTGCCCTGATCGCGGTGCCCTGAGCGACGTCGCAGTGGCCCAGGCGATCGTCCTGAACGATGCCACCCCACAGGGCGGCGAGAATTCGGCAAGATGGCGCCCCCTGAACAGGCGATGCGGGAACCGATCGGGATGACATACTTGCTGTTGATGGGGGCGCGCGGACTGGCTGTTGGCCGCCCGCTGTTCGGCACAGTAATAGCTGCCATAATGGCGCACTGGTTCACATCCCGTCAGCCGGGTGCCATTTCAACTGATGCGATGCTATCTACCCGCCTCATTCATCAGGGCACAGAACGAGCGTGTTGAGTCCATCGATTGCCGGTACCGACCTGCTTCAACCTCATGCGGTCGCTTGGTAGACGGTTGGCATATACCCGATTCGGCTTTTGGCCGATCTTTTCATAACGATCAGGAATTGATGTCTGGCGCCGGCGCAGCCGTGGCCGTCGACCTCCGTTGTGGCCGCCTTACTTGGCGAGTCAATCTTGGTGACGCTGGGTGTCAGGCCAAGGCCGTCAGCCGAGGCAGCCCCTTCAGCAAGGTGGGCCACCATTTGTCGGCGGCATCGCCGAGGTGCACG